>NZ_JBFBND010000042.1:0-38217 GCF_040702905.1 Kineococcus sp. NPDC059986 | reverse complement strand
CCCCACCCACTGTGGAGTGAAGACCATTGGGGGTTGATACATATGGCATCAACATATTTCTAGCGCACTGTTGAGTTCTCAAGAACCGGACGCACGACTGTCGACCGCTTTCGCGGCTTCTCGTCTGCGGACTTCATCCAGCGTACCGGGCTCTTCGGCCCGGTCAGGACGCTCCCAGTTCATCGGCTGGCTGCGGACGCCCTTGAGCGTTCGTCCTTGCCGGTGTCGTTCGGAGAGTCCCGATCACCCGCGGGAACCGGCCGGTGTCCCGTCCGTTCCTCCCCGCTGGGGTGTGACAACTACGTTAACTGCGGGCCAGCAGCGGGTCAAATCCCGTCGTCGGGTGTAGGGCCGGCAGGGGCTCCGGGGCGTCGGCGACGTCCTCCACGTGACCCGCCAGGTCACGCAGGACGACCCGGGCCGCGGACCTGCTCGCGTGCTCGCCCAGGGCTCTCCCGGCGAGCAACGCCTCGTCGACGGCCCGGTCGTCGGGCACCGTCCACACCCCCTCGACACCGGCCGCGCGACGCAGGAGCTGGGCGACCCGCCGCTCCGGTGGGGCGCCGACGGCCGAGGACCGCAGGCGGGTCACGACCGGGACCACGAGGGCCTCCGGAGCGAGGTCCCCCAGCTGCAGCCAGGTCCGCGCGAAGCGCTGCAGACCGACGGGGTCCGCCGTCCCGACGACGAGCACCACGTCGGCCGCGCCCATCACGGTCGCGAGCACGGCGTCGCGCCCGGACTCCTCGGCCAGGTCGTCGCTGCCACCGGCGAGGTCGACGACCGTCCAGTCGTGGGCCAGCGAGCCGACCTCGAGCACCCGGCGCAGGGCGGCGGGGCGAAGCTCGGCCCACCGGGCGCTGTCGACGGCTCCGGTCAGGACGGCGAGCCCGGGGTCCACCCGGGCGGCGCGTGCGGCGAGCCCCGACGCGTCGAGGCGACCGTCGGCGGCGGCCCGCACGCAGGCGAGCAGCGACGGCGCGTCGTCGAGCAGGCCGAGGACCTGGCCCACCGAGGCACCGCGGGTGTCGGCGTCGACCAGCAGGACGCTCCGCCCGGCGACGGTCAGCTCGGCGGCCACGTTCACGGCCACCGTGGTGCGGCCGCACGACCCGTGCGGACCCCACACCGCCACCGTGCGGCCAGGAGCGCCGGTCAGGTCGAGACCGTCCTCGCCGTGCAGCTCCCGCTCCGTCGGCGGGACCGGCTCCTGCGCGACGGCGGCCGTCGCCACCTCCCGCGCCACCTCGGCCGGCGGCCGGTCCTCGACGACGAACCGCGTCGCTCCGAGGCCGCGCCAGCGCCGCTCCCACTCCTCCCCCGCCGCCCCGACGGGCAGCAGGACGACGACCCCGACGCCCTGGCGCCGCAACACGTCCAGCACCTCCGTGTCGCACCCCGGCAGCTCCGCCCCCAGCACGACGGCCCGGGCCAGCCCCGCCCCGACGGCGGCGAGGACGTCGGCCACGTCGGCGCAGCGGCGCACGACGACGACCTCCCGGCGCAGCGGCTCCCACCCGGCGAGCAACCGGGACTCGGCCGGCCCGGGGACGGCGACGAGCACGGGCAGCGTCACGCCCCACCCCCGGGGGCGCTCCCGGGGACGGGGACGAGCACGAGGTCGTCGTCCGCCGTGACCGCCTGCAGCACAGCGGGAAGAGCGTCCTGGGGCACGAGGACCTGCACGTCGGCGCCGGCCCGGGACGCCAGCGCCCCACCGCCGGTCACGACCGCGGCGACCTCGGCCGCGGCCACCAGGCGGTCGGGAGCGGGTGGCTCACCGGTCCCCTCGGCGGCGAGCGCACCCGGGACCGGGGCGGGGACCACCCACAGGTCGACGAGGGAACCGACCGCCACGCCCGGCGGCACGGTGCCCTCGACCGGGACGGTCACCGGTCGTGCCGCGAGGTCCTCCGCACGACCGATCGAGCCGCGGGGCAGCAACTCACCCGCTCCGAGTCCCCGGAGCGCGACCGCTCCCGCACCCACGGCCTCGTCGGCGGACACGTCCGTCGCGAGGTACCGCTGCGCGGTGGCAGGGTCCAGGCGGACCTGGACCACCGTGAGGTCCGCTGCCTCCAGCCGCTGCCCTGCGCCGACGGCGTGGGCGAGCCCCCAGACGGTCGTGGTGTCCTGAGCGCGCTCCACCACGACGCTGCCCAGCACGACGCTGCCGGTGACGAGGAGGAGGCCGACGAGCAGGCGCGGGTCCCGCCACGAGGGGGCACCCACGCGCCGGGTCACCCCGCCCGCGGGCCCGCTCCCCACTCCGCCCGGCCCCACGACGTCCCGCCCCCGCACCGGTCGCACCGCTGTCCGCACCCGTCCCCCGTCCCTCGTCCTGGCCCGCTCCGTCGAGAGCCCATGGTGGGGTCACCGGGCGGGGGCGCCGCCAGGTTGTCCACAGGCCACCCGATCGGGTCAGAGGCGTCCGGGTGACGTCGTGGCAGGATGCGGACACCGCCGGGTCCCGTGCCCGACAGTGCCCCCCGAGTGCTCAGGAGAGCCAGCGTGCCTGCCCGTTTCCTCCCGCTCGCGGACGTCGCCGAGACGCTCGCGATCTCCTCGGCCCAGGCCTACGCCCTGGTCCGGACGGGGGAGCTGCGCGCCATCAAGGTGGGTGGACGCGGCCAGTGGCGCGTCGAGGACAGCGAGCTGGAGGACTACATCCAGCGGATGTACGCCCAGACCCGCGACATGGTGCACGCCGGCGACGAGGACCACCCGCACGCCTGACGTCCGCCCCCGCCGTCCCGACGGCGCCCCTCAGGGCGCTTCGTGCACCGCCAGCACGGCGGAGAACGGCACCGTCAGGACGTCCGCGCCCTGACCGGCCCCGTCGGCCGGCAGCAGGTCGACGTGGTCCGCCCCGACCCTGCCCACCCGACCGGTGTGCACCCCGCCCGCCGTCTGCACCCGCACCCGCACCCCGGCCGCGCCGAGGGCTCGCAGGGCCATCAGGAACGTCCGGCGCGCCGCGACCGGGCCCGGCGGCGGCGCGCTCCACGACGGGACACCCCGGACCCCGACGACGGCGTCGGCGGCCAGGAGCACCTGCAGCCCCGCCGGCGCCCTCAGCAGGAACCACCCCGGGCCCGTGCCGAGCACCCGCCCCGTGAGCGTGGACCCGTCGCGCACCGACCAGACCAGCTCCCCCGTCGCCGCCCGTACCCGGTCGGCCAACGCCACCGTGGCCTGCTCCCGACGCGTGCGGTCCGCCACCTCCGCGGCCAGGTCCTCCCGCTGGGCCTGCTCCGCCTGGCCCTCGAGGTCGTCGAAGAGGTCGTCCCAGCGCACACCACCACGCTACGAGGCCGTGAGGAGTTCTGACGCTCCGTCAGCCGGTGCCCTCCGATCGGGCGCACCCCACGCCGATTCCTGGCCCGACGCACAGCCACTCGATAGACATGCGACACCAAACAGCACCAAACGCCATTCAACGACCCCGTTCACCCACAGGAGCCACACCGTGCCCCTCCCCCACGCCGTCCTCCACGATCCCGCCCAGGTGGTCGTCGCCGTCTGCGGCGCGGTGGGAGCCCTGGTGGCGCTGTGGCTCGCGCTCAGCGTGGTCGCCGCGGTGGTCGACGAGGTGCGCGTGCGGCGGTCGCCGCGCCGGGCCGTGCGGCTGACCCCGGGGGTGCCCGCCGTCGTCCGGCGACTGGTGGCCCTCGTGGTCGGGCTCCTGCTGGGCTCCGCCGCCCTGTCCGCGCAGGCCGCCACCCCCGCGGTGCCCGAGCTCGGCTGGGCCGCGACGGCCACCGTCGACCCGGGCTGGACCACCACCCCCACCTCGACCCCGACTCCGACTCCGACTCCCACCCCGACTCCCACCCCGACGTTCCAGACCCGCTCCACCGCACCGACCGGAGACGTCGTGGTGCTCCGCGGCGACAGCCTCTGGTCCCTGGCCGAACGCCGGCTCGGGCCCGAGGCGACCCGCGGCGAGGTCCTGGCCGAGCAGCACCGGCTCTACGTCGCGAACGCCGACGTCATCGGGGACGACCCCGACCGGCTCCTGCCCGGCCAGGTCCTCCGCCTGCCCTGAACGTCCCTACCCCGCGCCACCCCCGCGTCCACGCACCCGACCGAGGAGACGACCTGTGCCCAGCACCGCCACCAGCACCCGCCTGCCCCGCTACGTCGATGACGAGGACGCGTTCGGCGCCGAGGGACCGGTGCTCACGCACCTCAGCCCCGACCAGGGCGTCCTCGAGCTCGACCTGCAGGACGTGCGGCTGCTGCCGCCGGCCGAGCTCCCGGAGGTGACGGGGTGGACGAAGCGGTACCTCGTCACGCTGCTGGAGGTCCTGTCGGGGCAGCGCCCCACCCAGCAACTCCTGCGGTGGTCCAGCGCCGAGATCTACACGGGCGTCCAGCGCAAGGCCGCCCTGCAGGCGCGCCTGCGGTCGCGGGCACGTCCGGCGGCCCGCGGTGCCGTGCGGGCCGCGCACGTGTCCTCGCTGCGCGTCTCGTTCCCCGTCGACGGGATCGCCGAGGTCGGCGCCGTGCTGCGGGAGGGCGATCGGGTGAAGGCGGCCGCGCTCCGCGTCGAGCGCTGCACCGACCGGTCCGGTGACCGGTGGCGGGTCACCGCGCTCGAGATGCGCTGACCCGCCCCGGAACCCTCAGGCGTCGCGCTGGGCGCGCTCGGTGGCGCGGCGCTGGGCACGGTTGCCCGTGGCCGCCTCGGTCGCCTGCGCGTCGCCCGCGTGCACCTCGACGTCGCCCTCGGCCGTCGGAGCGGAGTACTGCAGCTGCTGCCGGACCGGCGGCGCGCCGAAACCGGGCGTCGCGGCCGCGACCCCGGCCTGAGCGGCCGGCTGGACCTCCAACGAGAAGAGGTAGCCGACGGACTCCTCCTTGATGGCGTCCGTCATCGCGCCGAAGAGCTGGTAGCCCTCGCGCTGGTACTCCACGAGCGGGTCGCGCTGGGCCATGGCCCGCAGGCCGATGCCCTCCTGCAGGTAGTCCATCTCGTAGAGGTGCTCGCGCCACTTGCGGTCCAGGACCGACAGCACGACGCGGCGCTCGAGGTCGCGCAGGACGGTCTCGCCCAGTTCCTCCTCGCGGGCCTCGTAGCAGGCCTGCGCGTCGCCGCGCATCTCCTCCACGAGGCGCTCCACCGTCAGGTTGCCGCGGCCACCGGCGGCCTCGACGACCTCCTCGGGGGTGATCGAGACGGGGTACAGGCTGCGCAGCGCCGTGAAGAGCTCCTCGAGGTCCCAGTCCTCGCCGAAGCCGCGGGCCGTCGCCTCCGAGACGTAGGCCGTCACGACGTCGTCGATGAAGTGCCGGATCTGGACGTGCAGGTCCTCGCCCTCGAGCACCTTGCGGCGCTCGGTGTAGATGACCTCGCGCTGGCGGTTGAGGACGTCGTCGTACTTGAGGACGTTCTTGCGGATCTCGAAGTTGCGCCCCTCGACCTGGCCCTGGGCGCTCTGGATGGCCCGGGAGACCATCTTCGACTCGATCGGGACGTCCTCGGGGATCCCCGTGCGGGTGAGGAAGCTCTCGACCAGCGCGGCGTTGAACAGGCGCATGAGGTCGTCGGTCAGGGACAGGTAGAACCGGGACTCCCCCGGGTCGCCCTGGCGGCCCGAGCGTCCGCGCAGCTGGTTGTCGATGCGGCGCGACTCGTGGCGCTCGGTGCCCAGGACGTAGAGGCCGCCGAGGTCGCGGACCTCGTCGTGCTCGGCCTGCACGGAGGCGTTGGCCTGTTCCAGGACCTCCGGCCAGGCGGCCTCGTAGGCCTCGGGTGCCTCGTCCGGGTCCAGGCCCTTGTCCTTCATCGCGGCGACCGCGAGGAACTCGGCGTTGCCGCCGAGCATGATGTCCGTCCCGCGGCCGGCCATGTTGGTCGCGACGGTGACGGCACCCTTGCGGCCGGCCTGCGCGACGATCGAGGCCTCGCGCTCGTGCTGCTTGGCGTTGAGGACGGTGTGCTCGACCCCCGCCTTGGTCAGCAGGTTCGAGAGGTACTCGCTCTTCTCCACGCTCGTCGTGCCGACGAGGACCGGCTGCCCGGCCGCGTGGTGCTCGGCGATGTCCTCCACGACGGCCGCGAACTTGGCCTGCTCGTTCTTGTAGACGAGGTCCGGCTGGTCCATGCGGACGGCCGGGCGGTTCGTCGGGATGGGCACGACCCCGAGCTTGTACGTCTGGTGGAACTCGGCGGCCTCGGTCATGGCCGTACCGGTCATCCCCGCGAGCTTGTCGTACATGCGGAAGAAGTTCTGCAGAGTGATCGTCGCGAGCGTCTGGTTCTCGTTCTGGATCGGCACGCCCTCCTTGGCCTCGATGGCCTGGTGCATGCCCTCGTTGTACCGCCGGCCGGCGAGGATGCGGCCGGTGTGCTCGTCGACGATGAGGACCTCGTCGTTGGGGGACACGACGTAGTCCTTGTCCCGCTTGAAGAGCTCCTTGGCCTTGACGGCGTTGTTGAGGAAGCCGATGAGCGGGGTGTTGACGCTCTCGTAGAGGTTCTCGATGCCGAGCAGGTCCTCGACCTTCGCGATGCCCGCCTCGAGGATGCCGATGGTGCGCTTCTTCTCGTCGACCTCGTAGTCGACGTCGATGGTCAGGCGACGGACGATCTTGGCGAACTCCGTGTACCACTTCGTCGGGGCGTCGGAGGGGCCGGAGATGATGAGCGGCGTGCGGGCCTCGTCGATGAGGATCGAGTCGACCTCGTCGATGATGGCGAAGTGGTGGCCGCGCTGGACCATCTCGGCGACGTTCCACGCCATGTTGTCGCGCAGGTAGTCGAAGCCGAACTCGTTGTTCGTCCCGTACGTGATGTCGGCCGCGTAGGCCTCGCGCCGCTCGTCGGGGCGCATGCGCGAGAGGATGCAGGAGCTCGTCAGGCCCAGGAAGCGGAACACGCGGCCCATGAGGTCGGACTGGTACTCGGCGAGGAAGTCGTTGACCGTGATGACGTGGACGCCCTCGCCGGTCAGCGCGTTGAGGTACGCCGGCAGCGTCGCGACGAGGGTCTTGCCCTCACCCGTGCGCATCTCGGCGATGTTGCCCTGGTGCAGCGCGGCACCACCCATGAGCTGCACGTCGAAGTGGCGCTGGCCGAGCGTGCGGCGCGCCGCCTCGCGGACGACCGCGAAGGCCTCCGGGAGCAGGTCGTCGAGCGTCTCGCCGCCGGCGAGACGCTCCTTGAAGCGGTCGGTCTCCCCCCGCAGCTCCGCATCGCTCATCCCCTCGAAGTCGGGTTCGAGGGCGTTCACCTGCTCCGCGATGCGGTGCAGACGCTTGACGACGCGGCCCTCGCCGGCGCGGAGGACCTTTTCGACGATCGCTGGCACCCCATCACTCTAGCGGCGCAACCTGGGGTGACGGGGACGTCACGGTGACCCTGGGCCAGCAGCCGTGGCTCAGCGCGACTGGTCCAGCATCCGCCGGACGTCCGTGGGACGCACCCCGCTGATCGGCACCGGCACCGGAGCCCCGGGCCGGACCCCCGCCGGAGCGAGCGGGACGGTCAGCGCCCCGTTGCGGGGCACGGGGGCGGGCCCGAACTCGCGGGCGAAGATCGCCGCGGCGTCCAGGGGTCCCTCCTCCAGCTCCTCGGCCGCCTCCTCGTCGGTGAAGTCGACGAGGTCGGCGAGCGCCGGCGCGGCGGCGGTGGGCTCGACGGGGCCGAGCTCGTCGGCCGCGAGCTCGGAGCCGAGCTCGACCACCGACCGCGGTGCCCCGAGCAGGATGCCCTGCGCCACCGAGCAGCCCGCCTCGGTGAGCAGCACGGCCTGCTCCGTGCGCTCGACGCCCTCGGCGACGACCCCGAGGTCGAGGGCGGCACCGAGTTCGCACAGCGTGCGGACGGCGGCGAGCGCGTCGACCCCGTCGGGGCCGTCGATCTCGGCGATGAGCGTCCGGTCGAGCTTGACGCCGTCGACCGGGAGCTGGCGCAGCGGGGCGAGGGAGTGGCCCGCCAGGACGCCGGCCTGGGCCGGGTCGAGGGTGGCGAAGTCGTCCAGCAGGATGCGGGCCCCCGTGGCGCGCAACTTCTTCAGCCGCGCGGTGAGCAGGTCGGGGTCCTCCCCCAGCAGGTTGGCGGGCACGTCGAGGACGAGGGCCGTCGGGTCGAGCCCGGCGGCCGTCAGGGCGGCCCGGACGTCGTCGGCGGCGCCGCGCGTCATGACGTGGGCCGCGGACAGGTTCACCGTGACCGACAGGTCCGGCACCTGCCGGCGCCACACGACGGCCTGGGCGCAGGCGCTGCGCAGGACCCAGCGCCACAGCTCCTCGACCGCCGGGGAACGTTCGGCCCCGGCGAGGAACGCGCCCGGCTCCAGCAGTCCGCGGGTGCGGTGCCGCCACCGCAGCAGCGCCTCGGCACCGACGACGGCGCCGTCGGCGAGGCGCACGATGGGCTGGTAGGCGAGCTCGAACTCGTCCTCCTGCACGGCCCGCAGCAGGTCGTGCTCGAGCTGGCGGCGCAGCCGGTCGGCGTCGTGCATGTCGGCCTGGAAGACGACGACACCGCCGGGGACGGTGCCCGCGGCCACGGCGGGGCCGGCCGCGTGCGACTCGGCCTTGGCCATGTACATGGCGCTGTCGGCCCGGCGCAGCAGCTCGGCGGCGCTCACACCCTCCTCGGCCAGGGCGATGCCGATGCTGGCCCCCACGCGGACGGTGGTGCCGTGCGTCTCCATCGGGGCGGCGACGTCCGTCTGCACGCGGGCGGCGATGCGTTCCGCGGCCCGGCGCGGGTCGACGTCGCGCACGACGAGGGCGAACTCGTCGCCACCGAGGCGGGCCGCGACGTCGTCGCCGCGCAGGCAGCGCCGCAGCCGGCTGGCCACCCGGGTCAGCACCTCGTCGCCGGCCGCGTGGCCGAGGGTGTCGTTGACCTGCTTGAAGCCGTTGAGGTCGACGAAGAGGACGGCCGTACCGACACCGTCGGCCTCCGTCACGCGCAGGGCGACCTCGAGCTGGCGCAGCAGCGTGGCCCGGTTCGGCAGGTTGGTGAGGGAGTCCGAGGACGCGGCCTCGACGGCCCGCACGGTGTCGGCGTGGCTGAGCGCCATGCTGGCGTGCTCGGCGAAGGCGCGCAGCACGGTGGCGCCCACGGCGTCGAGCGGACCGCGGCCGCGGGTGTCGACCACGAGGGCGCCCACGCTGCGACCGTTGATGTGCACGGCGGCCGCCGCGGGCGTCTGGCCGTCACCCACCGCGACGCCGAAACCGCCGAGGGCGTTCGTCGCCGCGAGGACGAGGGAGTGCTCCAGCGTGGGCTCGCCGACGGCGGCGGCCACGCGCATCTGCATCTGCGAGCGGGGGTCGGCCAGCACGAGCGAGACGGCCCGGTCCTCCATGAGCTCGGAGGAGCTGGCGGCGATCTGCACGAGCAGCTCCGGCAGGGGCCGGCGGCTGGAGACGGCGCGCTGGAAGCGGACGGAGGTGGTGAGGACCTGCTCGCGCTGGCGCAGGGCCTGCTGCAGCTTCGTGCGCTCCGCGGCGCCCTGGGCACCCTGCTGCCGGTGCCAGCGCTCGCGCTCGCGGCCGTGGCGGGCGAGGACGACCAGCCCGAGGACCCGGCCGACGAGGCGGACCGCCGCGAGCCCCTCGTCGTCCCCCTCGGCGGGCAGCGGCCGCGACTCCGCGCGCCCGACGACGAGGTGGATGCCGGACAGGCCGGGGACCTCGACGACCTCGGTGCGGACGCGCCCCAGGCCGGGGACGGCGAAGGACCCCCCACCGTCGCGGACGACGCGGGCCAGGCCGCGTTCGGGCAGGAAGCGCTGACCGAGACCGACCCCGCCGTGGACGTGGGGGCCCTCGCAGACGGCGACGACGTCCGCGTCGACGAGGTCGGCGACGAGTCCCGCGGCCCGGCTCAGGACGTCGCGCTCGCTGGCCCCGGCCGACAGCTCCGAGAGCACGTGCTCGAGCAGGCCGGCGGCGTGCTCGACCTGGTCGGCGGGGAGGGCGGCGAGGTCCACCTCCCGTGTGTCGGCGGGACCGGTCGTGATGTTGAGGTCCGCCGCGCGCCGCTCACCCGTTCGAGGCGGCCGTGCTCACCAGGGTGCTCGCCAGCGCGGGGGCCAGGTCGCCCCGACCGGCGACGAGCACGTCGTCGAGGCCCTGCCAGCGGGCCAGGTCGCGCAGCTCGGCGGCCAGTTCCTCCGCCGTCCGCGGTGGGGCCGACGGTTCGGCGTAGGCGCCCTCGACGCGCAGGACGCCGGCGCGCCGGTCGGCCTTGAGGTCGACCCGGGCGACGAGGTCCTCACCGAGCAGGAACGGCAGCACGTAGTAGCCGTGGACCCGCTGCTCACGCGGGACGTAGAACTCCAGCCGCACGCTGACGCCGAAGACCTCCTCGGTGCGCGGGCGGTGCCACACGAGCGGGTCGAAGGGCGTGAGCAGGGCCCGCGCGTCGACCCGAGGGGCGACGGCCCCGGCCCAGCGGTAAGCGGGGCGGTGCGCAGCCCACGCGCGCACGCGGACCGGTTCCAGGCGGCCCTCCTCCACGAGCTCGGCGACGGCCTGCCGCGAGGGGCCGGGCGCGAGGCGGAAGTGGTCGCGCAGGCTGGGTTCGGTGGCGACGCCGCTCGCGCGGGCGGCGATCGCGACGAGCTCGCGGACGGCGTCGGCCGGGACGGGGTCCGGGGCGTCGCGCACCGCCGGTGGCAGGACGCGGCCGGTGAGGTCGTAGCGGCGTTCGAACTGGGGCGTCCGGCCGGCCGCGGAGACCCGGCCCGCGAAGAACAGGTGCTCGCAGGCGCGTTTGACGTCGGACCAGTTCCAGCCCCAGTGGTCGGTGGGGCGGACCGCCCCCGAGCTGAGCGCCGCCTCCAGCTGACGGGCCGTCGCCGGGCCGTGGGCGGCGAGGTGCTCCTCGACGGCCTCGAGCAGGTCCGGGCGCTCGTGGGCGATGCTGCGCACGCTGCCCCACGCGTCGGAGGCGGCGCGGTCCATCCGCCAGCGCAGCAGCCGGTGGGTGGCGGGGGCGACGTAGGACGCCTCGTGGGCCCAGTACTCCACCAACCGGCGCGGGGACCGGTGGGCGGCCCGGTCGACGAGCTCGGTCGGGTACGGCCCGAGCCGGCTGAAGAACGGCAGGTAGTGGCTGCGGCACAGCACGTTCACGCTGTCGATCTGCACGACGCCGAGGCGCTCGACGACGCGGCCGACGTGCGCGGCCGTCACGGTCGCGGGCCGGCGGCGGCTGAACCCCGAGGCGGCGAGCGCCGCGCGCCGGGCCTGCCGGGCCGAGATCTCCTCGACCGCGGGTGTCACGACAGTTCGACGATCTTCTCGCGCACGGCGTAGACGACGGCCTCCATGCGCGAGTGCAGCTGCAGCTTCTCGAGGAGGTTGCGGACGTGGTTCTTCACGGTGTTCTCGCTGATGCCGAGCTGCCCCGCGATCTCGCGGTTGGGCAGGCCCCGGGCCAGCAGCCGCAGGACCTCCAGCTCGCGCGGGGACAGCCGCGGCGCCCCGGGCAGGCCCAGGTTGCGCTCCTCGTCGCGGCGGCGCATCGCGTTGAACTCCCCGAGCAGGAGGCCGGCCATCTTGGGCGTGATGAGCGACTGCCCGGTCATGACCGAGCGGACGGCGTCGGCGACCTCCTCGGCGGGGACGTCCTTGAGCAGGTAGCCGTTGGCCCCGGCCCGGACCGCGCCGAAGAGGTCGTCCTCCTCCTCCGAGGAGGTGAGCATGAGGATCTTCGTCGAGGGGGCGACGGCCTTGATCTGCGCGCAGGCGTCGATGCCGGAGCGGCGGGGCATCCACACGTCCATGAGCACGACGTCGGGCAGCAGCTCCTCGACCCGTTCGACGGCCTCGGCCCCGTCGGAGGCCTCCCCCACGACGTCGAGGTCGTCCTCGACGGACAGCACCATCTGCAGTCCCCGGCGGAACAGCGAGTGGTCGTCGACGACGACGATCCGGATCGCCTCGCTCACGGCGCCCCCTCCCTGTCCGTGCTCGGTGGTCCCCCGGACACGGTGTTCCCGTGCCCGAGACGACGATCTTGGCACGGACGGCACCGGGCGCCACTCCCCGGCTCGGGGAGTGGCGCCCGGTCACGGAAGTCCGTGGGTCAGCGCATGGCCGCCGCGACGACGGCCGTCAGCGCCGCGTCGGAGGACCCCCTGCCGTTGGCCGCACCGTTCCCGGCACCGTCCGCCTGGCCCTGCGGGGCGTCCTGGACGTCGAGGTGGATGACGCCGTAGTCCCAGCCGCGACGGCGGTAGACCACGCTCGGCGAGCCGCTCGCGGCGTCGACGAAGAGGTAGAAGTCGTGGCCGACGAGCTCCATCTCGTAGAGGGCCTGGTCCAGCGTCATGGGCACCGCGTCGTGCCGCTTCTCGCGGATGACGACGGGCGAGGCGTCCTGCAGGGCCGCGTCCGGTGCGTCCGCGCTGGGTGCGGTGGACCCGGCCATGACCGCGGGCGTGGGCACCTCCTCGCTCGCGACCTGCTCGGCGAGCGGGCGACCCGGGTCGAAGGACCCCGTCAGCACCTCGTCCGACAGACCGGCCGTCGCCTCGTGCACGGACGTGGGCCGGTGCCGGCCGTGGTGGACCTTGCGGCGGTCGCGGGCGCGTCGCAATCGTTCGAGGAGCTTGGTGGTGGCGAGGTCCAGCGCCGCGTACGGGTCGTCGGCGCAGGCCTCGGCGCGCACGACCGGTCCCTTGTCGCGCACGGTGATCTCCACCCGTTCGCAGTTGCTCGCCTGCCGACGGTTGTTCTCGTGGGAAACCTCGACGTCGATGCGCTGGGCGCGGGGCGCGAACTGGCTGACCTTCGCCTCCAGCTTGTCCTCGACGTGCCGCCGGAACCTCTCCTTGACGTCGGTGTGCCGTCCGGTGACCACAACTTCCACGGGATGCCTCCCTCGTTCGAGCTGGCGGCACCGGCACGTGGGGCCGGCCCGCCTCGGACCGTCACCTCGTGCCGCGGACCACCCCCGGGGGGAGGGCGCGGTGAGCAGGCGGGCAGGAGCGGGACCGGGGGTCGACACCCGTGTCGGCCACGGGGGCGACACCCCCTGGAACACCGTCGCTGGCCGCCATGGGCCAACGCTAGACCCCCGACCCCCCGGCTGCCCAGGTGGGACGCGCCCTTCCCCCGTCCGATCCGTCCACCGACGCGACCGTCACCGTCAGCACACCGTTCACCCGCACGCCACCGGCTCGCAGCGCCCGGACGGCCTCCGCGGCCGTGGCCGTCGTCGTCACGACGTCGTCGAGGACGACGCACGCTCCCGGCGGCGGACGACCGTGCAGGACGAAGGCGCCGGCCACGTTGGCCCGGCGGCCGGCGGCGTCGAGGTCGGTCTGGTCGCGGACGGCCCGGCGCAGCCGCAGGCAGCGCTCCACACCGACGTCGCGGCCCGTGGTCCGGACGGCGGAGGCCGTGCGGGCGGCCAGGTCCGCCACGAGGTCCCCACCGCGGACCCGTCGGCTGGCCCGCCGCGTGGGCACGGGCACGAGCCGCACCGCCCCGGTCGGGACGAGCTCGACGAGCTGCCGGGCCAGGGCCCGGGCCAGCGCGGGACGGGCCTCGGCCCGGTCGCGCTCCTTGACCGCCAGGAGGAGCTGCCGGGCGGGGCCGTCGTGCGCCGCGCACCCCCGGACGGGCGTCCCGTCGGGCAGGGCCGTCAGCGCGCCGACGCTCAGAGCGCGGGTGCAGGGCGGGCAGCAGACCGGTCCCGGGCGGCCGCACCCGGCGCAGTGCGCGGGCCAGCCGAGGTCGAGGACCCCCGTGGAGGCGGAGCGGACGGCGGCGCGGAGGGCTGTCGGGAGCACGGGCACGGCAGGAGCCTCACGCAGGTGCCGCGACGACGGGCCGCGTCGTCCACAGGTCCGGCGCCGGTGCTCACCCCGGGTAGGACGGGTCGCGACCGTCCGCGACCGGGATCCAGTCGGCCCCGCTGCGGGAGAGCAGCTTGCCGTCGCCCGTGCCCACGACGACGTCGCGGTCGGACCAGCCGCCGGCGACGGCCACGGCCCCCGGGACGTCGGGCAGCCGCGTGCTGGGACCGGAGACCCGGGCCAGGACGGGGGCGGTGCGACCCGCGCCGTCGCGCACGAGCAGGACGAGCTCGTCGTCGGCCAACCACGCGGCGTCCAGGACGTCCCCGGCACCCGGGGCGAGGTCGGCGGTGCCGCTGCCGAGGCGCAGGGGCTTGCCGTCGCCGTCGCGCACGATGCCGTGCACCCGGACGTGGATGAGCCCCGCCGGGTCCCGGACGACGACGAGCAGCCGCGCCCCGTCCCGGGCCACGCGCGCGCGGACCAGGCTGCCGCCCAGACCGTCGGCCGGGACCTGGACGGTCTGCGCCGGGGTCGCGGGAGCGGTGGCCGGGACCGCGAGCGGGGACTGCCCGACCGCCGTCGGCGCGGTCCACACCCAGCCGAACCGGTCGACGGCGGGGGGTACGAGGGGGCCGCGCCCCGTCACCGCCGCCTGGAGCGGGCCACCGGCGCGCTGTACGCGCGCCACCCGTCCGTCGTCGGTGAGGACCGCGTACGTCGTCCCGTCCGCTCCCGCCGCGGGGTGGCTCGCCCCGCCGCCGGACTCGAGCCCCGGTCCCGTCCCGGCGACGGCGACGGCGCCCGAGCGGTCCCACCGGGTCAGCCCCTGCGGGCCCAGCAGGACCAGGCGGGCGTCGGTGGGCACGACCGACCGCGGCAGGTCCGCGCTGCGGGCCCCGCTGCGCGTGAGCTCGGCCCCGTCGACGGTCACGGTGACGTCGGAGACCTCCGGCAGGCCGGTCAGGCTGGCCCGCAGTTGGGCCAGCAGCGTCGCGCGCTGCGCGGGGCCGGCGTCCAGCGCCCGGTCCGACAGGTCCACCGTCGCCGTGCCGGCCGAGACGGGCACCGTCCCCACCCGCAGCGACGTGCCGCGCGGGGCTCCGGAGACGACGGCGGGGGCGAGCCAGTCCGAGGGCCCCTCCAGCAGGGCGCGCACGATCCGGGTGGCGACGGAGGAGTCGTAGCCGAACCAGCGCACGTCGGCCAGCAACTGGGGGGTGGGACCGGAGGTGACGAAGAAGACGGGGAAGGACCGCAGCGTGCGGGAGGCGTCCAGGGCCGTCAGCACGATCCCGTCTCCGGGTTCGGCCAGCCGCCACTGCCCGTCCTCGCGCACCAGGGCCACCGGCCGCGTCGTCGTGGCCCCCGGCGGCTGCTCGACGTAGTGACCGGCCGCGTCGACGACGGCCGTCGCGGTGGTCGTGATGGACACCACCGCCGACGTCGGGCCCTGCGCGACGAGGGACAGGTCCGGACCCGTCGCGACCACGGTCGTCGAGGCGTCGGCGCGCCAGGACTGGGCGGCCGCGGACGTGAGGAACTGGCGCGCCACGGCGTGGTCGTCGTCCGCGGCGACGGCGGCGCGCAGGAAACCCCGCACGACGTCCACCGGACCCGCCCCGGGCGTCGGGCCGTCGGGGATGACCTGCAGCAGACCGACGCGCGGGTCGGCCTCGATGCGCGACCCGCTGACGACGTCGCTCGAGCGCGGCACCCCGCCGCAGCCGGCGAGGACGAGCGCTCCCGCGAACGCGAGCGCGGTGCGGCGCTTCACGAGGGGTCGCGCCGCGGACCGGCGGGCAGGGCCGCGACGGGTTCGCGCCAGCCGAGGGGCACGACCGGCAGCGGGGAGGCCCGCAAGGACCGGCCCGCCGCGCGCGGGACCGTGAGCACGAAGTGGCACCCCTGCTGCGGCCGGCCCCAGACCTCCAGCCACCCGCCGTGCAACCGCGTGTCCTCCAACGCGATCGCCAACCCGAGACCGCTGCCGCCCGTGGTGCGCGCCCGGGCGGGGTCGGCACGCCAGAACCGGTCGAAGACGCGCGGCAGCTGCTGCGGCTGCAACCCGACCCCGTGGTCGCGCACGCCGATCGCCACGGCGTGCTCGTCGCACGCGACGGTGATCTCGATGGGGCGCGCCTCCCCGTGCTCGATCGCGTTGCCGACGAGGTTGCGCAGCACCCGCTCGATGCGGCGGGCGTCCACCTCCGCCGTGCACGGACCGGAGGGTTCGGCGACGACGACCTGCGACCCGCGGCGTTCGGCGAGGGTGGAGGTGAACTCCACGACCCGGTGCACCAGCACCCGGACGTCCTGCGGATCGGGTTCCAGCGCAGCGGCTCCGGCGTCGAACCGGGAGATCTCCAGCAGGTCCGACAGCAGGGTGTCGAACCGTTCGAGCTGGGTGAGCAGGAGTTCGGCCGAACGGGCCGAGGCGGGGTCGAAACCCTCGCGGGCGTCGTGCAGGACCTCCCCCGCCATCCGGATCGTCGTCAGCGGGGTGCGCAGTTCGTGGCTGACGTCGGAGACGAACCGGCGCTGCAGGCGGGACAGTTCCTCGAGCTGCTCGATGTGCTGCTGCATCCCGGCGGCCATCTCGTTGAAGGCACGGGCCAGCCGGGCGAGGTCGTCGGTGCCGCGCACCCGCATCCGCTCGTCGAGGTGCCCGCCGGTGAGGCGTTCGGCCGTCCCGGCCGCCTCGCGGACGGGTTCGACGACCGTGCGGGTGACGACCCAGGCGACCGCCGCGACGAGCAGGACGAGCGCGATGCCGCCGCCGACGAACGTCGTGCGCACGAGGGACACCGTCTGCTCCTCGCTGGCGAGGGAGTAGACGAAGTACAGCTCGTACTCCCCCGCCCGCGGCAGGGTGACGGTGGAACCGACGACGAGGCTCGGCGCGCCGGAGGCGTCGGGCAGGTCGACGATCTGCAGCTGCTGGACGTCGGAGGACACGACCGCCCGGCGCAGCGCCATGGGGATGTCGGAGGCGTCCAGGCCCTCGGAGGCGACGTCGCGGACGACGACCTGACCGCTGGCCGCGGTGTCGGGGGCCCCCGTCGCGCGCAGCAGGACGACCCCGCGCACGCGGTCCGGACCCGCGCCCTCGAGGGCCGAGACGACGTCGCCGGCGAGCTGCTCGACCTCGGCCGAGCTCGTCGTGGTGGCCGCGTCGAACTGCTGCTGGGCCGTCTGGGCGCTGCGGGCGGCGTCGGCGAGCGCGACCTTCTGCCGCTCGGCGACGAGACCGTCGGCGATGCCGTCGAGCAGGAACGAGCCGACGCCGACGACGACGGCCAGACCCAGCATCGTCGTGAGGACCACGACGCGCAGTTGCAGCGAGGCCCGCCACCGGGCCAGCAGGCGTCCCACCCTCAGGACCCCACCCTCGTCACAGCGGACCGGCGCGGTACCCCACCCCGCGCACGGTCACGACGATCTCCGGGTGCTCGGGGTCGCGTTCGATCTTCGAGCGCAGCCGCTGGACGTGGACGTTGACGAGGCGGGTGTCGGCCGCGTGCCGGTAGCCCCAGACCTGTTCCAGCAGCAGTTCGCGCGTGAAGGCCTGCCAGGGTTTGCGGGCGAGGGTCACGAGGAGCTCGAACTCCAGCGGCGTCAGCGGCAGCGAGCGCCCGTCGCGGCGCACCGAGTGGCCCGCGACGTCGATGGTGAGGTCGCCGATGCGCAGCGTCTCCGGCGGCCGTTCGCCCGCCGAGCGCAACCGCGCCCGGACCCGGGCCACGAGTTCCTTGGGCTTGAAGGGCTTGACGACGTAGTCGTCGGCGCCGGCCTCGAGGCCGAGCACGACGTCGACCGTGTCGCTCTTGGCCGTCAGCATGACGATCGGCACGCCGGACTCGGCGCGGATCTGCCGGCAGACCTCCATGCCGTCGGTGCCGGGCAGCATGAGGTCCAGCAGCACGACGTCGGGCCGCGTCGCGCGGAACGCCGCGAGCGCCTCGTCCCCGTTGGCGCAGAAGCGGGTCTCCAACCCCTCGCCCTGCAGCACGATCCCCAGCATCTCGGCGAGCGCGGTGTCGTCGTCCACCACGAGGACGCGTCCCCTCATGGGGTCATCCTGCCTCCCCGGACCCGGTCCCGCAGTGATCACCACGCCGGGACGGATCTCCCCGGGGTGCGTGGCACCCCTCTGGCACGATGGCCGCATGGGGGGTCGCGGCGTGGGGGACGAGCAGTGGCAGCGGCCGGACGAGGGTTCCGGCGCGCCGGGTGTCCCCGGTCCGGGTGAGCACACGGGTGGAGCTCCGGTCCCGCCGGTGAGCGGCTGGGGCGTCCCCTCCCCCGGTCCGGTCGGCGCTCCCGGTCCCTTCCGCCCGCCCGCCCCGCGGCCGGGCATCGTGCCGCTGCGCCCGCTCGGCCTCGGGGAGATCTGGGACGGCGCGTTCCGCGCGTTCCGGCAGAACCCGAAGGTCATGGTCGGGCTGTCGGCGATCGTCGTCGTCACCACCTCCCTCGTGAGCCTGGTCGCGACCGTCGTCACCACCCGGGACGCCCTCGGCCTCGTCGAGCGCCTGCAGGCCTCCCCGGCGGACTTCAGCGCCGACGAGGTGTTCTCGGTCGTGCAGCGCTCGCTGCCGCTCATCGGGCTGAGCTTCGTGCTGCAGCTCGTGGCCGTCCAGGTCCTCAACGGGATGCTCATCACGAGCGTCAGCCGGGCCGTCCTGGGCCGGACCGTCGGCTTCGGGGAGCTGTGGCGGGTGTGCCGGCCGCGGCTGCTGCGGCTCATCGGGCTGTCGGTCGTCGTCTCGCTGGCCTCGCTGCTGGTCGGGGTCGTGACGCTCGCGCCCGGGATCCTGCTCCTGGTGTTCTCCGACTCCGGCACCCAGGTGGGCCTCGGCGTCGCGGCCGCCGTGCTGGGGGCCCTCGCCTGGGCCGTGGGGGCGGCGTTCCTGTGGGTCAAGTGGTCGATGGCGACGCCCGCGATGCTGCTGGAGGGCCTCGGGATCGGGGCCTCCCTGGCCCGCTCGTTCCGGCTGACCCGCCGCTCGTTCTGGCGGCTGTTCGGCATCCAGCTGCTCACCGCGGTCGTCGTGTACGCCGTCGTGGCCGCCGTCGGCTTCCCGTTCAGCATCGTCGGCAGCGCGGTGAGCACCGCCTCGGGCGACCCGACGGGGACCGGGCCGGTCGTGCTGCAGCAGTCGATCACGACGCTGGGCTCGATGGTCGGCAGCATCGTCGCCTACCCGTTCCTCGCCTCCGTCACGGCGCTGCTCTACGTCGACCTGCGGATGCGCCGCGAGGGCCTCGACGTGGAACTGCACCGGGCCGCGCTGCGGTGAGGCCCACCGCCGGAGGGCTCGCGTGCTGACGGGGTTCGTCGCGCTGGCCGCGGACGTGCCCGTCGAACCCGACCGCTCGACGGCCCGCGGCTGGCTCGCCACCGAGCTCGCGCGCCCGGAGTACCGGCAGGCGCAGGGCTCGTGGCTGGCGCGCGCCTGGTCGTGGCTGTGGGACCGCCTGCAGCAGGTCTCGGTGCCCGGGCTGGGGACCGGGTGGACGTCCGTCGTGGTCGTCGTCGTCCTGCTCCTCGCGCTCGTCGCCGTCGTGCTGCTCGTCGGGGGTCCGTTGCGCCGCAGCGCCCGGCAGGCACCCGAAGGACCCGTCTTCGACGCGGCCCCCGAACCGGCCTCGGCCCACTTCGCCCGGGCCGACGCAGCGGCGGCCGCCGGCGACCACGACCTCGCCGTCGCCGAACGCTTCCGGGGCCTCGTGCGCTCCCTGGAGGAACGCGCCCTGCTCGACCGCCGGGCCGGCCGGACCGCCGCCGAGATCGCCACCGAGGCCGGGTCCGCCCTGCCCGACTGCGCGGGCGCCCTGCACCGGGCCGCCCGGACGTTCGAGGACGTCCGCTACGGCGGGCGACCCGCCGCGGCCGCCGCCGACGAGGACCTGCGCGCCGTCGTCCGGCAGGTCGGCGCCGCCCGGCCCGTCGCGCTCGACGCCACCGCCGGACCGCGCGCGTGAGCGCTGCACCCGGAGGCGCGGGCGGCGCGGCGGGACTCGTGCGCCGCTACCGCGGCGGAGTCCTCGTCGTCCTCCTCCTGCTGGCGACGGCCGTGCTCGTCACGCTGCTCACCCCCCGCACCGAGGAGGCCGCCTTCTCCCCGGAGTCTGCGAACCCGGCCGGCGGCCGCGCCGTCGCCCGCGTGCTCGCCGACCAGGGCGTGCAGGTGGCGGAGGTCCGGTCCTTCGACGCCGCGGACGACCGGCTGGGCGGGGGGTCCGACGGGGTGACGCTCCTCGTGACGCAACCGGACCTGCTGTCCGCGCAGCGGTGGCGGCGGCTGGCCGCCACGGGCGCCGACCTCGTCCTGCTGCGGCCCGACGCCGGCACCCTCGACGCCCTGACGGGCGCGGTCCGGGTCGCGGGTGACGCCTCGACGGCCGTGCGCGACCCCGGCTGCGACCTGCCCGCCGCCCGCGCCGCCGGCCCGGCCCGTGCCGGGGGCCGCACGTACGCGGGCACCGACGGCGCGACCGCCTGCTACGGCGGGTCCTACGTCCGCGCCCCGCTGCGCGACGGCTCCGGGACGCTGACGGTCGTCGGCCAGCCGTCGCTGCTGACCAACCGGTGGGCGGCGCAGGACGGCAACGCGGCGCTCGCCCTGCGGACGCTCGGCGCGCACCGCGACCTGGTCTGGTACCTGCCGGACCCGCGCGACACCGACGCCCCGACCGTCCCCCTCTCGGCGCTGCTGCCCCCGTGGCTGTGGCCGTCGGTGGGGGTGCTGGGCCTGGCCGGGGTCGTGCTGCTGCTGTGGCGCGGCCGGCGCCTGGGCCGGCTCGTCGCCGAACCGCTGCCCGTCCTCGTCCGGGCCGCCGAGACGGTCGAGGGGCACGGCCGGCTCTACGCGAGCGCCCGCGCCGGCGGCCGGGCGGCCGGTGCGCTGCGGGAGGCCACGCTGCGCCGGCTGCGCACCTGGACCGGGCTCGACCCGCAGGCCGGCGTGGGCGACGTCGCCGACCAGGTCGCGTGGGTGACGGGCCGCCCGGCCCCCGCCGTCCGCGAACTGCTCGCCGGGGCCGACCCCGCCGACGACCCCGCCCTCGTGCGGCTTGCCCTGGACCTCGACGCCCTCGAACGGGACGTCCGTCCCGGCTCGTCCCCGTCGGTCACCACGCCGGCCGCCGCCCCGACGCACCCGTCCCGCACCACCCGACCGGAGGACACCCCGTGAGCGAAACCCCCTCGACCGACGCCGTCGAGGACGCGCGGCAGGCCCTGCGCGCCGTCCGGCAGGAGGTCGCGAAGGCCGTCGTCGGACAGGACGCGGCCGTCACCGGCCTCGTCATCGCCGTCCTGTGCCGTGGGCACGTGCTGCTCGAAGGCGTTCCGGGCGTGGCGAAGACGCTGCTCGTGCGCAGTCTGTCGGCCTCGCTCGCCCTGGACACCAAGCGCGTGCAGTTCACGCCCGACCTCATGCCCGGCGACGTGACCGGGTCCCTCGTCTACGACGCCCAGTCCTCGCGGTTCTCCTTCCGCGAGGGCCCCGTCTTCACGAACATCCTGCTGGCCGACGAGATCAACCGGACGCCACCGAAGACGCAGGCCTCGCTGCTGGAGGCGATGGAGGAGAAGCAGGTCTCCGTCGAGGGCGAACCGCGCCGGCTGCCGGACCCGTTCATCGTCGCGGCCACCCAGAACCCCGTGGAGTACGAGGGCACCTACCCGTTGCCGGAGGCGCAGCTGGACCGGTTCCTGCTCAAGCTGACCCTGCCGCTGCCCCCGCGCGAGGACGAGGTCGAGGTGCTGGCCCGGCACGCCGCCGGGTTCGACCCGCGCGACCTCGCCGCCGCCGGCGTCCGGGCCGTCGCGACCCCCGAGCAGCTCGCCATCGCCGCCGACGCCGTCCGCCGCGTGCAGTGCTCGCGCGAGGTCATCGGCTACGTCGTCGACGTGTGCCGCGCGACGCGCAACTCCCCCTCGCTGGCCCTCGGCGTCTCCCCGCGCGGCGCGACGTCCCTGCTGGCCGCCGCCCGCGCGTGGGCGTGGCTGTCGGGGCGCGACTACGTCTCCCCCGACGACGTGAAGTCGCTCGCCCGTCCGACCCTGCGCCACCGCGTGCAGCTGCGGCCCGAAGCCGAGCTCGACGGCGTGAGCGTCGACGCCGTGCTCGACTCCGTCCTCGGGTCCGTCCCGGTCCCGCGCTGACGTGGCCGTCACCGGACGCGCCGTCTGGCTGGCCCTGGCCGGCCTGGTCCTCGTCGTCGCCTGGCCCGGGTGGGCTGCGGTCGGCGTGTGGACGGCCGTCTGCGTCGTGGTCGTCGGACTCGACGCCCTGCTCGCGCCGTCCCCGGCCCGGCTGACCGTCGTGCGGGCGCCGTTGCCGGCCGTGCGGCTCGGGGAGCCCCGCACGACCGAGCTGACCGTCCAGAACACCGGGACGAAGCGGTTGCGCGGGGTGCTGCGCGACGCGTGGGTGCCCTCGGCCGGCGCCCGGCAGACCCGGCACGCCCTGGACCTGCCTCCCGGGGAGCGGCGTCGGTTCGCCGTCGAGCTCGTCCCGACCCGCCGCGGCGACCGGCTCGCCGATCGCGTCACCGTCCGCTCCCGCGGACCCCTCGGCCTCGCGGCCCGGCAGCGGTCCGCGCCCGTCCCCGGCCGGTTGCGCGTCCTGCCGCCGTTCACGTCGCGGCGGCACCTGCCGTCCCGGCTGGCCCGGCTGCGCGAGCTCGACGGCCGCAGCGCCGTCCAGCACCGCGGCCAGGGCACCGAGTTCGACTCCCTGCGCGACTACGTCGACGGCGACGACGTCCGCTCGATCGACTGGCGGGCCAGCGCCCGCCGGCAGGCCGTCGTCGTGCGGACGTGGCGGCCCGAACGGGACCGGCGGGTGCTGCTCGTCGTCGACACCTCCCGCACCTCGGCCGCGCGCCTGGACGGCGAGCACCCCACGGCCCGCCTCGACGCGCAGATCGAGGCGGCGCTGCTGACCGCCGCGCTGGCCGCGCGGGCCGGTGACCGCGTCGACCTCGTCGCCCACGACCGTCGCGTGCGCGCCCGGGTGCGGGGCGGTTCGCGGGGTGACCTGCTGCCGTCGCTGGTGGAGGCCCTCGCCCCGCTGGAACCCTCGCTCGTCGAGGCCGACTGGGACGCCGTCGCCACCGAGGTGCGCACGACCGTCCGGCAGCGCGCCCTCGTCGTGCTGCTGACCGCCCTGGACTCCTCCGTGCTGGACTCCGGGCTGCTCGGGGTGCTGGAGCAGCTCGCGACGCGGCACACCGTCGTCCTCGCCGCCGTCGACGACCCCGCCCTGCGCGCCCTGGCCCGCGACCGCTCGGACGCCGAGGCCGTCTACACCGCCGCGGCCGCCGAGACGGCCACGGCGACGCGCGACCGGACGGCGCGGCTGCTGACGCGGCTGGGCGTCGAGGTCGTGCACGCCGGGCCCGACGAGCTCGCGCCGGCCCTCGCGGACCGGTACCTCGCGTTGAAGGCGGCCGGGCGGCTCTGAGGGCTGGTGGTCCGGCCGGTCCCACGGCCGGTCCCACGGCCGGTCCCACGTCGGACCGGGTGCGGGAACGGCGCCGACGTCGTCCCCACGACCGCCGCGCCGGTCCCACGGCTGCACCCACGGGGGACCGGGCGTGGGACCACCCGCGGGTGTCCCCTCCGCCTCGCCGGGACGACCCGTCCGGGACCCCCACCTCACCCCACGTGGGTGTCCCGGTGGGTGTCCCCGTGGGGGCGCCGCGGGCGTGGGACCGGGCGTGGGGACGGCGCGCGCGTCGCCGGGACGACCGGCGCGCCGGTCCCACACCTGCACCCACGTGGGACCGGCCACGGGACCGGGCACGGGACCGGGCACGGGACCGGACACGGGACCGGACAGGACCACCCGTGGGTGTCCCGACGGGTGTGCGCACGGGTGTCCCCTGAACGCCCCGGTTCGCCCGGGACACGAAAGTCTGATGTCCCCCCGCCCGGCGGGTGCTAGACCTGCTGACCGTGCTGTTCACCCTCCTGCGAGAACACCTGCGGCCTCACCGCAGGCTGCTGGTCGCGGTCGTCGTCCTGCAGGTGCTGCAGACGACGGCCTCGTTGTACCTGCCCCGGCTGAACGCCGACATCATCGACCGGGGCGTGGCCACGGGCGACACCGCCTACATCTGGCGCACGGGCGGGCTCATGCTCGCCGTCACCGCGCTGCAGGTCGTCGCGACGATCACCGCCGTGTGGTGCGGGGCGCGCGCCGCGATGAGCCTGGGACGCGACCTGCGCGGCGCGGTCTTCGACCACGTCCTGTCGTTGTCGAAGGCGGAGGTGGGGCGGTTCGGGGCGCCCTCCCTCATCACGCGCGGGACGAACGACGTGCAGCAGGTGCAGATGCTCGTCCTCATGACCTGCACCATGATCATCTCGGCGCCGCTGCTGTGCATCGGCGGGATCGTCATGGCGCTGCGCGAGGACGTCTGGCTGAGCTGGCTCGTCGTCGTCGCGGTGCCCGTCCTCGTGGCCGTCATGGCGCTCGTCATGGTCCGCCTCGGGCCGCTGTTCGGTCAGCTGCAGAAGCGCCTCGACACCGTCAACCGGGTCCTGCGCGAGCAGCTGACGGGGTTGCGCGTCGTGCGCGGGTTCGTGCGCGAGGACGCCGAGGTGGCGCGGTTCGCGCGGGCCAACGGCGACCTCACCGACGTCGCGGTCCGCGCGGGCCGGTTGTTCTCCCTCGTGTTCCCGTTCGTCATGCTCGTCATGAACCTGGCGAGCGCCGCGGTCGTGTGGTTCGGCGCCGGACGCGTCGAGGCGGGGGAACTGCAGATCGGTTCCCTCATCGCGTTCCTGTCCTACCTCGTGCAGATCCTCATGGGCGTCATGATGACGACGTTCCTGGCCGTCATGGGACCGCGCGCCGCGGTGTCCGCCGGCCGCATCGGGGAGGTCCTGCAGACCGCCCCCAGCGTCCACGACCCGGAGGCGCCGCAGGTCCCCGCCGGCTCCGGCCGGCTGGAGTTCCACGAGGTCTCCTTCAGCTACCCCGGCGCGGACCGGCCCGTCCTGGACCGCGTGACGTTCGACGTCGCGCCCGGTCGCACGACGGCCGTCATCGGGTCCACCGGCTCCGGGAAGACGACGCTGGTGAACCTCGCGACGCGCCTGGCCGACGTCAGCGGCGGCGGCATCACCCTCGGCGGCGTCGACGTCCGGTCCGTGCCGGACAGCGAACTGCGCCGCCGGGTGGGTCTCGTCCCGCAGCGGCCGTACCTGTTCGCGGGCACGGTGGCCAGCAACCTGCGGTTCGGGCGGCCCGACGCGACCGACGAGGAACTGTGGGCCGCGTTGCGGACGGCGCAGGCGCAGGACTTCGTCGCCGAGCGCCCCGAAGGGCTCGAGACGCCGATCTCCCAGGGCGGGACGAACGTCTCCGGCGGCCAACGGCAGCGGCTGTCCATCGCCCGGCTGCTCGTCCAGCGACCCGACGTGTTCGTCTTCGACGACGCGTTCTCGGCGCTGGACACCGCGACCGACGCGCGGTTGCGCGCGGCCCTGGCCCGGGACCTGCCGGGGGCGGCGGTCCTCGTGGTGGCGCAACGGGTCTCGACGATCGTCGGGGCCGACGAGATCGTCGTCCTCGAGGGCGGGCGGGTCGTGGGCCGCGGGACGCACACCGAACTGCTCGAGACCTGCCCCACCTACGAGGAGATCGTGTCGAGCCAGCTGGAGGTGGCGGCGTGAGCGGCCGCGGCGGTCCCATGCGGATGGCGGGCGCACCCGGGCAGAAACCCGCGACGTTCGGCCCTTCGGCGCGGCGGTTGCTGCTGCGCATGGGCCCGGACGCCCGTCGGCTCGCGGTGGTCCTCGTGCTGGCGGTGGTGAGCGTCGTCCTCACCGTCCTCGTGCCGCGGTTGCTGGGGAACGCCACGGACGTCGTCGTGGCGTCGGCGTTCGGGGGCCGGCCGCTGGACCGCGCGGCCCTCGCCTCCACGATCGGCTGGGTCGTCCTCGTCTGCGTCCTGTCGGCGGTCGGGTCGTTCCTGCAGGGGTTGCTGCTCAACCGCATCGTGCAGCGGACGGTGTTCCGGCTGCGCGCCGACGTCGAGGCCAAGCTGCACCGGCTACCCCTCTCGCACGTCGACTCGACCCCGCGCGGGGAACTCCTGTCCCGCGTGACGAACGACATCGACAACATCTCCCAGAGCCTGCAGCAGACGGTGTCGCAGGCCCTCGTCAGCGCCCTCACGGTCGTCGGCGTCGTCGTCATGATGTTCACGATCAACCCGCGACTGGCGCTGCTCGCCCTCGTCGCGGTGCCGTTGACGCTCGTCGTCGTCGCGCTCATCGCCAAGCGGTCGCAGCCGCTGTTCGCCCAGCAGTGGGGGCAGACCGGGCAGCTCAACGCGCAGATCGAGGAGGCGTTCACGGGGCACGACGTCGTGACGGCCTTCGGGCGGCGCGAGGAGGTGCGCACCCGGTTCGCGGCGAAGAACGCGGAACTGTACGCGGCCAGCTCCGGCGCCCAGTTCCTCTCCGGGACGATCATGCCGTCGACGACCCTCATCGGGAACCTCGTCTACGTCGCGATCGCCGTCGTCGGGGCCACGATGGTCACGAGCGGGTCCATCACCATCGGTGGGGTGCAGGCGTTCGTGCAGTACTCCCGCCAGTTCACCCAGCCGCTCGCGCAGCTGGGGTCGATGGCGAACCTCCTGCAGTCCGGCGTCGCGTCGGCCGAACGCGTCTTCGACGTCCTCGACGCCCCCGAGATGACCCCGGACCCGGTCGACGGACCGCGGCCGTCGGGCCCGGGGCGCATCGAGTTCCAGCACGTCTCGTTCAGCTACTCCCCCGACGCCCCGCTCATCGAGGACCTCTCGTTCACGGCTGAACCCGGGCACACGGTCGCGATCGTCGGTCCCACGGGTGCCGGCAAGACGACCCTCGTGAACCTGCTGCTGCGGTTCTACGAGGTCGACTCCGGACGCATCCTGCTCGACGGCGTGGACGTCGCCACGATGTCGCGGCGGGACCTGCGCGCCCGGGCTGCGATCGTCCTGCAGGACACGTGGATGTTCGCCGGGACGATCGCGGAGAACATCGCCTACGCCCGGCCGGAGGCGACCGAGGAGGAGGTCCACGAGGCGGCCGCGGCCGCCTCGGTGGACTCCGTGGTGGCCACCCTGCCCGACGGCTACGCGACGGTGGTCGACGACGACGCGGGCCGCATCAGCGCCGGGGAGAAGCAGCTCGTGACGATCGCGCGGGCCTACCTCGCCCGCCCGCAGGTGCTCGTCCTGGACGAGGCGACGAGTTCGGTCGACACCCGCACCGAACGCGTCGTGCAGCAGGCCATGGCCGCGCTGCGGCGGGACCGCACGAGCCTCGTCATCGCGCACCGCCTCTCGACGATCCGCGACGCCGACCTCATCCTCGTCATGGAGGCCGGCCGCGTCGTCGAGCAGGGCCGGCACGCCGAGCTCGTGGTCGCCGGCGGTGCGTACGCGCGGTTGCACGACGCGCAGTTCACCGGGGCGGCCGCCGAGGTCGAGTGAGCCGGGCTCACCGGACTCCGGGGCGACGGGGTCAGAGCTCGATGCCGCGCTCCAGGACGGTCAGCAGCCGGCGGGCCATCGCCAGGTTCGCCCGGCCGCGGTCCAGGACGAGGTAGAGGAACAGCCCCTGCCCGTTCCTGCTCTGCAGCAGGCGGATCAAGTGGAACTGCGTGCCGAGCGTGGCGAGGATGTCCTCGGGCACGTCGGTCAGGCCGAGGCGCTGCAGGGTGCGCAGCTCGGCGCGCACGACGTCGGTGTTCCCGGCGGCGGCGACCTCGAGGTCGAGGGTGCCGCCGCCGACGGAGCCCAGGCACATGCCCGACTCGTGGTCGACGAGCGCGGCGGCGATGGCGCCCTCGATCTCGAGCGCGCTCTTCAGGGTTTCGTCGACGGTGGCCACGGGGGTCCTCCTGCTGTGCTGTGCGGTCTGGTGGCGGGGGTCTCCCCGACAGCTCCACCATCGGCCTGGCGACACAGCGTGAACAAGCAACCACTCTCCGATTACCGCCGGTGGACGAGCGAGCCGCGGCCCGCCGGGTGAGGCTGTCCTGAGCCGTGTGGGTGAGAAGGTCGACCGCACGCCTCTCCCACCGTCCGGCCCGACCAGTTGGGGTCTCCTCACATGTCCTCCCGTCCCGTCCTCGACGTGCTGCGCCGGCACCGTCGGGCCGCCGCCGTCGGCTGCGGGTCCTCGATGCTGCACCAGACGTGCGAGGCCCTCGTGCCCGTCGCGATCGGCCTGGCCGTCGACCGCGCCGTCGCCACCGGGGACGTCCGCGCCATCGTCGTGTCCGTGGTCGCGGTCCTGGTCCTCTTCGCCGTCCTCAGCTCCGCCGGGACGTTCGCGTTCTGGGTCGTCGACCGCGCGCAGTTCGACGAGGCGCACCACCTGCGGACCGCCGTCGCCCGCGCCGTCCTGCGCGACCCTGCCGTCCTGCGCGACCGGCAGGTCGGCGACGCCCTGTCCGTCACGACGTCCGACACCCGGCACACCGCCGAGGCCCTCGGCCTCGTGAGCTTCCTCGCCTCCGGCTGCTTCGGGCTGCTCGTGGCCGCCGTCGTCCTGCTGCGCATCGACGTCGCCCTCGGCCTCGGCCTCCTCGTCGCCGTCCCCGTGCTCGTCCTCGGCCTGCAGGCGCTCACCCCGCGGCTGGAGGCCCGCGTGCACGACCGGCAGCGGACCGCCGGACTGGCGGCCGCCGTCGCCGCGGACCTGCTCGCCGGGCTGCGGCCGCTGCGCGGGTTCGGCGGTGTCCCCGAGGCCGTGCGCCGCTACCACCTCGCGAGCTCGGTCTCGCGGCGCGCGGCCGTCGGTGCGGCCGGGGCGACGTCCGTCGTCGTCGGCGTCAGCACCCTGGCCACCGGTGCCGTCCTCGTCGCCACGGCCGCCGTCGCGGGCGGGTTCGTGGCTCGCGGCCGGCTCGACGTCGGCGAGTTCGTCACGGTCGTCGGGATGGCGAGCTTCCTCGCCGACCCCGTGCGCAACATCAGCTTCTGCGTGCAGCAGCTCGCCGTCTCCCGGGCCAGCGCACGCCGCGTCGCCGACCTGCTGCGGCCCGACAGCCCCCGCCGCCCGCTCGGCGACACGACGGGCGCTGCGCCCCTCGAGACCGTCGCCGGGGAGGTGCTCGGCGTCGTCACGACCGACACCGCCACCGCCGACGCCGTGACGGCCGCCTTCGCCGCCGTCCCCGGGGTTCTCGTCGAACCCGCCCACACCGTCCTGCTGGGCGAGACGCTGGCCGACGCGCTCGCCTCCGGCCCCGTCCCCGCGGGACGCGGTGTCCCGCTGGCCGACGCCCTCACCGCGGCCGCCGCCCCGACCGACCTGGACCTCCCCCTGGCCGACGGCGGCACCAACGTCTCCGGCGGGCAGCGCCAGCGCATCGGCCTGGCGCGGGCGCTGGCCGCCGACCGGGAGCTGCTCGTCCTGCGCGACCCGACGACCGCGCTGGACGCCGTCACCGAGGACCGCGTCGCCGCCGGCGTCCGGGCCCTGCGGGCGGGGTCGGGCACGACCGTCCTCGTGACGTCCTCCCCGCTGCTGCTCTCGCGCTGCGACCGCGTCGTCCTCCTCGCCGCGGACGGCCGGCACGCCACCGGCAGCCACCACGACCTCCTCGACGACCCCGACTACGCCGCGGCGGTGGCCCGGTGAGCCCCACCTCCCCGCCTGCGAGCACGGCGCTGCCCGTCGCCGCGGGCCGACGGTCGGCCACCGTGCTGTGGCGGACGGCCGCCGCCCACCCCACCGACCTCGCGCGGGCCCTCGCCACGACCCTGCTCTCGAGCGCCGGGACCGTCGCGCTGCCGCTGCTGCTCGGCCGCGCCGTCGACGTCGTGCGCGCGGGTGACAGCCTCACCCCGCTCGTCGTGCAGCTGTCCGTCGTGGCGCTGCTCACGGCGCTGACGACGGCGCTGGCCCGTCGCGACGCCGAACGCCTGGGCGCGACCGTGGCCGCCGACCTGCGCGAACGCGTCGTGGAACGCTCGCTGCGGATGGACCCGCGCGTGCTGGAACGGGCCGGGTCCGGGGACGTCGCCTCCCGGGTCACCGAGGACGTCGAGCTGTTCACCGGGTCGGTGCAGCTCGGGTCCAACGTCCTGACGGCGCTGGTGACCGTCCTGCTGTCGGCCGTCGGGTTCCTCACCCTGGACTGGCGCCTCGCGCTCGCCTTCTGCGTCGTCTTCCCCGTCTACGCGGGCAGCCTGCGCTGGTACCTGCCGAAGGCGGGTCCCCTCTACGCCACCGAGCGCACCGTCGCGTCGGCCCGCTCGCAGGTCGTCCTGCAGTCGCTGCACGGCGCCTCGACCGTGCACGCCTACGGCATGGCCGACCTGCAGGGCGACCGCGTCGCCGTCGCCTCGGAGCGGACGGTCGGGGCCTCACGCGCGGCGCTGCGCACCTTCGCCCGGTTCTCCATGTCGATGAACGGGGCCGAGGCCGTCGGGTTGTCCGCACTGCTGTTCACGGGGTTCTGGCTCGTACGGGGCGACGTCGTCACCGTGGGGGCCGTCACCGCGGCCGCCCTGCTCTTCCACCGCCTCTTCGGCCCGCTCGGCACCCTGCTGCTGTCCTTCGACGAGGTCTCCCGGGCCGCCGCCGCCCTCAACCGGCTCGTCGGCGTCGTCGACCTGCCCGCCGGGCCGGCCACCGACCCCGAGGTGCTGGCGCGGGCCCCCCGGCGGGACGTCGGGCTGGTCGTGCGGGGGTTGCGGCACAGCTACTCCGACGGTCCGGACGCCGTCCCGGTGCTGCGCGACGTCGACCTCGACGTGCCGGCCGGGACGTCGCTGGCCGTCGTCGGCGAGAGCGGCGCGGGCAAGACCACGCTCGCGGCGCTGGTCGGCGGGGTGTTCCCCCCGAGCGCCGGCACGGTGACGCTGCAGGGGCCCGACGGCGCGGTCGACCTGACGACCCTGGACGCGGCGGACGTCCGCGACCGCGTCGGCGTGATCGCCCAGGAGTCCCACGTGTTCACCGGGACCCTGCGGGAGGACCTCACGCTCGCCCGCCCCGACGCGACCGACGAGCAGGTGCACGCCGCACTGGCCGTCGTGGGTGCCGACGACTGGGTGGCGGCCCTGCCCGACGGCCTGGACACCCGCGTCGGGCCGGGTGAGCTGCCGCTGTCCCCGGCCCGCGCCCAGCAGCTGGCGCTGGCCCGGCTCGTCCTGCGCGACCCACCCGTCGTCGTCCTCGACGAGGCGACCGCGGAGGCCGGCAGCGCCGGGGCCCGCGACCTGGAGCAGGCGGCGCTCGCGGTCGTGCGTGGGCGCACCGCCCTCGTCGTCGCGCACCGGCTGAGCCAGGCCGCGGTGTGCGACCGGATCGCCGTGGTGGCCCAGGGACGCGTCGAGGAACTCGGGACGCACGACGAACTGCTCGCCCGGCGCGGTCGGTACGCGCGGCTGTGGGACGTGTGGTCGCAGTCGGCACAGCCGACGCTTCCAGCGCAGCCGACCCAGGCGCCGGGCGCGGCCGCCGAGTCGTAGGGCGTCGAGGCCCGGAGGACGTGGGTCTCGGCGCTACGTTCTCGCCATGGACGAGGACGTGGCGGAAGTACGACTGGCCGGCGGGCGCAACGACGGGGCCGTCCGCTCAGGGCAGACCGTCCGACGCCGGACCGGCGACCACACGCCGGCCGTGCACGCCCTCCTGCACCACCTGCGCGCGGTGGGTTTCACGCGAGCCCCCGACGTCCTCGGCATCGACGACCAGGACCGGGAAGTGCTCACCTTCCTCGACGGGGAAACCGTCGGGGACCGACGGCCGTGGCCGGCGTGGGCGCACAGCGACGCCGCCCTCGTCGCGGCGGGACGCTGGTTGCGCGAGTTCCACGAGGCCTCCCGCTCGTTCACACCCCCCGCGGACGCGCACTGGTTCGGGGACCACGACGACCTGCGCGCCGGTGAGGTCGTCGGCCACCACGACGCCGCCCCCTACAACGCGGTCTGGCGTCCCGACCCGACCGCCGCCGACCCGGGTGCCGGTGAACTCGTGGGTTTCGTCGACTGGGACCTCGCCGGTCCGGCGGCCCCGGTGCGGGACCTGGCGTTCGTGGCGCTGACGTGGGTTCCGCTCACCGCCCGCGACGTCGCGCTCGGCGACGGGTTCTCCGCCGACACCGACCGTCCACGACGCCTGCGGTTGCTGCTGGCGGCGTACGGCTGGGGAGGCAGCACCGCGGAGGTCGTCGACGCCGTGCGCGAACGGGCCCTGCAGCACGCCGCGGGTCTGCGCCGGGCGGCCGCCGACGGGTACGGACCCGCGGTCGACCTCGTCGCCGAAGGAGTTGCCGACGCCTTCGACCGGGCGGCCGTGGAACTCGAGGCCGACCGGGAGACCTACCTCGCCGGGGGCTGAGGAGCGACCACCCGCCCGCTGCCTGTGGACAACTCACCACCGGTGAGCCACCCTACGTAAAGCGCTGGGCCGCAGAAAGTTACAAGCACCTAAACCTGCCGCCACAGCGCTTGTTCGACTACCCTGGAACGCATGACCCCCACCGTTCAGGACCGTGCAGTCGACGCCCTCATGCGTCTCGCGGCCGACCTGGACGACCTCCTCACCCTGCCCACGGGAACCCTCGACCGCGACGACGTCGAGCACCTCACCCGCTCTCTGTACGCCCTTGGCAACCGCCTCGACGCCACCAAACTCCACCTCCTGCGCCGCGCCCTGGACCACGCGCCCGAGAGTTCCGTCGTCGACCTGCTCGCCACGTCGCCGGTGAACTTGTCCCGTACCCTGGCGCGCAAGGACGTCGCCGCCGCCCGGCACACCGACCCTCACGTGCCCTGGGACGGACGCATCGGCGGACTGGACGGCGACCGCGGCTCCCTCGCCCTCATGGGTGGGGAACTGGCGGCCGGGAACACCACCCTCGCGCACGTCCACGGTGCCGTCACCGCGTTGACGTCGGTTCCCACGCACCTGCGTCGCGGCACCATCGCGGTCAAGGTGCGCCGCGAATCAGGCGAGGAGGTGTGGACCACCCAGCACCGCAGTGACGTGCTCGACGGGTTCTTCACGACCTCCATCGCTCCCCAGCCCCTGGGCACCGCCACCGCCCTCGTCGAGGACATCCTCACCCTCGTCGACCCTGAACGCGGCGACCGCCACGTCCGCGACCTCGAACCGGACTCCGCCAGCCGCCGCACCCTCACCTTCACCCGCCGCCACGGGATGCTGCGCATGACCGTCGACCTGGACGAGGCCGCCGCCGTCGTCGTCCGCTCCGCCGTCGAAGCCGCGGCGAAACCCCTGCCGAACCTCGCACCGGAAGGAACGGGACTGGGCGGGGAACACGACACCCGCTCCCTCGGGCAGCGCCGGCACGACGGCCTCGTCGAGTTGGTGACGACGGGTGCGCACCACCCCGCCAGCGAGGCCGACCCCGTCGTGGCGCACAAAGCGACCGTCGTCCTCCGCGTCACCCTCGACGACACCGGTGAACTGCAGGCCGGTTCTGCCACCGCCGACACCCACGGCCCCGTCGCCGACGCGACGCTGCGCGCCGCCTCCTGCGACGGGGACGTCACCGTCGCCGTCATGGACCGCCTCGGTCGACCCCGCTCGCTGCACACCCTGGACCGGCACGCCACCGACAACCAGCGGTTGATCGTCGCCGAACGCGACCGCGGCTGCATCGCCCCCGGCTGCGGGGCCCCGGCCTGGGCCTGCCACCTCCACCACGTCGTCCACTGGGCAGACGGCGGCCCCACCAGCGTGGACAACCTGGTGTTGTTGTGCGGCCGCGACCACCGAGCCCTGCACGCCGGCCGCCTCGAGGCGAGGTTCGGCGACGACGGGTTGCCGGAAGCCAGACGCCTGCAGCGCGACCTCGGCAAGCTGATGACCCCCGGCCCCTGGACGCGCAACGACCACCCCGCCCTGCGGCAGCAGGTGGAGGAACTCACCCGCGCCCTCGAACAGGACGACGCGGCGTAGCGTGCGGGCGTGACCACCCCGACCCCGACGCCCCCGTCCACCCCGGGTGACGTCCTGCGCGACGCCCTTGCCGAAGGACTGCGCCGCAACCTGTTCACGGGCGCGACCGCGGCGTTCTCGGACGCCCCCGGGCGGGTGCACCGCGCGGCGGCGGGAACCCTCGCGCTCGACGACGCCACCCCCGTGGACGCCACGACCCGGGCGGACCTGGCGTCGCTGACGAAGGTTCCCGTGGCCGCGGTCGCGCACGCCCTCGCCGAGGTCGGTGCCGTCGACCTCGACCGGCCCACCGAGCGGGGTTTCACGCCCCGTCAGCTCATCGCCCACACGTCCGGGCTGCCCGCGGAGTCCGACGTCTGGCGCCGCCCCGACCTGCGCCCGGCGCAACGCCTGCACCGCGCCCTCGACAGCCCGCTGGAGTCGGCACCGGGATCGGTCTTCCGCTACTCCTGCGTCGGGTTCGTCACCCTCGGCCACCTGCTGGAGGAAGCCACGGGACAGGGGCTGGACTCCCTCGTCGAGGAGTTCGTCACCGACCCGCTGGGCATCCCCGGACTCGGGTGGGGACTCTCCGACCGGCCCGCCGCCGGCCCGGTCCTGGCGACGGAGACGGGCACCCCGCGCGGCGTCGTGCACGACGAGTTCGCACGGTCCCTGGCCCGGCCGGCGGGGAACGCCGGCCTGTTCGGCACCGCCGACGACGTCCTGGCCATCGGCCGGGCGCTGCTGGCCGGAACCCTCGAAGTGGGCGACGGGCTGCGCACGGGCGACCCGACGTGGATGGCAGGGCCTCACCAGCGCGGGCACACGGGGTTCACGGGCACGTCCCTGCTGCTCGACCCCGACGCCGGCACCTGCCTCGTCCTGTTGACCAACCGCGTGCACCCGGACCGCTCGCTCGTGGACCTCGCCCCGTTCCGGAAGTCCCTGGCGCAGCGGCTCACCGCGCCGTCATGATCCCTGCGTGGACGACGAGACGCTCGACCTGGCCCGGCTGGTCCGCCGCTACCTGGAGGAGGTCGTCAACTCCCCGCTGACCGAGGCCGGACGGCAGGGGCCCCAGATCGGGGACGTCGTCGGCGAGCACCTCGGCGTCGCGGTGCAGGACCTGCCCGTCGTGCGCGAGGAGGTCCCCGACCACCAGTTCGTCGACCTGGACACCGCGCTGACGCTGCTCGCCGAACGGGGCGGCGGGGAACGCGTCGTCGGGGTCGGCGGCGGGGACCAACGGGCGCACCACTCGTTCTCGGACCTGCTGGGCAGCCCGTGGGCCCGGTTCGGGCTCGGTGCCGTCGACCGCGTGAACCTGCCCACGGGGCCGGACTCCACCCGGCGCGCCGTCGGGTTCGGGGTGCGCCTGCTGCGGTACCGGGACACCCCCGTCGCGCTGCTCCAGCGGGCCGCGCAGCGGCAGTTCGGGCAGGCCGGCAGCGTCGAGGTCGTGTCCCCGGACGAGACCGTCGTCGCGGCGTTCATCGCCGACCTGCGCCGGCTCATGGTCGAGCACAGCGTCCTGCGCGGGCAGGTGCTCTCGTTCTCCGGGTCGCCCTAAGAACCGAACAACGCGGGCATCACGTTCCTGCACCGGCCGGAGGTCGCGGCCGAGGACGTCGTCCTCCCGCCGGGGGCGCTGGACCGCATCGCCCGGCACGTCATCGGCGTCGGGACCCACGCGGCGCGGCTGGCGGGGGCCGGTCAACACCTCAAGCGCGGGGTGCTGCTCTACGGCCCGCCCGGGACGGGCAAGACGCTGACGGTCCGGCACCTGGTGGCCCGCGCCACGGGCAGCACCGTCGTCCTGCTGGCCGGGGAGGCCCTGGCGCACGTCACCACGGCCGCCCACCTGGCCCGCGCCATGCAACCGGCCGTCGTCGTGCTCGAGGACTGCGACCTCGTCGCCGAGGACCGCGGGTTCGACCCCGGTCAGCGGCCGCTGCTGTTCCAGCTGCTCGACGCCATGGACGGTCTCGACGGGGATGCCGACGTCGCGTTCCTGCTGACGACGAACCGCGCCGACCTCCTCGAACGGGCGCTGGCGCAGCGTCCCGGTCGCGTCGACCTGGCCGTCCAGGTGCCGCTGCCGGACCGGGCGGCCCGCAGCGCGCTGTTCCGGCTCTACGCGCGCGGGCTGCCGGTCTCGGAGGAGGTGCTGGAGGAAGCCGCCGACCGCACCGAGGGCGTGACGGCGAGCTTCGCCCGGGAACTGCTGCGCCGCGCGGTGCTCGTCGGTGCCGACGCGGGGCACGACGTCACCGACGCCGACGTCCGCTCCGCGCTCGAGGAACTGCTGTCCGACGCGGAGGACCTCACGCGCAGCCTTCTGGGCAGCGCCGCGTCGTCCGCTCAGCCGGCCGTGGGCAGGGAGTCCCCCGCGTAGCGCTCCTCGAGGTCGCCCGTCTCCCCCGCCTGCGCGGCCGGGCGGCCCAGGACGAGGCAGTACGTCCAGAACACGAGTTCGGCCAGCACCCCGATGCCGATGCGGGCCCACGTCGGCAACCCCGAGGGGGTGACGAAACCCTCGATGACCCCGGAGACGAAGAGCACGACGACGAGGCCGAGGGCCACGCCGAACATGGCGCGACCCTCGGTCGCCAGGGAACGCGACCGGGTCCGCGGTCCGGGCGCGACCCACGCCCAGAACAACTTGAGACCGGCTCCCGCGGCGACGAAGACGGCCGTCAGTTCGAGGATCCCGTGCGGCAGGATCAACCCGAAGAACACCTCCCCGCGCCCGTTGGCGATGAGGAGACCGCCCTGCAGGCCGACGTTCAGGGCGTTGTACGCGAGCGAGGCCAGGACGGGCAGACCGGTGATGCCGAGCGCGATGCACGTCGCGGCGACCCACGCGTTGTTCGTCCAGACGCGGCCGGAGAACGCAGCGCTGCTGTACTGGCTGTAGTAGTTCTCGAAGTCGGAGTACACGAGCTGGCGGATGTCCTCGTTCGACCCGAACACGCTCGCCTGCGCCTCGGGGTTCCCCGCGATCCACACGCCGGCGGCCACGGCGATGACCGTCGTGAAGGCGAACGCCCCGGTGGTCCACCACCGCAGCCGCCACAGCGCGGCGGGCAGTCCGCGGGTCGCGTAGTGCACGAGCTGGCGCCAGGCCGTGTAGCGCGACCCCGTCAACCGGGCCCGCGCGCGGACGAGCAACGTCGACAGTTCGTCGAGCAGCACCGGCTCGGACTGCGCCGACCGCAGGGCCGAGAGGTGGGTGGCGGTGCGCTGGTAGAGGACGACGAGCTCGTCGGCCTCGGCGCCGTCGAGCCGTCGGCGCGCGACGAGGCGGCGCAACCGCGACCACTCGTGCTCGTGCACCGCTCGGAAGGCGTCGACGTCCACCCCGGCAGGCTAACGTCCGGGCATGGGTCCGGAGCCTGCGACCGACGCGCCGCACCGGGTGGCGGTCCTCGTGCTCGACGGCGCCAAGCCCCTCGACGTCGGGATCCCGGCGCAGGTGTTCTCCCGGCGCCCCTCCCTGCCCTACGAGCTGCGGGTGTGCGGGGCCGCCCCCGGGCTCGTCCGCGGCGGCGAGGGGCTCGCCTACTCGGTCGAGTCCGGCGTCGAGACCCTCGCCTGGGCCCAGACGGTGTTCGTCCCCGGCTACCGCGAACCCGCCACCACCGCGCCCCCGGTCGTCGTGCTCGACGCGCTGCGGGCCGCCCACGCACGCGGGGCCCGGCTGGCCGCCATCTCGACCGGGGCGTTCGCGCTCGCCGCGGCGGGTCTGCTCGACGGCCGGCGCGCCACGACGCACTGGCACTACACGCGCGCGCTCGCGCAGCGCTTCCCCGACGTCCGGGTCGACGAGAACGTGCTGTTCGTCGACGCGGGCGACGTCCTGACGTCCGCCGGGGCGGCGTCCGGCATCGACCTGTGCCTGCACCTCGTCCGCCGCGACCACGGCGTCGGGGCCGCCAACCACGTCGCCCGCCGCCTCGTCGCCGCGCCCTACCGCAGCGGCGGGCAGGCGCAGTACGTCCCGCGCAGCGTGCCCGAGGGCGTCGGGGAGGCGTTCGCGGCGACGCGGGAGTGGGCCCTGACGCGACTCGGCGACCCTCTGACGCTGGAGGACCTGGCCCGGCACGCGCGCGTCTCGACCCGCACGTTCTCGCGCCGGTTCGTCGAGAACACGGGGTACACACCGATGCAGTGGGTGCTGCGGGCCCGCGTCGACGCCGCCCGGGAACTGCTGGAGCGCAGCGACCTCGGCGTCGAACAGGTCGCCGCGCGCGTCGGGCTGGGGACGGGCGCGAACCTGCGCCTGCACTTCGCCCGGATCCTCGGGACCTCCCCCACCGACTACCGCCACACCTTCGCCCCCTGACCCTCCGCAGGCCCACCGGGCGCTCACCCGGGGGGGGGATCGTTGACGCAGCCGGCTCGACGTCGTCGTGGGCGGTGGCGGTGGCTACCGGGTCGAGCCGGCCGAGGCGACCCTGGAGAGGTTGCAGCACCTGGTGAGTCCGGTCACGG
>NZ_JBFBND010000041.1:0-40216 GCF_040702905.1 Kineococcus sp. NPDC059986 | reverse complement strand
GCCATCACCGCCGCGGTCCTGGTCGTGCTGCACCTCGAGCACGACCGCACCACATGACGCACAGTTACCGTCAAGCCGCTACAGAGAAGAGCTCATTGGCCCGGCGCAGCTCGCGCACTTCCTTCTCCAGCTCGGCCAGACGGACCGCGTCGTCGGTGCTGGTCCCGGGCCGGTCGCCGGCATCAATCTCGGCTTGGACGACCCAGTTGCGCAGTGTTTCTGGGTTGATTCCGAGCTGGCCGCCGATGCGCTTCAACGCCCCGGTGCGGGTGGTGGGGTCGCGGCGGGCTTCCAGTGCGAGGCGGATGGCTCGCTCACGTAACTCGTCGGGGTACTTCCTGGGGGCAGCCATGGAGACCATCATCCTCTCGGAGGCGTTGATTGGAGGTCTCTATGAAACCCGGGCCTTGACACCACCTCGCTACAGCGGGCCATTGTTCGTCATGTGCGCGCCGGTCGGCACTGGCACAAGCGGACTGGGATGAAGTGGCTGGTGTCCTTGACGCGGGGGACGTGATCAGCGCTAGCGGCAGCCCGCGCACCGCGGGATGACCGTGCGTCTCAGAGTCGTGACTTGGGCGTACAGCTCTGGAGCGGGTGACCCTCGGCGTCCAGCGCAGTGATCAGCGGTGCCCGTGAGGAGGACCAGACGACGACCGCGTTGCCGTGGGCTGCTACCGGCACGATCCGCCCAGTGACCTCAAGGGCTGCGACCTGCGGGCTGCAGCGCAGTTCCACCTCACTGATCCACGGCTTGCGCCACCCGTGAGCTCCGCGAACTCCTCCAACACCGGCGTAGTGCAGGTGCTCACCGTCCGGGGTCGGGTCAGGTCGGGGAGCGAACAGGTCGTCTCCTGGGCCGCCACCACCTCCCAGGTAGGTCCAGGTGCCCTGGTGGCGCTGGAAGAGGTAGGTGCAGCTCTCCACGTAGCCCACGCTGCGTCGGGCGATGAGGGTGCAGGCCACGTCGCCGTCGGCGTCTAGGGCTAGGACGGCTGAGCGGCGGCGTCGGCTCAGCCGTGCAGGCGCGGTGGGCAAACCCTCGGCCAAGGCCGTGAGACTGTCCTGTACAAGATCACGGGCCATCTGCCGAGCCTAGGTGGACATCGGAGCGCGATGTGGCTCGCGCTTCACGGCCACTCGGTCCTCGACAAGACCGCGACGTCGCCGGCGGCCGAGACCTCGCACCATCCGCGGGATGACCGTGCGTTTCGCGCACCGCGGGATGACCGGTAGGTCCTCGTCCTTCACGGCTGGCACGGCTTGCTTCTCGTGCCATGCCCATCGGCCGGCGGCAGCACCGATGCTCATGGCATGCACCCAGCGTTCACCATCACGTTGCACAGGATCGCGGTGGTTGTCGATTTGTCGGAGCAACGTCCGGTTCACCCGGTGCGCGGTGTCGCGCCTGCCACTTCCCGAGGAGCCCTCGTGACCGAGCCCGCCCCCACTCTCCCCACGTCCACGTCCGGGTCGCTGCGACGGCGCGCCGTCCTGACCGGCGCCGCCGGCGTCGGACTGGTCACCGCCACCGCGTGGCCGGCCCTCGCGTCCCAGAGCTCTCCCGCGGCCAAGCCCCGGACCCTCGCGTCGAGCATCGGTCGTCTGGGCGACCCCTTCACCCTGGGCGTCGCCTCTGGTGAACCCACCGCCGACGGGTTCGTGCTGTGGACGCGCCTGGCGCCCTACCCGTACGCCGCCGATGGGCGTGGCGGCATGCCCGACCGCGACGTGGCCGTGGAGTGGGAACTGGCCGACGACGAGGACTTCCGGCGCGTCGTGCGCAGCGGGCGCACCCGTGCGATCTCGGCCCTGGGGCACAGCGTGCACGTGGAGCTGACGGGACTGCCCGCGGGCCGGGAATTCTTCTACCGCTTCCGGCTGGCCGGGCAGGGCGGGACGATCTCTCCGGTGGGCCTGACCCGCACCGCCCCGGCCGCGACCTCCTCCAGCCGGGCGCTGACCATGGCGTTCGCTTCGTGCGCGCAGTACGAGCACGGCTGGTTCACCGCCTACCGGCGCCTGGCCGAGGAGGAACCGGACGTGGTGCTCTTCCTGGGCGACTACATCTACGAGTACACCGCCAACGACTACGTGTCCCCGTCGGGCAACAACGTCCGCGACCACATGGGCCCGGAGACCAGGACCCTCGGCGACTACCGGCTGCGCCACGCCCAGTACAAGGCCGACCCCGACCTGCAGGCCGCGCACGCGGTGGCTCCGTGGATCGTGACGTGGGACGACCACGAGGTGGAGAACAACTACGCCGGGCTGATCGCCGAGGAGCAGGACCCGTACCCCACGGTGCAGGAGTTCACCGCCCGGCGTGCCGCGGCCTACCAGGCGTACTACGAGAACATGCCGCTGCGCGCCGCGGCCCGGCCCCGTGGAGCCGACATGCAGCTGTACCGCCGCCTGGAGTGGGGCGCGCTGGCCAGCTTCCACGTGCTCGACACCCGCCAGTACCGCGACGACCAGCCCGGCGGGGACACCTTCCCCACCAGCGGCCCCGAACGCGACCAACCCCAGCGGTCCATCATGGGCGCCGCGCAGGAGAAGTGGCTGCTCGACGGGATGCAGTCCTCGGCCGCGACGTGGAACGTCATCGCCCAGCAGGTCATGTTCCACGAGCACGACTACGTGCCCGGCCTCGACCGCGGGTTCAACCCCGACTCCTGGGACGGGTACACCGCCAACCGTCAGCGCCTGCTGGACGGGTTCGTCGACCGCGGGGTCGACAACCCCGTCGTCTTGTCCGGCGACGTCCACAAGCACTACGCCGCCGACCTGGCCCGCTTCGCCGACGACCAGAACTCCGTTCCGGTGGGGGTCGAGCTGGTCTGCACGTCCATCACCTCCGGCGGCGACGGCGGCGACGCCTACGCCACCCGGGACAGCGAGCTGGCCGACAACCCGGACCTGAAGCTGGCGAACAACCAGCGCGGGTACGTCGTGGCCCGCCTGGACCGGCGTGAGCTGCGCGCCGACTTCCAAGTGCTGGACCAGGTCTCCCAGCCCGGCTCGGCGGTCAGCACCCGCGCCAGCTTCGTCGTCGACGCGGGCCGGCCTGGGCTGCAGGAAGCCTGAGTCGGACTCACGATCCGAGCGACGGTGGGCGCGGGCGCTGGCACCATGCACCCGCGCACTGCGGGATGACCGTGCGCCCGCGCACCGCGGGATGACCGTGACGTCGCGGTCACTTAAGTGCAAGCGTGGGAACCGATCGGCTTGGTGGTGCGGGAGCTGTCTGTCGAGGATCGGAGATGCACGTGTCCGGTGAAGCCCAGCCGCCCCTGCCCCACGCAGTGCTGCAGGCTCTCGAGGCGTCGGTCGCCGGGGACGAGATCACCGAGGCGTGGTCGCGCTCGGGCAGCCGCGGCGGCGACTCCCTGGCTCACTCGTGGGCTCCGGTGACCGAGGTGCGGCTGCGCCTGGTGACGGGCTTCCCCGTCCTGCGGTTGCTGCCGCGCGCGGTCGCCGGCCGGCGCGAGGTGCTGGCCGTCCCGGGACGGGACGGCGAACCGTTCTTCGACGCCGACGAGCGCGGCAGGCCCTCGACCTCGGTCTTCGCCGTCTTCCACCTGCCGCCAGAGCTGGACTGGCGCCACGCCGCCGCGTCGTCCGTGCTGCGGGAGGAGGTCACCTGCCTCTACGCGCAACTGCCCTCGGCCGGCCGGCCGTGGCCGCAGTCCGTGGCCCAGCGCCTGGACCGCTTCGATGCCGACGGTTCCCCGCGCTCTTCAGTGACCGGCGACTTCACAGTCGTCGAGGTGGACGGGACCAGCGTCGGCGTCCAGGTCGACCGCAGCGGGGTGGCGTGCCTGGGGTGGTCGATCCATCGGCCCTTCGGGGGCGCGGGTCAGGTGTGGAACATGACGATGTTGACGCGGGGATCGGCGGCGGAGGCGGTGCAGGTGGTGCGGGAGGCCGGTCTGCTGCGGTGAGCGAGAACTGCTCGAGGGCGGTACGGGAGGCTGATCGAGCTGCTCGATGACCGCTTGGTCGTCGCCATGACCGCGACGTTCGTGACCGTGATGTCGAGGCGGCGCGGGTGAACCGCCGGCGTCTCCGCTGGTGCTCCCCGCCCGGCCGAAGCTCTCCGCTGGCCGGGGCATCCACCACCGGCCGCAGGCACGACCGTCACCGATGAGGGGTCACGCCCCGCCGTTGAGCGCCGTCGTCGTCAGGGCGGCGGCCTCGACGCCGTGGGCCTTGAGCACCTCGGTGTAGCGACCGGCGGCGATGGACTCCTGCAGCGCGCGCTGGACGGCGTCGCGCAGGGCCGTGCGGTCCTTGGCGATGCCGAACCCGTAGGGAGCGGGCTGCAGCGGCTTGCCGGCCAGGACGGTCTGCCCACCGGACGCGGTGACCAGGTCGGCGGCGGACGGGTAGTCCTCGACCCCGAAGTCCGCGCGGCCCGCGGCGACCTCGGCGGCGCTCTGGCCGTTCGGGACCTCGCGGACGGTGATGGGTGGTTTGCCCGCAGCCGTGCAGAGGCCGGACTGGGCCACGACGAGGTCGCCGTTCGTCGTGCCGGAGTTCACGGCCGCCGTCCGCCCGCACCAGGTGCCGGGGCCGTCGAGACCGTGCGGGTTCCCGCCTGCGGCGATGGCCTGGCTGCCGGCGATGAAGTAGTCGACGAAGTCGACCTGCTCCTGGCGCGAGGCGCGGTCCGTCATCGACGAGGCGATGAGGTCGGCCTTGTGCGCGGACACGGTGTCGATGAGGTCGTCGAACCCCACCTGCACGAAGACGACCTTCAACCCCATGCGGTGGGCGAGGTCGGCGACGAGGTCGATGTCGGCGCCGACGAACTCGCTGCCCTTCATCGACTCCATCGGGGCGTAGGTGGCGTCCGTCGCGACCGTCAGGGTGCCGGGGGTGACGAGCGGGAGGGCCGCCGCCGCCGCGGGGGTGGTCGCGGCGCTGTCCCCCGCGCAGCCGGCGAGGCCCGCGAGCACCGTCGCGGCGAGCGCCGCGGTGAGGGCGACGCGGGAGCGGGACGTGGGCACGGATCCTCCAGGAGTGGCGACAGCGGGACCTCGTGGGTCCACCCCTCCCATCGGCACGAGCCCGCCACGACTGGACCGTTCCACCCCGGCCGACGTCAGGTCAGCGGTTTGGCGAGGCAGTGGTGGGCGTAGGGGTCGTCGGTGAACCGCTCCGTCGGGGTGAACCCGTGCCGGGCGTAGAGGCGGCGCGCCTCGACGAGGTCGTCACGGGTCTCCAGGCGCAGCACGGCCAGCCCGAGCCGGCGCGCCTCCTCCTCGACGGCCACCAGGAGGCGGGTCCCGAGACCCTGCCCGCGGGCCGCGGCGGCGACGTGCAGCCGCGTGAGCTCACCGACGTCACCGACCACCCGCAGCCCGGCGCAGCCGAGGACGGCCTCCCCGCGCCGGGCGAGCAGGAACAGGCCGTGCGGTGGGGCGAGCCGGTCGTCGCCCGCGCCCGCGACGAGGTCGTCGACCTCGACCCGCGTCGCCGGACGGCCGTACCAGCGCGTGACGATGTCGTCGTAGTAGGCGCGCAGCGCGGCCCGGGCGGGGACCGACGCAGGGTCGACGACGACGACGTCGACCGACGCGTTCCCCTCCACCGGACGATCGTGGCACCCGGCCGGCAAGTGGAGCCGTGGAGGGCCGCCCCGGTCAGGCCCGGCGGGGCTGCGGGGCTCGGGACGTGCGGTGGCTCTCGGCGTAGTCCAGGACGTCCTCGAGCCGCACCCGCCGGTGCGTTCCGGGTTTCGTGTAGGGCAGCGCGCCGGACTCCAGCAGCCGGACCATCGTCGGCCGGCTGACCCCGAGGACGTCGGCCGCCTCCTGCGTCGTGAGCAGCGCCTCGTGCGGGGTGAGCGTCACGGCCTCGCCGTGGGCGAGGGCGGTCACGGTCTCGCGCAGGGCGTGCGCGAGTTCCGGCGGCAACGGGGCGCCGCGCCGGCCCACCTTGAGGGACAGGAGCGCCTCGGGCTGCGCGGCGAGGAGTTCTGCGAGTTCAGCGAGACCATCGAGGCCGGGTCGGACGGTGACCTCGGCGCCGTGGCAGGCGACGGACGACGACACCCTCCGACCGTAGCAGGGTTCCCCTTCGAATCGAACAGAACGAAAATCTGCGTTACTCTGTGCGGACCGACCTGCCCCCGATTCGTGAGGACCGGCCGTGCTGACACTGCTGCTCGTCCACGCTGTCGCCGCCGTCTTCGCCGTGCCTCTGGTGAGGTGGCTGGACCGGCGCGCGTTCACCCTGCTCGCCCTCGCCCCCGCGGCCACCACGGTCTGGGCCGCGTTCCAGGGCCCCGCGGTGCTGCGTGGCGAGACCCCCGAGGTCGTCGTCCCCTGGGTCCCCTCCCTCGGCGCCGAACTCGCCTTCCGCCTCGACCCGCTGTCGTGGGTCCTGACGTTGCTCGTCGGCGGGGTGGGGGCGCTCGTCCTCTTCTACTGCGGCAGCTACTTCCACGCCAAGGACCCCGGGTCGGCGCGGTTCGCCGCCGTCCTCACCGCGTTCACGGGCGCCATGACCGGACTCGTGCTGGCCGACGACCTCGTCCAGCTCTACGTGTTCTGGGAACTCACGACGGTGTTCTCGTACCTGCTCATCGGGTACGACGCGCACAAGCGCTCCGCACGACGCGCCGCGACGCAGGCCCTCGTCGTCACGACGTTCGGCGGGCTGGCCATGCTGGTGGGGCTGATCGTCATCGGACAGCGGGCCGGGACCTACCGGTTTTCGGAGGTCCTGGAGAACTTCCCCACGGGTCCGGCCGTGACGGTCGCCGTCGTCCTGCTGCTCGTCGGCGCGATCTCGAAGTCCGCCCTCGTGCCGTTCCACTTCTGGTTGCCGGCCGCGATGGCCGCCCCCACCCCCGTCAGCGCCTACCTGCACGCCGCCGCGATGGTGAAGGCCGGGATCTACCTCGTCGCCCGGTTCGCGCCCGTGGGTGCGCAACTGCCGGAGTGGCAGACGACGGTGCTCGTGCTCGGGCTCACGACGATGGTCCTCGGCGGGTACCGCTCACTGCGCCAGCACGACGTCAAGCTGCTCCTCGCGTTCGGCACCGTCAGCCAGCTCGGGTTCCTCACGGTCCTCGTCGGGGCCGGCACCGCGGCCGCCACCACCGCGGGCATCGCCCTGCTCGTGGCCCACGCGACGTTCAAGTCGGCCCTGTTCCTCGTCGTCGGCATCGTCGACCACCAGACCGGCACGCGCGACCTGCGCGAACTGTCCGGGCTCGGCCGGCGGATGCCGTTGCTCGCCGTCGTCGGGACCGTCGCGGCGGCCTCCATGGCCGGGGTCCCCGTCGCGGCGGGTTTCGTCGCCAAGGAGGCCGCGTACGCGGCGTTCCTGCACGACCCGGTCGTGCTCGGCGTCCTCGTCCTCGGCTCGGTCCTCACGGCCGCCTACTCGGCACGCTTCGTGTGGGGGACGTTCTGGCGCAAGGCCGGCGTGCCCGACACCACGGCAACCCCGCCGTCGGCCGGGTTCGTCGCCGCCCCGCTCGTGCTCGCCGCCGTGACGCTGCTGGCGGGCCCGCTCGCCCCGCTCGTCGACCGCCCCGCGGCGCTCGTCGCGCACGACCTGCCCGGCGAGGCCGAGCACCTCGCGCTGTGGCACGGGTTCTCCCTGCCGCTGCTGCTCACCGTCGTGACGTTCGCGCTGGCGGCCGTCCTCGTCGTCGCCAAGGAACGGGTCGAGGGGCTGCAGGCGCGCGGCCCCGCCGTCCCCGGCGCCGACCGCGGGTACCGCCGGACGGTCCGCGCCGTCGACCGCATCGCCGTCGAGGTCACCGGTGCCACCCAGCGTGGTTCGCTGCCGATCTACCTCGCCTCGATCCTGCTCGTCGTCGTGGCCGTCCCCGGCGGTGCGCTGCTGTGGACGCGGCCCTGGCCCAGCGACGTCGTCCTCTACGACAACGTCGGGCAGGTCCTCGTCGGGATCGTCGTCGTCACGGCCGCCGTCCTCACCGTGCGGGCCCGTCGCCGGCTGCGGGCCGTGATGCTCGCGGGCGTCACGGGGTACGGCGTCACGCTGCTGTTCGTCCTGCACGCCGGACCCGACCTCGCCCTGACGCAGGCGCTCGCCGAGACCATCACGCTCGTCGTGTTCGTGCTCGCGCTGCGGCGGCTGCCCCCGTTCTTCTCCTCGCGTCCGCTCGTCGGCACGCGCTGGGTGCGCATCGCGATCGGCGTCGCCGTCGGCACCTGCACGTCGCTGTTCGCCCTCGTGGCCTCCGGGGCCCGCGTCGCCGTCCCGGTCTCGATCGACCTGCCCGACCTCGCGTACTCCTTCGGCGGCGGCAAGAACGTCGTCAACGTGACGCTCGTCGACGCCCGCGCCTGGGACACGATGGGCGAGATCTCGGTGCTGCTCGTCGCGGCCACCGGTGTCGCGAGCCTCGTGTTCCGGCGCCGGATGGGCTCGATCGACCAGGCGTTCGCCGCCCACACCGACCCGCAGCAGCAGGACGCGCCCCAGCGGTCGCGGGCGCAGAGCTGGCTGCCCGCCGGCAGCACGGTCGACCCCGAACGCCGCTCCGTCGTCTTCGAGGTCGTCACGCGGCTGACGTTCCACGCGATCCTCGTGCTGTCGGTCTACCTCGTGTTCTCCGGCCACAACCAGCCCGGCGGCGGGTTCGCCGGCGGGCTCGTCGCGGGGCTCGCGCTCGTCGTGCGCTACCTCGCAGGTGGCCGGTACGAGTTCAACACCGCCGTCCCGATCAACGCGGGCTGGCTGCTCGGCAGCGGCCTGTTCCTGTCCGCGGGCACCGGCCTGGTGGGGATCCTCATCGGCCAGGACGTCCTGCAGACCGCGATCATCCAGTTCGACGTCGTGCTCCTCGGTCACGTGAAGCTCGTGACCTCCCTGTTCTTCGACGTCGGTGTCTACCTGCTCGTCGTCGGCCTCGTCGTCGACGTCATCCGCAGCCTGGGTGCCGAGGTCGACCGCCAGATCGAGGAGGAGGTCTCCCGGTGAGCCCCAACCTGACGCTCGTGGTGATCTCCGGCGTGCTCGTCGCCTGCGGGGTCTCGCTCCTGCTCGAACGCACGCTGACGCGGGTCATCGTCGGCGTCGTCCTGCTCGGCAACGGGATCAACATCCTCTTCCTCGTCGCCAGCGGACGGCCCGGTCGCGCGCCCATCCTCAGCGGCGGCACGACCGCCGAGACGATGAGCGACCCGCTGCCGCAGGCCATGGTCCTCACGGCCATCGTCATCACGCTCGGGATGGTCGCGTTCGTGCTGGCCCTGGCCTACCGGAGCTGGCAGATCGACGGCCACGACGAGGTCCAGGACGACGTCGAGGACCGCCGGATCGTGCGGCGGGCCGAACTCGACGAGACGTCCGCCAGCTACGACGACGACACGCACGAGACGAGCGACGAGGAAGGGGAGGGGATCAGCCGGTGAACCTGTTCGACGGGAACGACTGGCCCCGCGTCCTGCTCCCGCTGCCCGTCGTCCTGCCGCTGTTCGCGGCCGGTCTGACCCTCGCGCTGGCCCGCCGTCCGCGCGCCCAGCGCACCATCAGCGTCACCGCGTTGAGCATCGTGGTCGCGGCCACCATCGCGATGCTCGTCCTCACCGACCGCGGCAACGGGACGTACTCCATCGCCGTCGGCGGCTGGCCCTCGCGCCTCGGGATCCCGCTGGTCGCCGACCGCCTCTCCACGCTCATGCTCGTCGTGAGTTCCGTCGTCACGCTCGCCGTCCTGCTGTACTCCCTCGCGCAGGGCGTCGCCGACGGCGAGGAGGGGACGCCGGTCTCGATCTACCACCCGACCTACCTCGTGCTGTCCGCCGGCGTCTCGAACGCGTTCCTGTCCGGGGACCTGTTCAACCTCTACGTCGGGTTCGAGATCCTGCTGGCCGCCAGCTACATCCTGCTGACGCTCGGCGGGACGAAGGCGCGCGTGCGGGCGGGCACGACGTACGTCGTCGTCAGCCTGCTGTCGTCGATGGTGTTCCTCACCGCGATCGCCCTCGTCTACATGGCGACCGGGACCGTGAACATGGCCGAACTGTCCGTCCGGCTGCGCGAGGTCGACCCCGACGTCCAGCTCGTCCTGCACCTGCTGCTGCTCGTGGGGTTCGGCATCAAGGCCGCGGTGTTCCCGCTCTCGGCCTGGCTCCCGGACTCCTACCCGACGGCCCCGGCACCCGTCACGGCCGTGTTCGCCGGGTTGCTGACGAAGGTCGGCGTCTACGCGATCATCCGCACCGAGACGCTGCTGTTCCCCGGCGGGCAGGCGGGCGACCTGCTGCTGTGGGTGGCGCTCGCGACGATGGTCGTCGGGATCCTCGGGGCCGTCGCCCAGAACGACGTCAAACGTCTGCTGTCGTTCACCCTCGTCAGCCACATCGGGTACATGGTGTTCGGGATCGCGCTCGGGACCGCGGCCGGTCTGTCGGGGGCGGTGTTCTACGTCGCGCACCACATCACCGTGCAGACGACGCTGTTCCTCGTGACCGGACTCGTCGAGCGCTACGCGGGCAGCACGTCCCTCGACGCGCTCGGCTCGCTGGCCAAACGCACGCCCGTGCTCGCCGTGCTGTTCTTCGTCCCCGCGATGAACCTCGCCGGCATCCCGCCGTTCTCGGGGTTCCTCGGCAAGCTCGGGCTGCTGCAGGCCGGCGTCGACGTCGGCACCTGGCCCGCGTACGTCCTCGTCGCCGGGGGTGTCGTCACGAGCCTGCTGACGCTCTACGCGATCGCCAAGGTGTGGAACCGCGCGTTCTGGCAGGAACCCCAGGAGCACACCGACCGCGACGAGGTCGCCGGGCTCGCCACGGCGACGCAGATCGGGGTCCGCACGCCGCTGGGCATGCTCGCCCCGACCGCGGCCCTCGTCGTGGTGGGCGTCGGCATCACCGTCATCGCCGGTCCCCTCTTCGGCATCAGCGACCGGGCCGCGCAGGACCTGCTCGACCGCTCGCCGTACGTGGACACCGTCCTGCAGGGCGGGGCCTCCGGCGGCGCGACGGAGGTGCCCCGGTGAACGCCAAGGTGCTCTCGCTGCGCGAACGCGTCAGCCTGCCCATGCTCGTCTGGCTCGTCGTGCTGTGGCTGCTGCTGTGGGGCGACCTGTCCTGGGCGAACGTCCTGTCCGGGACGCTGCTGGCCCTGCTCGTGACGATCGTGCTGCCGCTGCCGACCGTCTCCTTCGGGGTCCGGATCCGGCCGGTGCGCATCGTGCTGCTGCTCGGCCGGTTCCTCGTCGACCTGTTCGCCGCGAGCGCCCAGGTGGCGTGGCTCGCGGTCCGGCCGGGGCGGCAACCGCGCAACTCCGTCGTGCGCGTCCCCCTGCACAGCGGGTCCGACCTCTTCGTGACGATGACGGCCGAGCTCGTCTCGCTCGTGCCGGGATCGGTCGTCGTGGAGATCGGCGCGCCGTCCGCCCGGGGCGGGCAGGGGTCCATCTACATCCACGCGCTCGGCGTCGACAGCGCCGAGGGCCGGGAGCGCACGCGCCGCGAGGTGCTGCTGACCGAACGGCGCCTCATGCGGACGTTCGCCACCCCGCAGGCGTACGCCGAGTACCTCGACCGCTGCCGGGCCGACGGCTCGGACGCCCTGTGCGGAGGGAACCGCCCGTGAACCCCGTCGTCATCGCCCTGTGCCTGGGCATGCTGACCGTGGCGGCGCTGCTGGCCCTGCTGCGGGTCGCGAAGGGTCCCACCATGCTCGACCGCGTCATCGCGCTCGACGTCATCGTCGCGGTCGTCGTCATCGGGCTCTGCGTCGAGGCCGCGGCCAACCGCCACGCCACGACGCTGCCCGTCATCGTGGTGCTGGCCCTCGTCGGATTCGTGGGGTCGGTGAGCGTGGCGCGGTACGCGTCCAAGGAGAGCGACGAGGAGAGGGGCAAGCGCTGATGGACTGGGGAACGGTCGGGACCGTCGTCGGCTCGGCGGCGCTGCTGCTGGGGTGCCTGCTGACGCTCGTCGCCGCGATCGGGCTGCTGCGGCTGTCCGACGTGCTGGCCCGCATGCACACGACGGCCAAACCGCAGGTCCTGGGCGTCGTGCTGTCGCTCGTGGCCGTCGCGATCGCACTTCAGCGGACCACGGACGTGGCCACGCTCGTCGCCATCGCCGCGTTCCAGCTGCTCACCGTGCCCGTCGCGGCGCACATGGTCGGCCGGGCCGCCTACCGCACGGGCCAGGTCGACGCGTCGATGCTCGACCACGACGACCTGGCCGAGAAGCTGGCCGAGGAGGAGCGTTCGGGGGGATGACCCTGGCGCCGGAGGCTGCGGAACCGTAACGTTGCGTGAGTGTCCAGCCAGGGCACGCACTCGGCCGAGGAGCGGACCGTAACCCACCACGAGGCCATCGCGCCGGACGTGACCCCCGTCGAACGCCGGCTGCTCGAACTCGTGGCCGCCGGCCGTCCGCTCGTCGCCGCCGGCGCCGAACTCGCGCTCGACGTCCGCGGGGTCATCGCGACCGTCACCGGGCTGCGCGACCGCTTCGGGGTGCGCAGCACGGCCGCCGCCGTGCGCCGCGCCCACGCCGCCGGGCTCATCGGCGCACCGGCCGTCCAGACCCGCCTCAGCTGACGGGGCGGGTCACTCCCCCTCGCGCGAGCGCCGGACCCGCCAGGCGGCGAGGAAGTACGCCGCTCCCGCGGTGAAGACGACCGCCGCCAGCCAGGCCAGCGGGCTGCCGTCGGTGACGACCACACCCCACGACAGCACAGCCACCAGGGCGTACAGCAGCCCCGAACGCCTCGACTGCTCCAGCGTCTTCGTCGCCCGCCACCAGGGTTGTCTCGCCACGCCCCCATTGTGCCGGGGTTCCGGCGGCGCCCCTCACACCAGTGGTGCCAGCAGGTCCCGGACGGGGCCGACGTGGCGCACCAGCCCGAGCACCGTGAGGGCCGGGAACACCAGGTACTGCAGCAGCGGCTCCGGCCCGCGGCCCGCGTCGAAGAGGCGCAGCCCGACCGTGCGGGGCCGGCGGCGGGCCCACGACGTCAACGGCACGGGGATGCCGTCCGTCGTGAGGGCGTCGCCCGCGACGTGGACGAGGACCCCGCCCGCGACGGCCCACGGCAGCCACGGCAGGTGCACCCCGTGGTCGGTCAGCCACCACGCCCCCGCCGCGGACAGCGCGAGGTTGCCGACCGCCGTCTTCTCCGCGTCGCCGGGGACGAGCTGGGCGACGGCGTGCAACGCCAGACCGATGCCCAGCGCCAGGACGGCGAGCGCCGTCCAGTGGTTGCGGGCCGCGAGCGCCGCCAGACCCCCGAAGACGACGGGGGCGACGAGGGCGTCGTGGGTGCCGCCGCGGTGCCGGCGCGCGAGGACGCCGATGAGGCGGGAGAGCCAGCGCGTCGGCGGCCCCCACATCGATCCGGCCGTCGAACCCTTCTGGTCCAGGTCGGGCAGGTAGGCGAAGCCGCCCCACGCCACGACCCACGCGAGCTGCTCGAGGGGTCGGTCGATGCCGAGGTGCGTGGCGGCGACGCCGAGGGTCAGGGCCCCCACCGCCAACCCGCTGGCGGCGTGCGCCGGGCCCATCACGGTGTGTCGTCCTCCCAGGTCAGAGGCCTGGAGGGTAGCGCGGGCCCGGCTCGGGGGTGTCGGATCGTTGGACCCCTGCTGTCGTTCATCGAAAGCGAGGTGCCAACGATCCGACCCCGCGGAGCGCAGGGGGAGGGGTCAGACGGCGTAGCGCAGGAGCGCGCCGATCCCGTCGGTCATCGACAGCAGCGGCTCCTCGCCGTCCTCCTCCGGGCGCGGGGCGAGCTCGATCTCGGCGTCGGAGGCGGCGAGGGCGCGGACGAGGGCGGCGTCGGCGCGCACCTGCACGACGTCGGTGACGCCGAGGACGTCGAGGTCCTCGCGCGTCGTCGCGACCTCCAGCGGGCCCGGACCGGTCCACAGCCGTTCGGTGGAGGTCGGGTCGTCGACGAGCAGGAGCGTGCGCACCTGCCCGGCGCGCAGCGCGGAGACGACGGGGTCGAGCCCTTCGACGGCCCGGCCCTGCCGGCCCCGCTCCTGGGCGAACTCGTCGACGACGGCCTGGCGGCGGCGGGTGCGGACGGCGTCGAGCGCGGCGGTGACGTTGGCCTCGAACGCCTTCTCGCGGGTGCCGGCGGCGCGGCCCCCGCCCTTGACCTCGCACACGAGCGGCGCGAGGGCGGCGGGCGTCCTGTCCTTCAGCGACGCCATCGCCTTGGGGTCGCCGGTGACGAGGACGACGTCGGGACGTTCGCGGCGGACGAGGTCGGCGAGGTCGGCGGCGACCGCGGCGGCGTTGTGGTCCCAGGAGTCCTGGACGGTCCGCTGGTAGCGGTGCTCGGCCCGGTTGTCACCGGACCCCTTGTGCAGCAGGTCGTGACCGCCTTCGACGGTCCGCGTCTGCCGCCCCACGACGGCGCCCGTGCGGGCCACGGTGACGTCGGCACCGGCGCGGTCGAGCTCGACGAGGACGTACCGGACGTCGTCGGCCATCGACCGGACGAGCGGCATGAGGTGGGCCACGGGCCCGGTCGTCGCCTCCTCCCGCTCCGGCGGTGCGGCGAGGACGAGGTCGAGCTGCAGTCCCGTGGCGGTGGCGACGAGCGCGCGGCCGACGTGACCGCCCACGCCCGTCGGTTCCGTGGCGACGGCGTCGAGGGCGGCGAGCGCCGGTTCCGGGGCACCCTGGCCGGCGAGGGCCGAGCGGGCCTGGAGCCAGCGCTGGTCGATGTCGTGCGCGCTGGCCCGTTCCCGGGTCGCGTCCACGTAGACGGAGACGGAGGGCCCCGGGTCCAGGGCCACGTCCTTGAGCCAGGTCAGCTTCACGAGAACTCCCTCGTCGACGGCGTTGCTGTCCGCTCTTGCCTGTCACCCACAGTGCAGGACGCCCGAGGGATCACGCGACTCGGTTTCCCACCGGCCCTTCGTACACCCAGCGACCCCCGACGCGGGAGAAGGCGGAGTCCTCGTGCTGGACCCCGCGCCGCCCCGCCCGCCGGTAGTGCGCCTCGAACTCGACGGTGCCGGTGTCGTCGAAGGGGCTGCCGCGGCCCGTGCCCAGCACGACGAGCCGACGCCACTGGACGTCCGGGTCGAGGTCGAGCTCGCCGGGACGCGTCGCCGGGTGCCAGCTGCGCAGGAGGTGCTCGACGTCGCCGAGGACGAACGCCGCGTAGCGCGAGCGCATGAGCGCCTCGGCCGTCGGCGCGTCCCCACCACCGCCGGTGAGGTAACGGCCGCAGCAGCCGGCGAGGGGTTCTCCCCAGCCGCAGGGGCACGGGAGGTCGGTCACCTCGGGCGAGGCGGTCGGAGCGGGCACCCTCGGATCATGCCCGAGGGGGACGGTGGTGGGCGTCAGCCCCGGGACCGGGCGCAGCGGCGCGCCTGCCGCAGGAAGGCCAGCGCGGCGAGCGCGAACGCGACCGCGGGCAGGTAGGCGAGGTCCCCGTCCCCGCTGAACGCCTGGACCCACTGGGGCACCGAGATCGCGGCGAAGGCCACCGCCAGGGCGATCCACGTGCCCGGTGTCCGCGCCCAGGCTGCCTGCTCCGTGCTGCGTCGCTGTGTCATGGACCCACCGTGTGCACGACGACGCACCGAGCGTCATCCGCCGTCCGTCGGAGGACCCGGTCCGACGGACGACCCTGAGCCCCTCCCGCCTCATCTTCTAGAAGATGGCGACGATGGAGTCACGTGCCCCTCATCAGGTTCTTCTGCGACATGCGCGTCGTCCCCCGGATGCTGAGCGGCTTCGCCGTCGTCTGCGCGCTGCTGGTCGGCGTCGCCGTCGTCGGAGTCGTCCAGGTCGGAACGGCGCAGTCGCGCCTTCAGGACATGTACACCTCCACGGTGGCCTCGGCCAGCGCCCTGGGGCAGGTCGGCACGACGTTCAAGCAGTCCAACAAGGACCTGCCCGACCTGGCCCTGGCCGCCGACGCCGACGCGCGGACGAAGGTGCAGGCCCAGACCGCCCTGGACGACACCGCGGTCGACGACGCCTGGAAGGCGTACCTGGCGTCCGACCCGGGCTCGACCGCCGCAGAACGCACCGCCTTCGAGACGGACCTCGCGTCCTGGCGCACCGCCCGCGAGACCCTGACGCGGCTGGCCCTGGCCGGGGACACCGCCGGTTTCATCGCCGCCCGTCCGACGACGACGGTCCCCCTCAGCACCAAGGTCTCCGCCGACTTGGCGACGCTCGTCGACACCGAGGACGGGATCGCCGCCGCCAGCGCCGCCGCCGGCCGGCGGGCCTACCGCCACTCGCTGCTCCTCCTCGGGGGCCTGAGCACGGCAGCGCTCCTGCTGGCGGCGACGATCGCGGTGCTGCTGGGGAAGAGCATCGCGCTCCCGCTGTCGCTGGTCGTCCCGGTCATCAAGGGCCTGGCCGAAGGTCGTCTGGACCAGCGGGTCAAGGTCCTGTCCACGTGCGAACTGGGCCAGATGGCCGTGGCCACGAACGCCTCGCTCGAGCGGCTGGCCGGCCTGATGCGGGAGGTCAACGCCAACGCCGCCACGCTGTCGTCCTCCTCGGAGGAACTGACCGCGGTCGCGACGCAGCTGTCCTCCGGGGCCCAACAGTCCGCGGAGCAGTCCGCGCAGGTGGCCGCCGCCACGGAGGAGATCTCCACCAACATCACCACGGTCGCCGCTGCCGGGGAGGAGATGAGTGCGGCGATCCGCGAGATCGCCACCTCCACCGCGGACGCCTCCGCGGTCGCCGCTGCCGCCGTGACCGACGCCGGCACCGCTCGCGACACCCTGGAACGGTTGTCCGCCTCCTCCCGGGAGATCGGCGAGGTGGTCAAGCTCATCACCTCCATCGCCGAGCAGACCAACCTCCTGGCCCTGAACGCCACCATCGAGGCCGCCCGGGCCGGGGAGATGGGCAAGGGCTTCGCCGTCGTCGCCGGCGAGGTCAAGGAACTGGCCCAGCAGACCGCCCGCGCCACCGAGGACATCACCAGCCGGGTCGCGGCCACCCAGGAGGACGCGCACGCCGCGGCCGCGGCCATCGGGCAGATCGGGGACGTCATCACCCGCATCGACGGTCTGCAGGCCACCATCGCCGCCGCCGTCGAGCAGCAGTCGGCCACCACCGCCGAGATGGTCCGCAACGTCACCGAGGTCTCCTCCGGCAGCCGTCAGATCGCGGGGAACGTCGGCGGCATCGCCACCGCCGCGGAGCAGACCACGGCCAGCGCCACCCACACGGCGACCACCGCCGGCGAGGTGTCCCACGTCGCCGCGGACCTGAACCGTCTGGTGTCCGCCTTCACCCTCTGACGGCTCGGCGGGTCGGGGACCTCAGCCGCCGCCTCCCGGCGGCGCCGTCGTCGCCCGCACGACGAGCCGGGGCGCGACGAGCTGCAGGTCGGCCGGGGCGTCGGGGTCCTCGAGCCGGTCGAGCAGGCGCCGGGCCGCGAGCCTGCCGACCTCGTGGGCGGCGTTGTCGACGCTGGTGAGGGAGACGGCGCGCAGCCGGGCGATCGACGTGTCGTCGTAGCCGACGACGGACAGCGCGGCCGGCACCTCGACGCGCAGGTCCGCCGCCGCCGCGAGCACGCCGACGGCGGCCGCGTCGTTCGCGGCGACCACGGCGGTCGGGGGGTCGGGGCGGGTCAGCAGGGCCCGGCCCGCGCGGTGACCGGCGTCCTCGGTCATCGGGCCCGTCTCGACGAGGACCTCGGCTCCCCCGGCGCGGGCGGCGTCCTCGAAGGCGCGCCGGCGCAGGTCGCCGACGGGTCCGGTGCCCGCGACGTGGGCCAGGCGCCGGTGCCCGAGCCCGAGGAGGTGCTCGACCGCGAGGCGGATCCCGGTCCCGTCGTCGCCGGCCACGACGTCGACGGCGAAGGGGTCGCCGGCGGCCACGCGGGTGCCCGCCAGGACGGTCGGGACCTCGGCGGAGACCTCGGCGACGAGGGCCAGGTCGGGCAGGGTGCCGATGACGACGAGGCCGTCGACGCGCAGGTCGGCGAAGGTGCGGGGGGCCTCCGGCTCGCTGCGCGCCTCGGCGAGGACCGGTCGCAGACCCGCCGCGTGCAGGACGGGGCGCAGGCCCTCGAGGACGTCCACGAACCACGGGTTGCGCAGGTCGTCGAGGACCAGGCCGATCGCGCGGGTGCGGCCCTGGGCGAGGCTGCGGGCGGTGGGGTCGGGCCGGTAGCCGAGCTCGGCCATGGCGGCGAGCACCGCGGCGCGCCGTTCGGGCGAGACCTTGGGGCTGTCCTGCAGGACGAGGGAGACGAGCGACTTGGAGACCCCCGCTCGGGCGGCGACGCTGCGGATCGTCGGTCGGGTCACGCGCGCGTCGCCTCCTTGACAGTCGGGGTCCTCGCCGACGATCGTAGTCGTCGTTGGACCGGTCCAACAGACTCGACGAGGAGGATCCCGTGACCGACCTGCACCTCGGCCTGGCCGGCGTCGGACGCATCGGCGCGATGCACGCCCGCACGCTCGTGACGACCCCCGGCGTCGGCCGCGTCACCGTCGCCGACGTCGACGCGACCCGCGCCCGGGAGGTCGCCACCGAGGTGGGGGCCGACGCCGCGGCCGACGTCGAGGCCCTGCTGGCCGCCGGCATCGACGGGCTCGTCGTCGCCACCGGCACCGCCCAGCACCCCGACCTCATCCGCGCCGGCGTCGAGGCCGGCGTCCCCGTGCTCTGCGAGAAGCCCGTCGCCCCCGACGTCGCGCTGTCCCTGCCGGTCCTGGAGTTCGTCGCCCGCCACGACGGCGTCGTCCGCATCGCCCACCAGCGCCGCTACGACCCCGGCTACCGCGAGGCCCGGCGCGCGTACGCCGCCGGGGAGCTCGGTTGGCTGCACGCGATCCGGGCGACGACCTGCGACGTGGCGCCCCCGCCGGTGTCCTTCCTCGCCACCTCCGGCGGGCTGTTCCGCGACTGCAGCGTCCACGACTTCGACGTCATCCGGTGGATCACCGGCCGCGAGGTCGTCGAGGTGTACGCTCGCGGCAGCAACAACGGCGACCCCGCGATCGGTGAGGTCGGCGACGTCGACTCGGCGCTCGCGGTGTGCACGCTCGACGACGGCACCCTGGCCGTGGTCACCGCGTCCCGCTACAACGGCGCCGGCCACGACGTGCGGCTGGAGCTGCAGGGGTCGAAGGGTTCGCTCGTCGTCGGCCTCGACGACCGCAGCGCGCTGCGCTCGGCCGAACCCGGCGTCGTCTTCCCGGCGGGTCCGCCGTTCACGACGTTCGCGGAACGGTTCGCCGAGGCGTACCGGGCCGAGGTCGCGGCCTTCGCCGGCCTCGTGCGCGGCGAGGCGGACGAGCTGTGCCGCCCCGAGGACGCCGTCGCCGCGTCGAAGGTGGCCGACGCGGCGCAGGAGTCGCTGCTGTCCGGGGTGCCCGTCCGCGTCGGCGTCTGGCCCCGTCCCCCTCGCGGAGGACACTCTTTCCGCCCTCGGAACACGTGTTCTGAGGGCGGAAAGGGTGTTTTCCGCCCGACGGGGTAACGGACCGGGAGGGGTTGCCGTGGGGTCAGGCGCAGATGCTGTCGGTGGCGACGCGGGCGGTGATCGTCGGGGTCGGCGTGGCCGCCACCGGCGTGCCCGTCACCCGGGACCGCACGTCGCTCACGGTCACGCTCGGTGAGGCGACCTCGACGACGATGTTCTTGCCGAGCGAGGGGTCGAGCTGGGTCTTCGCCCCGCCGAGGGCCGCCGCGACCGTGTTCGCCGAGTCCTGCCGGTCGGTCCCGTACCGGACGAGGACGTCCGCGCCCGGGTCGGTGGCCTGACCGTCGCCGGTGCCGCCGGAGACGAACCCGACGGACGTCAGCGCCTTGGACAGCGTCCCCGCCGCGCCGGCGGTGCCGCCGACGTTGAGCACCTGGACGGAGATCTTCGAGGGCGCCACCAGCAGTTCCGAGCTCGTGCCGGGGTCGGCGGTCGGGGACGCCGTCGGCGTCGCCGAGGCCGGACCCGCGGTGTCGGTGCGGACCTGCTGCCACAGCGCGGCCGCCGCCGGGGTCCACTGCACCCGGTTCGGGTTCGCCGGGTACGGCTCGGTCGGCACGGTGACGAACTGCACCCCGTCGGCCGGCATCTTCTGCAGCGACTGCGCCAGCGACGCGATCTCGGACAGGTTCGCCAGGCCCGGGTCGGTCGTCACCGACTTCGTCGCCGCGTCGAGGAACGAGTAGAGCTTGTCCGGGCGGGTGAGGATCGCCGAGCTCGTGACCTTCTGGACCATCGAGCTCATGAGCGCCTGCTGGCGGCCGATGCGCGAGATGTCCGACCCGTCGCCGATGTGGCGGACGCGGGCGTAGGCCAGCGCCGTGGCGCCGTCGACGTCGTCGTGGGTGCCCGCGGTCAGGTGGAGGTTGGAGTCCTTGTCGTTGATCGCGTCCGGCGTGCAGATCGTGACCCCGCCGAGGGCGTCGATCATCGAGCGGAACCCGCTGAAGTCGATGACGACGTAGTGGTCGATCGGCACCTGGGTGAGCGTCTGGACCGTGTTGACGGTGCAGGCCGCGCCGCCGATCGAGAAGGCCGAGTTGAACATCCCCTTCTGCGGCTTCGTCGTCGAGCCGTCCGGCAGCTTGCACGCCGGGATCTGCACGACGGAGTCGCGCGGGATGCTCACCATCGTGGCGCTCTTGCGGTCCGCGGCCAGGTGCACCAGCAGCGTCGTGTCCGAGCGCGCCCCCGGGTCGGCCTTCGCGCCGCCGTACTCGTTCCCCGTGCCGTCGGACAGGTCACGGGTGTCGCTGCCCATGACGAGGATGTTGACGGCGTCCTGACCGGTCGTCGGGTCCGTCTTCGACTCGTCCGAGGGGCGGGTGCCGAGCAGGTTGTTGATGTCCTGCGCGTTGATGTTGCCCTGGAGCTTGTAGTACGCGTACACACCGCCACCGGTGGCGACGACCGCCAGGACGACGGCCGCGATCAGGAACCCGCGGAGGACCTTGAAGGCCGTGCCGTGCGCGTGGTCGGAGTGACGGCCACGCGCGCGGCGACCGGCCCCGGGGACCTCGTGGGGCGCCGGATCAGTGGAAGTGGGCACGCTGTCACGGTACGGCCGCGGAGGCCGTGACCTGGAGCGGAGTCGTCAACGTTGCGCAGCGTGTGCGCGAGCCCTTCACAGAGGCGTGCTCAGCTCGCGTTCGTGACGTCCCGCTGGAAGTCGCGCGCGCACTGCTCGATCGCCGTCTGGTTCCCGTTGGCGGCCGCGACGCACTGCGCGTAGTCCTGGCCACCGTTGTTGAGGAACCACGCACCGGCGAAGATCCAGACGACCGAGAGGGCGATGCTCGCGACGAGGGCGATGACGTTGACGACGACGGCCGCCGTGGCGGTCCCACCGTTGGTCGCTTGGCCCCGCTTGAACCGCCGACGACCGGAGATCCCGAGGATGAGCCCGACGATCGCCAGGACGACACCGATGAAGATGAAGGAGGTGAGCAGGGCGAGGATGCCGAGGACGAGCGCGACGACGGCCAGCCCGTTGCGGGGCTTGGTGCGGCCGTGCTCTCCGTACTCGCCGTAACCGGTCGGCGGGGCGTACTCACTGGACATGCTGTGCGTCCTCCCAGGTCGGTGGAGGCAAAGCGTCCCAGGAAAGCGGGATCACTGCCCGTCGACGGTTCCGTCGTTGATCGCCAGGTGGTCGGCGATCGCGGGGAAGACGACGGTGAAGCAGAACAGCACGACCCCGGCTGCCACGAGCAGGCTGATGAGCACCCGCACCCACCACGGTCCGGGCAGGACCCGCCACCACCACGCGTACACCTGTCGCCTCCGGTCCTGGGTCTCAGCCGGCGGAGCCGGCAGGGGCGGCCAGCGACGACGGGGGCCCGTCGGCGCGGTTGCGGACGGACTCCAGCTGCGCGTGCACGACGTACCGCTGCCGCGCGGAGTGCATCGGGTGGCAGGCCGTCATCGTCAGCCACGCCTGCGTGGGCGTGGCGCCCGGCTGGTCGGGGACGGGGGCGATGACCGAGACCTGCTGCGGCCGGACGATCTCGTGCGAGCGCACGCGGTAGGTCAGCCACTGGGTCGCGGTCTCGACGACGACGGCGTCGCCGTCCTGCAGCTCGGCGATCTGGTTGAACGGCTTGCCGTAGGTGACGCGGTGACCGGCGATGGCGAAGTTGCCGATCTGCCCGGGCATCACGGACTGGGTGTAGTGGCCGATCCCGTCCTTGAGCTCCTCGGTGCCGGTGCCCTCGACGATCGGCACGGAGTAGTCGGCGGCGAAGCGCGGCACGTGCAGGATCGCGAAGGGCTGGCCGACCGGCGGGACGCCGACGGCGTCGACGGGCGGGTCCGCGACGGGCGCCGTCGAGGTGGGGGCGGGCGTCGTCGTGCGCTCCCAGCGCTGCTCGAGCGAGCTGACGGTCGCGGCCTGCGCCCGGCCGGAGGTGAGGTCGGTCCAGTAGAGCTGCCAGACGACGAACAGCAGCGTGAGGACGCCGGCCGTCACGAGGAGCTCGCCGAGGACCGACACGGCGCGGCGGATCACGCGGCACCGGCCCGGGCGTAGGTCAGGCGCGTGGTCCCGTCGAAGGCGGGCAGCTGCAGGTCCTGCCCGGTGGAGACCTGGTAGCCCAGTCCGTAGGCCGCGACGTACTCGCGGTAGATCGAGATCTCGGCGGAGGCGTCGAGCGCGGCGCGCAGGCGCGGGACGTCACCGAGGGCGGTGATCCGGTAGGGCGGGGAGTAGGTGCGGCCCTGCAGGACGAGGACGTTGCCCACGCAGCGGACGGCCGACGTCGAGACGATCCGCTGGTCCATGACCATCATGGCCTCCGCGCCTCCGTTCCACAGGGCGTTGACGACGCCCTCGACGTCCTGCTGGTGCACGACGAGGTCGTCGGGCGACGCACCGGCCGGACGTTCGGTGTCCGGGGCGTCGTCGAGCGTGACGGTCAGGCCGGGTCCCTGGACCGCGAGCGCCCCCGAGGCCGTGCCCAGCCCCGGGTCCTCGAGCGGGTCCGACCCGGGCGACGTCGCCGCGTCGCGGCTCAGGGTGTCGACCTCGGCGCGCAGGGTGGCCACCTGGGCCGCGCGCTGGGCGTTCTCCCGCGAGCGCTGGGCGACGACCGATCCGAGGTCGGCGGACTCCGAGCGCAGGTCCGTCCCGCCGGCTGTGAGGGCGCTCGTGGCGAAGAGGAGCCCGGCGGCCGCGAGCACGACGAAGACCCCGGCCCGGCGGACGATGCGTCCTGTCGCCACCCGTGCCTCCTGTCCCCTGCTCCCCGTCGGCGGCCGGTCCCGCCCCGGACACCGATCGTCGCACTACGCTGACCAGCAGGTGACGGTCCCCGTCCCCGCCCACCCCCGACTGGAGGTCGACGTGCCCCGCCGCAAGAAGCCCGACGAGACGGACGTCACCAGCGACGCGACGGCCACGGCCGGCGCCGGGAAGCTCCGTCGCGGAGGGACCGCCGACGCCGACCGCGAGGTCAAGCGCAAGAACCAGCTCACGCCGCGGTGGTGGATCTGGACGATGGTCGGCCTGATGGTCCTCGGGCTGGTCTGGATCGTCGTCTTCTACCTGTCCAGCTCGATGCTCCCGGTGCCCGGGTGGGACAACTGGAACCTGGTCGCCGGCTTCGCGTTCGTGCTCATCGGGTTCGCGATGACGACCCGCTGGCGCTGACGCTCCGCTCCACACTGCGCCCGACGGGTGAGTCGGCGGTCCGCGGGGGCAACCCTCCCCTTGCGTGACGGTTAGGGTGGCGCCTGTCGTCCACAGCCACACAGGGGGCCGAGTGCTGCACGTCGTCTACCGATCCCACGGCGGGGAGAACGCCAAGGGTCGGCCGTCCTGGTACTCGAAGTCGGTGGCGCTGGACTCGTTCCTGCGCGCCGTCGCCCGGGCCCGTTCCGTCGGTGACGGCGTCGACGTCGTCTTCCTCAACGACGGACCCGTGCCGGCGCAGCGGCTGACGCTCATGCGCGAGCACGGCACCGTCCGCGCGATCACCGGCGGCAGCAACCGCGCCAGCTACCTCGCGGGGCTGAAGCTCGCGGTGCGGTCCGACTGGGCCGCCGACGACGTCGTGCTCTTCGCCGAGGACGACTACCTGTGGCGGCCGGACGCGCTGGTCTCCCTGGACCGCGCCGCGGCGCTGCGGCGCGCCGAGTACCTGGCCCCCTACGGCGTCGGCACCCACGACGACATCGACGGTCGCGTCCCGCAGTGGCGTCGTCCGCGCGCCGGGCGTGGTGAGGGGTCGATCCCGGAGCAGGTCGTGCGCTGGGTGCCGCACCAGAGCACCACGAGCACCTTCGCCGTGCGCCTGGGCGCACTGCGCCAGGACCACCGGCTGCTGGTGCTGTGCTGCCTGTCGGGCGGCGACTTCGACCACACGAGCCTGCTCGCGGTCCAGGGCGTCCCCCGGTTCACGCTGCGCGACCTCGTGGCGCACCACCCCGGCGCGTCGTCGAACCCGGCGGTGCGGGTGGCGCGGGCGCTGTACCTGACGACCTTCCGCGGCGCGGTGGACGTGGCGTCGCTGCGACGGCCCTCGCGCCGTCGGCGGCTGGCCGCGGCCGACCCCGCGGTGTGCACGCACATGGAGGAGGGCTGGCTGGCGCCGGCGCCTCTGGGCCGTCCCGGGTACTGGGAGGAGCTCGCGACGCAGACCCGGCAGTGGGCCGCCGACGTCCGCGACACCGACGATGACGCCGTCCCCAGCGTCACCGTCTGACGCTCCGTCGAGTACCGATCACGGAGCGTTGACCGTCACTGGAACGGTTCACGCGCGAGGTTTGTCCACCGTCTGGGGATGACGTGTGGACAGAGCTCGTCGTCGTCCACAGGAGTTGTCCACCGACTCGTCCACAAGGTGTGGATGAGTGTGGGTAAGGCTTCCCCCCGTCCACAGCGGCCCCCACACCCGGTGGATGACACAGATGGGATTCGCACAGGTGTGCGAAAGCCTGTGGACGACGGGACGGGCGTCCCGATCGCGCTCGGTGACCGCCGAGCGGGACCTCGTCAGTACAGCGACGCGCTGTAGCCCAGACCGGCCAGCACGAGGACGGCGACGGCGGCCGTCCCGGCCCACTGCACGGCGGGCTTGCCCTGCCGCCCCCGGGCCATCGCCGTCGCCACCAGCGCGCCCGTGACGAGGCCGCCGAGGTGGGCCTGCCAGGAGATGCCGGCGTAGAAGACGCCGATGAGGAAGTTGATGACGATGAGGGCCGCGATCTGACCCGTCTGCCGTCCGAGGTGCCGGTTGACGACGAAGAGCGCGGCGAAGAGGCCGAAGATCGCGCCGGAGGCACCGACGGTGACGCTCCCCGCGGGAGCGAGCAGCAGCGCGCCGGCGGCCCCGCCCAGCGCCGAGACGACGTAGATCGCCGTGAAGCGCAGTCGGCCGAGGAGGGGTTCGAGGTACTGCCCGGTGATCCACAGGGCGTACATGTTGAAGAGCAGGTGCAGCCAGCCACCGTGCATGAACGCCGACGTGATGGGCTGCCACCAGGAGCCCTGCCCGAACGACCCCGGGAACGGGCCGTTGACGAGGGCGAGCTGGTAGAAGACGTTCGTGGGCATGACCTGCTGCCCGAGGTACATGGCGATGCAGGCCCCGATGAGGACCTTGGTGACGAGGGTGTCGCGGTTGGCCAGCGCCCCGCCGAACGTGCTGCGGGCCTGGCGGACGCCCTTGTTCCCCTCCGCGACGCAGTCGACGCACTGCACCCCGACGGCGGCGGGGCGCTGGCACTGCGGGCAGACGGGCCGCCCGCAGCGCTGGCAGCGGACCCACGACTCGCGGTCGGGGTGGCGGGGACAGACGGGGACGTCGCTCACGTCGGGCTCAACGCGCGGGACGCCCCCGTCGTTCACGCTCAGTGCGTGTCCTGGGTCGCAGTGCGGTGCAGGTCAGTCGCGCTCGACGTCGACAGACGTGATGACGACGGGCTCGCGGGGGGCGTCACCCGGGCCGACCGGCACGGTGGCGATGGCGTCCACGACGGCACGGCTCTCGTCGTCGGCGACCTCGCCGAAGATCGTGTGCTTGCCGTTGAGGTGCGGCGTCGTCGTCACGGTGACGAAGAACTGGGACCCGTTGGTGCCGTGACCGGCGATCTTGCCCGCGTTGGCCATGGCCAGCAGGTACTTCTTGTCGAAGCGGAGGTCCGGGTGGATCTCGTCGTCGAACTGGTACCCGGGGCCGCCGCGGCCGTCACCACGGGGGCAGCCGCCCTGGATCATGAAGCCGTCGATGATGCGGTGGAAGGTCAGGCCGTCGTAGAAGGGCGAGGTCTTCTTCTCGCCGCTGGCCGGGTCCTGCCACTCCTTCGTGCCCTCGGCGAGGCCCACGAAGTTCGCCACCGTCTTGGGGGCGTGGTTCTCGAACAGTTCCAGGCGGATGTCGCCGTGGTTGGTGTGCAGAGTGGCGTACATGCCGCTCATCCTTCCACGGGTCCCGCACGGCACCCGGCGGGGCGTCTGGTGGCGGGAAGGGCCCGGGTGCGGTCAGATGACGGGTGGTGATCGTCGCCGACCGTTCGGCGTGGGGCACGGACAGCGCACCCCGCACGTTCGCGACATCGGATGAACGGGCCAGAGGACGAGCACGAGGAGGAAACGGATGTCGTTGACCAAGAGCCACACCGAGAAGCTGCAGGCCCAGGGCGCGTCGCTGGCCGGCAAGGTCGCGCCGGCGGTCGGGTCCGCCGTCGACTGGGCCCAGCCCCGCCTGGAGAAGGCCTGGGACACGACGCTCGAGGCGGCTGCGCCGAAGGTCGAGGCCGCCGCCCACAAGGTGTCCCCCGCGGTGGACAGCGCCCGCGACAAGATCGTCGACGACCTGCTGCCCAAGCTCGTCGAGGCCGTCCAGGAGGCCGCCAACAACGCCCGTGACGCGGCCGCTCCGGCCGTCGCGGCTGCTGCCGGCACCGCCACCGCGGCCGCCGCCTCCACGAGCGAGACCGTCCAGTCCGCCGTGAAGGACGTCGTCAAGGACGGCAAGAGGTTCGAGGCGTCGCTGGAGAAGTCGCTGACGAAGAAGGCCCACCAGGCCGAGCGCCGCGCCAAGCTGGCGGGCAAGGCCGGGAAGGCCGCCGGCAAGGCCGGCTCGAAGGCTGCCAAGGCGACCGCGAAGCAGACGAAGAAGGTCGCCCAGCAGCGCTCGAAGGGTGCGGTCGCCGTGCTCAAGGGCGAGGCCGTCGCCAAGAAGAAGGGCAGCGCGGGACGCAAGTTCCTCGTCTTCACCCTCGTCGCCGCCGGTGGTGCCGCGGTCTACGCGGCCGTGAAGAACTCCCAGAAGGAGGACCCGTGGGCGGCCCCGGGCGCCGCCTGGACGCCCGCCCCGGCGGCCACGACGCCGAGCACCCCCGCCGCCGACAAGAGCACCGAGAAGCTCGAGGAGGCCACGGCGCCCACGACGACCCCGGAGACGGACGCGCCGTCGACGGGCAAGCACGAGTACGCCCCCGTCGAGGACGGGACGCCCGAGGAGCTCAAGGGCGAGTGAGCCACCCGTGAGGACCGGCCCCGTCGGGTGACGGGGCCGGTCCTCACGTCGTCCGCCCCAGGTGCAGCAGGTGCCCGGCCGTGCCGAGCAGGCTCGGGTCACCCGCCGTGCGGACGAGCAGGTCCAGGAGCTGCTCGTAGCGGACCGGGTCCGTCGTCCGGACGCCGTCCACCGTGTCCTGCAACCCGTGGGCGAACCCGTCCGTCGACGCGAGGGCGAGCGTACGCAGCCCGGAGGCGGCCAGCTCGTCCGGCAGCCGGGCCGGGTCGACGGCGTGGGCGTGGGTGAACCGCCCCCGGTGCGGGTTGACGTACGCGCCCCGCTCCAGCACCGCGTCGACGAACGACGGGTCGGCGAGCTGGTCCCGCTCGTCCTCGATGGACAACGTCCGGCGCAGCAGCGCCCACCGCGGCATCCACGCGGTCGCCACCAGTCCGCCGGGCACGGTCACCCGGACGACCTCCGCCAGCGCGCGGTGCCGGTCGACGGGGTCCGGCAGGTGGTAGAACGGCCCGAGGGCCAGGACGGCGTCGAAAGACGCTGCAGACCAACGGGTCAGGTCACGCGCGTCGGCCTGGACGACCTCGCCGACCTGCACTCCCCGTTCGGCCAGGTGCTCCCGCGCGAGGTCCAGCAGGTTGGGCGAGAGGTCCGCGAGCGAGACCTCCAGACCCCGCTCCGCCAGCCACGCGCTGTACCGGCCGGGGCCTCCACCGAGGTCGAGGACGCGCCCGGCCGTGGGCAGGTGGGGGGCGAGGAGCCGCGTCGTGAGGGCGAACTCGAGCCGCCCCTCCGCGCTGAGGAGCCGGGCGAGCTCCCGCTCGTGGTAGCTCGCGTAGTAGTCCTGCACGGCGTCCGTCGGTCCGTCCACGAGGCGATCCTGGCACCGGGAGGAGGCCGTCCTGCCACAGTGGGGTGTGCGGTGAGGGGCCGGCGGAGGGGGGCTGTGGTGGTGCGACGACAGTGGGCCGCGGCGTTGCCGCTCGCGCTCGCCCTGGCGGTCGTCCCGGCGGGGAGCAGCGGGCCCGGACCCGCCCTGGTCCTCGGTCAGGCGCAGGAGGCTGCGGTCGCCGCGCTGCGCCCCCCGGAGTTCTCGCGCCGCGGCGATCCCCTCGCCTTCGTCGAGTCCCCGCACGACCTCGTGGGCACGCTGCTGCCGTGCGACGAGGTCGCCGCCCACCTCGGGATCCCCCTGCCGGCGTTCCGCGACCTCTCCGAGCGCGGGTTCACCCGCTTCTGCGGTGCGCGGGAGGGACGCGGCGTCCTCGCCCACCCGGTGCCGTCGGTGGCGCACCCGTCACCGCCGTCCGAGGACCCCGCCGCCGACCAGCACGCCGTGACACTGGTCTGGCTCCCGCCGGGTGTCGACGTCGACGCGGACTTCGACACGGCGCGGGCCCGGGGTCTGGTGTGGACGACGTTCCAGTACGGCGGTCTGGCGGCGGCACCGGTCACGGCCGCGGACGTGGACCGGACCCCGCAGGACGACTACACCGTGCTCACCTGGCCGGACGGCGGGCCGCTCGGGGTGCAGTGGATGGACCGCGCCGACACGCGGCTCGCGTGGCCGAGCGAGACCGCCGACCACCGGTTCTGGGTGAGCGTGAACGTCCCGGGATCCCCGGTCCAGGCCGTCGACCTGCTGCGCAGCGGGGTCGACCTGCCGATGTGAGCCGCGAAGTGCTCAGACCGTGCGCACCGCCCACGCCCGCGCCGCGACGAGGGCCGCCGCGGCGGTCCCGAGGACGAGGCCGCACTCGGTGAGGACGACCGACGGGGACGTGCTGAAACCGCTGGCGTGCCCGATCCAGATCGCGACGGGCAAGGACAGGGCCGCCGAGGCGGGCAGCCCCAGTGCACCGAAGCGCAGAGTGCGGGTCAGCCCCTCGGCCGAACGCAGAGCCCACCGGACGCAGCCGAGGACGGCGGCGACGAAGCCCGCGCCGAACAGCACGTACGTCCCCAGCACGACCGGCAGGTACCAGGACGGGTCGCCGCCGTCGCCCACCGTGACGCCGGCCTCCCCGAGGACCACCGCGACGACGTTCGTCGACCACCCGACGAGCGGGACGAGGAGGACCGCGCCCACCAGCACCGACAGCCCCGCCCCCACGGCGGCGGCCGCGAGCATCCGCCCGTACTGCGGCCAGGCGACCAGCCACCCGTTCTCGCGGGCGACCTCGCGCGCGAAGTCCCGCACGGACGTCCCGAGAACCGACTCCGGCGTGCGGCCCTGCCGGTGCGCGTCGTGCAGGTCGGCCGCCACGTCGCCCGCGACGGCGTCCCGCAGGGGGCGGGGGACACCGAGGAGACGCCACTCCCGCTGCACGCGGGCGACGACGCGGCGCACGTCCTCGGGGACGGAGCGGTCCTGCGGCGACAGCGGCGAGATCACGCGCCCCTCCCCGCCCAGACCCCGGTGCTGCGCAGGACGGTCTCGACGTCGAGCGTCGCCTGCTGCCACTGCCCGAGCCAGTCGTCCAGGGCGTCCCGTCCCGCGGCGGTGAGCGAGAAGACCTTGCGCTCCGGCCCGACCGGGCTGGCCTCGGTCTGCTCGTGCAACAGCCCTGACCTGCGCAGACGCGTGATCATCGGGTAGACCGTGCCGTAGCTGACGTCTCGCAGGCCGGCCTCGGCGAGGCGGGTGGCGAGTTCGTAGGCGTGGCCGGGCTGCTGGGCGAGGGCCGCCAGGACGCAGAGGTCGAGCGATCCCCGCAGCAGCTGGGCCCGGCGGTCCGGGGCGTCCGGTGTCATGCGTCGCAAGGTAGTGGCTTCGGTGCCTCCCGTCGAGGGTCGACGCCCCGCGGGGGCGTGCGCCACCCTCGAACCATGACCACCCTCCCCGCCCCCGTCGCCTCGGTCCTGCGCACCGCGGCCGCGGGCCACCTGCTCGGTGACGTCGACCGCGTGGCCGCGGCGCTCCGTTCCGCGGGGTGGACGCCCGCGACCTCGGGTGGGGCCTGGGCGCTGCCCACCGGCCCGCGGTGGTCGGTCGTCACCGAGTGGTCCGGGCGGCACGTCTCCGTGTTCAGCGGTGGTGACCCCGGCGAGCCCGTCCCGTTGAGCGACCTGGAGGCCCTGGCGGACGAGCTGGCGGCGCTCGCGGACGCGGACCCCGCCCTGCGCCCCGGGGACCCGGACCCCGACTGGCGTTCCTGGGCCGGGGACGCGGTCCGGGTGGACCTGGCCACCACGGCGGAGAAGGACCTCGGCAAGGTCGTCGTCCCGGCGGTCCTCCACCTCGCCGTGGAGAGCGCGGACGCCCCGACCGACGGCGTGCCGCTCGACGTCGACACCGCCCGCCGGGTCGCGGTCGACGGGTCCGCGGACGCGCGCTGGACGCTCGCGGGCGAGCACGAGCTGCCCGACGACGTCGTGTCGCTGCTCGCGTCGACGGGCGATGCCGCCGTGCTCGCGGCCCTGGACGCCCGAGCCCCTCGGTCGGGCCCGGTGTGATCGACCCGGCCGTCGTCGGCGCGATGCTGACGCGCCAGTTCCCGGAGCTCGCGGACCGTCCGCTCCGGACGCTGTCGTCCTCCGCCACCGACAACGACGTGTTCCGCCTCGGCGACGACCTCGTGGTACGGCCGAGCAGCAGATCGAGCGCGAGGTGCGGTGGCTGCCGGTGTTCCGTGAGTCGCTCTCCACCACCGTCCCGGAGGTCGTGGCCGTGGGGCAGCCCGCCGAGGGCTTCCCGCACCGGTGGACGGTCCAGCGCTGGATCGACGGTCAGGACGCGGTCCCGACCGCGGACGCCGACTGGGTCGGGGTCGCGCGGTCCTTGGCCGCAGTCGTCGGGGAGCTGCGTGACCTCGACCCCACGGACGGCCCGGTCCCCGGGCCGACCACCTCGGGTCGTGGCACTCCGCTCGTCACGCTCGACGAGCACGTGCGGCGCTGCGCCGCAGCCACCCGCGACCTCGGGGACACGACGGAGCCGACCGCAGGTCTGGACGTCGACGCGGCCCTGGACCTGTGGGCCCAGGCCGTCGAGGCGCCCGCGTGGGCCGGCCCACCCGTGTGGTTCCACGGCGACCTCACCCCCGGCAACGTCCTGCTGCGCGACGGGAAGCTCGCTGCGGTCATCGACGTCGGCTGCGCCGGCGTCGGGGACCCCGCGTGCGACGGGCTCCCGACCTGGACCCTGTTCAGCGGCGACGCACGCGAGGAGTACCGCCGGCTCACGCACCTCGACCCCGCGACCGACCTGCGCACGCGCGGTTGGGCGGTGTTCTTCGGCCTGACGGCGATGCCGCACCACCACGCCACGAACCCGGCGTTCTGCCGCACCGCTCGCAGGGTGGTCGACGCCGTGTGCGACGTCTCAGGACACCGGTGAGACTTCCCGGTCCTGCGAGCCCTGCCCAGCCGCTTTCGGTCGGCCACCGCGCAGCGCAGACCTCCCCGCACCAGGTGACGCGCGCGCGGTGGTGCGGGGCCTGGCACGTCGGCGGACAGCCGTGGCCGGGTGAACAGCAGCGGAGCCACATCGTCGTCACGCTGGGCGGCAAGGCCGTCCGCGTCTCGGCGAACACCGGCTGAGCCGTCAGCCACTCACCCGCACCGCGTCGACGTCACGGTCTGGCACGTCACGGTCTTGTCGATGAGCGAGCGCACTGGATGACGTCGGAGTAGCGCGCCATCTATCGGGAGCGCCGTAACCCTCGGGACCGGGGTGCCCCTCAGCACCCAGGAAGGTCAGGTCCGGGCGGCCAAAAAGGTTCCCTCCCCTCCCGAAAGACGATGCTCATGAAAGCATTATTATCGCGCCTAAAAAGTAGAATCAAAGATAGAGCGCCGCCACCTCGTCCTCAAGACTAGAAACTTTGCGCAGCACCACAGACAATCTGTTTTCAGGGTCTAAGGAAAGACGCCGTAATCCTCCGTCCGCGAGCTCTTCCGCCAACTTGTGAACAACCTTTACCTGCGCGGCAGTAAATCGCGAGTCGATTTTGTCGTCAACTTGCATGAAAGTCACCATTCCCCTACGCGTGACATCCAAGCCACCGCGAAGATTGGGTTGTCGCCTTTAGTGATCGAAGACCATCATCACCCGTCAAGAATGCGCAGTCTCCCAATGAGGCGTCTGGCAATTCTCCGATGGTCCCTGCATCGAGCCAGGAGAGCATGGAGAGGTCCCAGGCAGCACCATATAGGTTGCGAACAACGCTTGACGCCTTCTTGTCGAGTTTCAAGACCTTACTTGCGCCGCCGTCATCCACTGGAGTCGCCAATAAGAAATTGCGCACAGCAGCTGCGCTATATGAGCTCACACCTCCTTCGGTAGGGTGGTTAACGATCTCAACCCAACGTTCGTAGCATTCGAGGCGATGCTGAGCGTTGAATCTCTGACCTCGATAGGGGTGCCACAACTTAGCTAGAACGAGAAGATTCCAGTATGCGAGCAAAATCAAGAAATCTTCACGTATATCCAGAAGCCTCGCCCGCTCCCCATGACTTTCCAAATCCTTCAGTCGATCCTCATAAGCACGGAGGATGCCTTCGGCGTCATGTAGGCTCCCCAAGGGACTGTCGAACCAGGCGTCAATTGCGGCAACGATGGGGTTCCGGCCCCGGGGTCCTTGGCGATACCCAGATCGCAGTCGATCCCAAGAAGTCTCCATCAGGCCAAATCCCGGGATGAAGTCATGGCCCCGCAACTGCGCTACATAATCACTCGCCAGCATGAAACTATCATCACTACGTCCACTTGCAGCACAATCACGCAGGAATACAAGAAAATTCAGGTCGGGAATGACGTGAGTTTGAAATTTCGGTGCATCCCGCGAGGCGCCATCTGAGTACAAAAAGTGGAAGCGGCGCCTACCCTCATGTCGAAAATCCCGCACTCGGAGGCGAGCATGGTGAACAACGGCACGCTGAGATCGAGGCACCGTCGCCACCGCCTCCAAGCTGACCCCTCTTGGCGATAGGTATAGTGTGACCCCCCCTTGCGCTGACGCCGTCTCAATCCACTGACGCGAAGGTAGCTCCGGAATTGCGGCAACGAAGAACGCGCCACTATCAGCGACCCACGTACCTGCGCTCGTGAGAACAACTGACAAACTCTCATGGACAGATCGCGTGATTTTCTCGCCGCGGTACGGCTTCAAGTTCATTGACTTGGCCGACTGCGCAATGCCCGCAGCAGTCACTTTCTCGGTCTTATATGCGCTTTTTGTCCTCTCTGCAGTCAGATGGAGTGCCGACTCTCCGCGATGTTCGACCCACCGAATCTCCCAGTCAGGGACAGCGGGGATAGAATTAAACAAACTCACTCCACTAGTAGCTGGAACAAATGACTATCATGTTCGGGCGGCGTCATCCCTATGTCGTAAATTCATGCGAATTAGCTGGGGAAGATCAGAATGCTGGCGGTTGCCAGCCAGCAGATCTCACACGTACGGCTATGTCGCTGACCGCGCCCGCGCCAAAAAGCGATCCATCCGTCGCACCGGCTCAATGCTCTTACACTATGCATTCTGCCGAGCTGTATCGACGGGACCGCCAAACCAGCCGGCGAGCAGCCACGATTAGTTCCCTAGAATCCGGGAATCATCTAGCCGTGATCTCGAGTGGCACGTCTGCGGGTGTAAGTTGAACACCAGTCTCTTTGTCTTTCGGGTATCGTCCCGTCACCTTCTTGAAGCCCTCCAGGCTGTTGCATTCCCTTGCCAGCTTACGCGCGTATGCCTTCGTATACCCGTAGTCCTTATGTCGGGCGTCGTAGAAGCAATATCTCTCGTCCGTCCGCTCTGGCGTCTCGCTACCAGTGACTGGACGGACCTCGTAGCGCGTCCACGCTTCGGTGAAGTTGGTCATGTTGAATCGGTACGGGAGAAGTTCCTGGACCTGCTTCACAACTTCGCCGGGCTTCAACAGATCCTGCCCTACGACGCTGCGCCTCTGCTCTCGGACGATTACAGCTCCTTGCCGCCCCATCTGTTCGACCAACTCGCGCTGCTCATCGGTCAGGTCGCTGAGGCGGGTAAACTGGACCGCCAGGGCATCCGGGTCCTTGGGCGCGAGTTCCTGCACCACTCGTAGGCGGAACTCGTAGCGTGGGTCGTTGCTGGTCTCTGGGTCGAGGCCGGCGGTGAAGGCAGCGATGAAGGTTCGCAGCTGGGCGGGCAACTGCTTACGCAGCCGTCGGAGGGTCTTCTCACCTTCGGTGGTGAAAGACCCCACGAAGATGGGGAAACGCAGTCGAGTGGCGAGGGACAGACGCGCACCGAACTGCCCTGTCAGCTCCTCCTCGTAGTTGAGGAGGAAGGCTTGCGCCAGGCCGCCGACGGCAGCTGTCAGGGCGTCTTGCTGCCGGGCGTAGCGGTGTTCGATCTTGTTCCTGAGGCCGATGAAGAAGGTCAGGTTGGCGCGGACCGGGTCTTTGGGGTCGCTCCACCGCTCCTGGACACACTTGGACAGCTCCCATCGCTTGGGTTCACCATCCACTTTGTCGAGTCGCGGCGCCTTGCCGTCCCGCGCCGGCTTCCAGTACCGGTAGTCGGTCCCGTCGCGCTCAAGCTGAGCGTGCAGCAGGTACAGCCAGGCGAGGTGCATGTGCACCACGAAGCCCTCGAAGCTGCGCGTCTCGGCAGGATCGTTGTAGAGACGAACGGCCAAGGCAGCCTCGTCTCGGGACGCCTCCACCATCTGCATGTGCCGGGGCGGGGGCGCCACGGTAACCTCCTGTCCTGGATGAGACGTTCAGGATAAGCACCTCGCGTAAACAGTGAGTGCGCGTTCGACTGGTTTGGGTAATCAGGCTGGCGATGCCCATCGAGAACTACACGCTCCGCGCCAGCTACCCGCCCAGCATGTGCGGACCGACGTCACGGTCATCCCGCGTTGTGCGCGCTGCCGCCGGCGGCTGGCGACGTCGCGGTCATGCCGATGACCGCGCTGTCGCGCTCATGTCGATGACCGCGCTGTCGCGCTCATGTCGATGACCGCGCTGTCGCGCTCGTGACGAGTAGCGGATGGCGAGCAGGCTCTGGGAGCCAGCTCAAGGAGTTACAGCTGCCCGGTGATCGCAAAGTAGAAGATCACGCAGAAGACCAACCCGGTGAGAGTCAGGAGACCGCCGCCCAGCCGCATGTGCCACGGCTTGGTGCGCCCGGGATAGGCCGTGCCGTTGTAGTTACGGACCCAGGCTGGTCCCTTGGTGTCGTTCCAGCGAGCAGCGGTGGGGGCGGCGAAGACAGCGAACAGCCCGCCACCGGAGAAGCCGAGCGCGCAGGTGCCACTGAATACGACCCACAAGACGTGTCCCACGTCTGCATGCTGCCTGTTGCCGAACAACCGCGCAGCCCAATCGAAGGACCCACGCGACGTCACGGTCATCCCGCGGTGCGTGGGCGCACGGTCATCCCGCATTGGGGCACCACGCGAAGGTCGATGTCTCGTCCTACCGTTACGACCAGGCCCCCCAGAGCGCCAAGAGCAGGAGCGATGAACACAGCCATCCGACCGGCTTCGAACGAGCCAAACGTCCTTCTCTACTGCTTTATCGCTGCGGTCGTGACCGCCGCTGTGTGCTTGCTGATCAAGGCTCTCTTGAAGCGTCGCCGCTAGTTCGAAGGAGTCCGCGACCACCCCGCGGTGCGCGCGGGGCGAACGCTTACCGCGCGGTGCGCGTACGCACGGTCAACCCGCGGTGGCGTACTCATGCTGCTGCCGCAGTGAGATGGGCGGTGATGCCGGCGCGCAGCCCGTTGTGCTCAACGCCCAGGGCCGTTACGGGATCAGTCCACCTCTCCCGTGGGTAGAGCCACACCGGGCGCCGGCGCAGCTGCGGTGGCTCCCACTCGTAGCGGGGCCAGATGTGGGCGTGCAAGAACGGGTCGGCGTTGCCCAGGATCTCCAGGTTCACCCGCAGGAACGCCTCGTCAGCTTCAGCGCATGCCTGCTCCACGGCCTCGGCCAATAGCTCCATGCTGGACAAGAAGGCCAGGCGCTGAGGCCGCGGCAGGTCCGACAGACGGGTCGCGGTGGGGTCGTCGGTGAGCAGCAGGCTGTAGCCGGGAAGCCACTGCGCATCCCCAATGACGGCGAACCCAGCGGGGAGCCGTCGCATCACGGTGGGGTTCTCGTCTCGTAGGGCCGAGCCGACCCGATCGCGCTGCCAGTGCTGCACGAAGGCACCGTACGCAGCAAGCAACGCCGTCACAGCCAGCTAGCACCCACATCGGCCGCACGGTCATCCCGCTGGTCGCGCGTGGATCACGAGGGACGGTGATCTTGACGTCGTATCGAGGTGCGACCGGGCAGCCATGGGAGCATTCGCGTCGAGCCGGGTGCCCCACCCCTTCGCAGGCCCTGCGGCACAGGTGGGGGCACGGCATCAGCGCAACGTCGAGGGAGGTAAGCAGTGGGCTTGTCAATGATCGCCACGACCGAGGGAGAGGTGAGCCCTCGCTCCGCGCGCCTACGCAAGCGCATGACTCGCGCTGAACGGCGCCAACAGCGCCCCACCGAAAGCCATGGAGACAACGGCGCCACCGAGGCGGAGTTGGAGAGCTTCCTCCACCACTTCTCGCCCGACGACCGCTACGCCGCGGGTCTGCCAGAGCTGGGACGCTGGAGTACGTTGCATGATCAGCACTACCGCCCCGAGGACTTGGACCAGCTCGCGCACGACCTGCTGCACGCTCAGGCCCTGGCTCAAGAGCCCGGTCATCTTCTTGCCCTACAGGAGGCCGCCGACCTCGTTCGGCGCTGCCGTGAGAACGCCTGGCACCTGCACGTCATCGTTGATTGACCTCCACCTCGACCGTCCGCTCACTGTGCGGACTCACGCGGTCTCCCGGCTCGTAGCGCCCTAGCGACTTCACGGTCATCCCGCGGTGCGCGCAGCGCACGGTCATCCCGCGGTGCGTGGGCGCACGGTCATCCCGCGGTGCGTGGGCGCACGGTCATCCCGCGGTGCGTGGGCGCACGGTCATCCCGCGAGCCAGGACGTCGACGACCTCGCCGATCTTGCCGATCGAGGACGGTCCAAGTCGTCCTCTCGGCAGACGCTTAGGGCGTCGCCGGGCGCCGGGCACAGGCGGTGTGCAACGTTCAGTCCGGTGAGGCGTCTACACGGTGTGAAAGCCGACGACCTCGCCCGCAGGCGGTCCAGCGCGGGCGGGCCCGCGCCCTCCTCGGCCCCCGCACAGACCAGCCGGGACGAGGGCTTCGCCACCGACGACGCCGGCTACCGCGCCCTGTTCGAGCAGCACTTCGGCTCCATCGTCCGCCTGGCCCGCCTCCTGGGCGCCGATGACCCCGAGGACATCGCACAGGAAGCCTTCGTGCGCCTACACCGCCGCCACCTGCACGAGCCGGCCGCGGCCCTGGCCTACGTTCGCCGCACCACCGCGAACCTGACCACCTCACGGCTGCGCCACCTGAAGGTGGTGCGCCGCACCCCCGGCGACGCCTCACGCGATCACGCCTCCGCCGAAGACGCCGCGCTGGCCGCCGAACGCGTCGACCACCTGCTCACCGCGGTCCAACGCCTACCCCGGCGCCAGCGTCAGGCCCTGATCCTGCGGTACTGGATGGACCTTCCTGTCGCCGAGGTCGCCGACGCCTTGGACGTGCCGCTGGGCACGGCGAAGTCCGACATCTCCCGCGCCCAGCGCGCCCTAGCCGCCCGCTTGGAGGACCTGGCATGACCACCCCCCACAACACCCCCGGCAACATCCCCGACGCACCCAGCACCGTCGATGAGCGCGCAGCACGGCTGCAGGCCCGCTTGGACGCGGTCGCCGCCGCCGCCGCCCGCACCGCCGCAAGGCAGCCCGTGGCTACCGGCCAAGACTGGGCCCGCCTGGAGCAGCGCCTGCACAGCGACCAGCAGCGCCACCGCCGGACCCGGGTTGGCCTCATCAGTGCCGCCGCAGCATGCGCGGTCGTGACGGCAGGGCTGAGCTGGTCCCACCTGAACGGCGCAGGCCCCAGCGTCCGCGTGGTGCCAGCCACCGTCCCCAGCCAGACCACCGACCCCGGGACGCGTCCCTTCGAGGCGTCCTTGCAGGGCGAGATCATCGTTGCCTCCGAGGAGGATGGCGTGCACCAGACCGCCGCGCTCCAAGGCCCACTGTCCAGGGTCGGCTCCTGCATCGGAGTACGCGGCACCTTGGTGATCTGGCCGGCGGGCACGACGTGGGACGCCTCCACGACCACGCTCACCCTCCCTGACGGCAGCACCAGTCAGCTGGGCGAGGAGATGCTGATCGGCGGAGGGAACTCCACCGCACAGACCGCCGGCCTCTCCCAGCAAGCCGCACAAGCGCTGACGGACTGCGGAGTCTTCCCCGACCAGGACATCTGGATCGTGTGAGTAGTCGCCGGCGACTACGACCGCACGGTCATCCCGCCCTACGCGTGGTCATGGTCCATTCGGGTGGGACCACTCTTGTTCGCCAGCTAGGAGACAGCCGGCGTGCCAAGCTCCCCGTCGGCTGCGCTCCGCGGCTGAGAAGGAGGGCAAGAGGATGCGTCGAGTGGTCGTGCAAGACGTGGTGCTGCTGTCAGCGTTCATCCTGTTCACCGCTGTGGTCCTCCTCGGGGACAGCAGTCCATGGATCGCTCTTGTGGGGGCTGTCTTGGTCGTCCTTCAGGCTCTGCGACTGGTCAAGCGCATCACCCAGCTTCGACGACGGGGTGCTGACGCCCCTCGTTGACGATCTTCTGGTCATCCCGCGGTGTGCGCAGTCTCGGGCGGCCGGCGACGACCTGACATGCCGAAGAGCGCGCCGCCAAGAGGGTCAACTGAACAACGAGGGTGAGTGGCGCCTGACAAGGTCAGGTCTATGACAGCTGAAGACTCTGAGCGTCGGAGACGTCGTCCTCGCATCTGGCCGTGGTTCGTCTTCAGCGTCGTCGCCTACGTAATCGTGTGGTCGATTTCTGACGCTCTGGGCTGGCCCTCTGCAATCGGGGCGGGCCTAGGAGCGGCGTGCACCGTAGTCCCGGTGACCCGCGGCAGCGATGCTCTACGGCAACGTCTCAAGCATCGCCGAACGAAGAAGCGTCTCCACTGACGGCGGAACCGGTTGCACAACGGTCCTGGTCGTGAAGTCACGGTCATCCCGCGGTGCGCGCGTGTCTACGAGTCAGCGCCGAAGTGGATCGCGGCTCGTTGGTCACTCGAGACGGACGATCGGCGGCACCCGATACTGAAGAAGCCGGCGGAGCCGCATGCCTTCGGTGATGACCAACCTGTGGATGGGCCCCTCCCACCGCAGTGGGCCGTCCTCGTTGATGCCGTCGTAGACGTCGAAGCGCACGATCCCCGGCAGCAGGTCCAGGTAGTGGGGGTCCGCGTGCATGTGCGCCTCGACAGTCATCACCGCTCCGGTCTCCGGATGCTCGATGACGTCGCCGTCCTAGATCTCCATGGCCTCGACGACCTCATTGGACTCGACCAGTGGCGCCACCCGGTGAGCGTGGCACGCACACCCGGCTAAGACACGGACATGGCGCAGACCCGGCCGGGTCAGGTCAGGGGGCGACCTCGGCGTGGTCGCCCTGGTCGTCGTCCCCGTCGCCTCCCACCCGTACGCCGGCGCCCTCGCTGCCGTCCTCCGTGCCGTGCTCTCCCTGCCGTCCTCGACCCATCGCGCCGGCCCTCGCTCTCCATCACCTCGTGCTGCCCGGTCGGCAGACCCGACCATGCTGCCCGCAAAGACGGCCATACCGCCGACGTCGCGGTCATCCCGCGAGGTGCGAGGTACCGGCCGCTTCAATGGCGCGCTACCTCGTGGCCACGCTGTACGGCCGAGAGGCTCCCCTCCGGGACCCGA
>NZ_JBFBND010000040.1:0-41077 GCF_040702905.1 Kineococcus sp. NPDC059986 | reverse complement strand
ACCTGGAACGGCCCGAGTACGGGACGGGATCGACCGGCCCGCTGGTCCTCGACTGGCTGGACCACGGGGTGCTCCTGCGTCGGGCTCCTGGGACGAGCCCGACGTGACGACGATCCCTCCCGCCGAAGGCCGGGGTCAGGGACGCGGCGGGGTGACCCGTTCGGCCACCGCGCGCAGGTGCGCGGCCCGCCGCCGCAGCAGCCGGCGCAGGTACGGCTCGGCCACCAGCCGCACGGCGAGGGCGCCCAGCGGCCCGCCCGGCAGCTCCACCTGCATCCGATCCGTCATCCGCGTCCCGCCCGGTCGGGCCGTGAACAGGTGCTCGTGGTGCAGGCGGCGGAACGGGCCGCGGACCTGCTCGTCGACGACGCGGTGCGGACGCTCGACCGCCGTGACGCGGCTCGTCATCGTCCACCGCACCCCGAGGTGCCACGCACGGAACGTCACCTCCTCGCCCTCGGCCAGCGTGCGGCGACCGGTGCTCGTCGTCGCCCGTTCCCGGCTGCCGCGCACGGAGTCCGCGTGCACGTCGACGTCGAGGACGAGGTCGTGCAGCACCTGCGGCGGGGCCGCCACGTCCGTCACGACGACGATCGGGGGGACGATCACGGGGTGAGTCTGCCGGTAGGTTCTCGCGGCGTGAGCAGCACCGGGTCGACCGCCGCAGGAACCCTTCTGACGCGGGTCCCCGTCGTCCTGGCGGCCGCTGTCGGGGCGCTCACGGTCGTCGCGGTCCCGCTGGTGCTGCTCGACCTGTGGACGCCGGCCGTCGCGGTCCCGGTCGGGCTCGTCGTGGCCGTCCTGGCCGGCCGGCTGGCGTGGGGCGTCCCCGCGGTCGCGGCCGGGTGGTGGTCCGCCGGCGGCAGCGCCGCGATCGCGCTCGCCGCGGGGGTGTGGGCCGCCCTCACCCACGCCGAGCACGTCGTGCTGCGCCGCGACGCGGGGTCGATGGCGCTGTACGCCCACCAGCTCGCGACCCACCACGGTCTCCCCGTCGACGCGTCCGTGGCCGCCCTCGGCGGGGCCGCGGCGCTCGCCGACCCGAACGTCTCGCTGGCCTCGCCGGCGTTCTACCAGGTGGGCGACCACGTGGTGCCGCAGTTCCTGCTGGGCGCCCCGGCGCTGTACTCGCTGGGGGAGTGGGCCGGGGGGTGGACGGGGATGTTCGTCGTCCCGGCCGTCCTCGGCGCGTTCGGGATCCTCGCGGTCGCCGGGTTCACGGCCCGCGTCGTCGGCCCGCGCTGGGCGCCGCTGGCCGCGGCGACCCTGGCGATCGCCCAGCCCGTCCTGCACGCCGACCGCTCCACGTACTCCGAACCGCCCGCCCTCCTCGTCCTCTTCGGCGCCGCGACGCTGCTCGTCGCGCTGCTGCCCGCGACGGGCCGCACGGCCGCACGTCTCGGCGGCGGGGCCGGGCTGCTGCTCGGCGCCTGCGGGTTCGTGCGCATCGACTTCCTGCGCGAGGTGGCGGTCCTGGTGCCCGTCCTCGCCGTCCTCGTCGTCGTGCGGCACCCCGGCGCCCGAGCGCTGCTGGCCGGGACGACGGTCGCGTCCCTGCTCGCCGTGGCCGCCGCGCTGCTGACGTCGCGGCCCTACCTGGGGACGATCTCGGGGTCGCTGCTGCCGCTGGTCGCGGGCCTCGTGCTGCTCACCGCCGTCAGCGTCGTCGTCGTCCGGCTGGCCCGGCGCGGGACCCTCGCCCGGCAGGCGTGGCTCACGAGCGAGCGGCTGCCGACGCTCCTGGCCGCCGCCCTCGGCGTCGTGCTGGTCGTCCTGGCGAGCCGACCGCTGTGGCTCGTCGTGCGCCAGGACCCGCAGGACTCCGGCAGCAAGCTCGTCGCGGCCCTGCAGCTGGCGCAGGGACTCCCGGTCGACGGCGGCCGGACGTACGCGGAGCACTCGATCAACTGGATCGCCTGGTACCTCGGCTGGCCCGCGGTCGCCCTCGCGGGGGCCGCGGCCGTCGTCGCGCTGCCGCGGGTCGTGCGCGCCGTCCAGGGGGCGGGCCGGGAGGGGGCCGGACTGCCGGCGTGGACCGCGCCGTACGTCGTGGCCCTCGGCTCGACGCTGCTGACGCTCTACCGCCCCGGCATCACCCCCGACCACCCGTGGGCCGACCGCCGGTTCGTCGTCGTCGTGCTGCCCGCCGTCGTCGTGCTCGCGGTGGCCGCCTGCCGGTGGGTCGTCGTGCGGTACGCGGGCCAGCGGTCGACGGGGGTGCGGGTCGCGATCGCCGTCGTCCTGCTCGTGGGCCCCGCCGTCTGGGGCACCCTGCCCGTCGCGACCCAGCGGACCGAGGTGGGCGAGCCCGCCGCCGTCGCCCGCGCCTGCGCGAGCTTCGCGCCCGGTGACGTGGCCCTGGCCGTCGACCCCCGCGCGCGCAACGAGTGGCCGCAGGTGCTGCGCGGGACGTGCGACGTCCCGACGGCCTCCCTCGTCGTGCCCACCAGCCAGGGGCGGGCCGGGACGACGGAGTACTGGGCGACGCTCAGCGCGGCCGTCCAGCGCGAGGCCGCGCGGATCCGCCAGGCCGGGGGCACCCCCGTCCTCGTCGCCGCCGGCGGGGACACCGACCCCGTCGAGGTGCTCCAGCGCCTCGGGGTGCAGGATCCCCGCGTCGTCGTGAGCCGCCGGACGACCGAGGACGAACGGGTCCTGACGCACCGCCCCGAGGGCGTGCAGCGGGTCGACATCCGCCTGGTCACGGGCACCGCCCCCGAACCCACCCCCTGACCCTCACCCTCCGTCACCGCCGGCGGTCGCCGTGGGGGGATCGTTGACGCATCGCGCCGAACCTATGAGCCTGTCGCGTCAACGAGTCCCCCCGGCGGCCGCCCCGCGGTGACTCAGGGTGAGGGCGGGGACGGCGGGTGGCGGTAGGTCGCGTCGGGCTCGCGCTCCTCGTTCCCGCTGCCGTCGCCGGTGGTGACGAGCTCGAAGCCGTGCCGCTCGTAGAACCGGCGGGCGCCGGTGTTGCGCTGGAACACGTGCAGGCGCAGCTCGCTCTCGCGTCCGGCCAGGACGTGCCCGAGCAGTGCGGTCCCGACGCCCCGGCTCCACGCGGTGGGCGCGACGTAGAGGTGCTCCAGCCAGTCCCCGTCGACGGCCGCGAACCCCAGCAGGGTGCCGTCGTCGGCGCGGGCCAGGTGCACGTCCTGGTGGGCGAGGACGACGTGGGCCACGAACGCGCGGGTCTCGGCGTCGGTGTGCAGGTCGGGCAGGTAGGTCATCGTCGCGCGGGCGGCGAGGAAGACGTCCGCGACGGCGGGGGCGTCGGCCGGGGTGGCGGGGACGATGCGGGACACGGGGCCCATCGTGGACGCGCGGCTCCCGGCGACCCACGGGTTTTCGCCGTGGGTGTCCCCCCGCGGTGTGCCCGATCGGGGTGCGGGTCAGGCGGGCAGCGTGGCCCGCGAGCAGCGGGTGACGTACTCCAGCTCCAGCCGGCCCACGCGCCGCAACCGCTCCTGCGCCTGCGCGCGCACGTCGGCGAGCACCTCCTCGCGGCGCTCGTCCTCCAGCGCGATGACCCAGCTGCGCGAGCGCGTCAGGTCCAGCAGCGACTCCACGCTCACGGGGTCGGACCAGCGGACGTCGTACCGCTCGACGGGCCCGAACGGCGGGCCGACGCGGGGGGCGAGGCTGCCGAGCTGCTCCTCGCCGGGGCCGGGCAGCAGCCGGTCCAGGCGCGCGATCCACTCCACGCCGGCGTCGCGCACGTTCCACAGCAGGCCCAGGCGGCCGCCGGGGCGCAGCACGCGGGCGACCTCGGGGGCGGCGGTGTCGGGGTCGACCCAGTGCCACGCCTGCGCCATGAGCACGGCGTCGACGCTGCCGTCGGGCAGCGGGATCGACTCGCCGGTGCCGTCGAGCACCTCCACGTCCGGCAGGACGCGGCGGAACGTCTCGCGCATGCCCGGGGTGGGTTCGACGGCGACGACGTCGAGGCCGCGCGCCCGCAGCGACCGCGTCAGCTTCCCCGTGCCGGCCCCGAGGTCGACCACCCGCAACGGTCGGTCCGCGGCACCGTCGAGGGGCGCGGCCGGCAGCAGCCAGTCGAGCGCCTCGTCGGGGTAGCTGGGGCGGGCGCGGTCGTAGACGTCGGCGACGGCGCCGAAGGACCGCGCGCGCTCGGCGGCGCGGTCCCGCGCGGGTTCTGCGGAGGACCCGTGGTGGCTCACGGGCACATCGTGCCGCCCCGCGTCGGCGTCCCGGGAACCGCCCCGTTCGTAGGTAAGCTCACCCCGCCATGCCTGTCGAAGATGAGGTCCAGCCCCTGAGCGGACCGGCGCCCGTCGCCACGATCGTGCTGCCCTGCTACAACGAGGAGGCACACGTCCTGCTGGAGGTCCAGCGCATCACCAAGGCGATGGACGACGACGGCATGCCGTACGAGTTGCTCGCGGTCGACGACTGCTCGACCGACGACACGCTGAAGGTCCTGCGCTCCGTCGAGCACGAGTACCCGCACCTGCGCGTCGTCGCCTTCCGCCGCAACGGCGGTTCGGGGACGGTCCGCCGCATCGGGACCCAGATGGCCCGCGGCGAGATCGTCGTGTGGACCGACGCCGACATGTCCTACGAGAACGAGCGCATCCCCGAGCTCATCAGGGTGCTGCTCGAGGACGACTCCTACGACCAGGTCGTCGGTGCGCGCACGACGGAGGAGGGCTCGCACAAGGCGCTGCGCGTGCCCGCCAAGTTCGTCATCCGCAAGGTCGCCGAAGTCCTCGCCCGCGAACGGATCCCGGACCTGAACTCGGGTCTGCGCGCGTTCCGCCGCGAGGTGTCCCTGCCCTACCTGCGGCTGCTGCCGGCCGGGTTCTCCTGCGTCACGACGATCACGCTGTCGTTCCTGTGCAACCAGCACGACATCAAGTTCGTGCCGACGAGCTACGCCAAGCGCGCGGGGAAGTCGAAGTTCCACTTCACCAAGGACGCCTACCGGTACATCCTCCAGGTGCTGCGGATGATCATGTACTTCGAGCCGCTGCGCGTGCTCATGCCGGTGGCGCTCTTCCTCTTCGGCCTCGGGTTCGTCAAGGGGATCACCGACATGTTCCGGCACGCCTTCTACTTCCCGGCCAACACCGTCCTGCTGCTCGTCTCCGGGCTCCTCATCGGCGCGGTCGCGCTGCTCGCCGACCTCGTCGTGCGCTCGCGGGACAGCGCGTGAGCCCCGACGCGACCGCCGCCGGTCCGCACCGGGTCGTCGTCCTCGGTCCCGCGCACCCGAGCAAGGGCGGCATCGCCGTCCACACGACCGAGCTGGCCCGGCACCTCGCCCGTGACGGGGACGACGTCAAGCTCGTCTCCTGGGCCCGGCTCTACCCCGAGCTGCTGTACCCGGGACAGGTCCGCCTGCCCGACGGTGCCCCCGAGGTCCCGGAGTTCAGCCCGACCCTGCGGCCGTTGTCCTGGTCCTCGCCGGCGTCGTGGTGGCGCACGGGACGGCGCATCGCGCAGGCCGACCTCGTCGTCATCGCCCACGTCGTGCCGCTGCAGGTCCCCGCGCTGCTGACGGTCCTCGCCGCGATGCGCGCGGCGCACTCCAGCGCCCGCACCGTCGTCGTCGCCCACAACGTCCTGCCGCACGAAACGAACCCGGGCGACGAGCTGCTCGTGTCCCGGTTGTTCGCCGCCGTCGACGGCGTGGTCGTGCACTCCGACGACCAGGCGGCGCTGGCCCACGCGCACGGCGCCCGCCGCGTCGTCACGGCCGACCTGCCCCCGCACCTGCCCGGCGGCGCGAAGCTGTCCGGCGAGGCCGGGTCCCGGGTGCCCCGCGACGGCGGTGTCCGGTTGCTGAGCCTCGGCGTGGTCCGCGAGTACAAGGGTCTGGACCTGCTGCTGGAGGCGCTGCGCGAGGTGCACCAGCGCGGCTTCGACGCGCGGCTCACGATCGCCGGTGAGCTGTGGGGCGCCGCGGGCCGGCGGGTCCGGGAGCTGGCGACGGGGCCCGGGATGCGCGGGCACGTCGAGCTGCGCGAGGGGTACGTCCCCGCGGCCGCCATCCCCGAGCTCATGGCCACCCACGACGCCGTCGTCCTGCCGTACCGCTCGGGGACGGCGTCGCAGAACGCGCTGCTGGCCTTCGCCCACGGCCTGCCCGTCCTCGCGACCCGCGTCGGGTCCTTCCCGGCCCAGGTGCGCGACGGCGTCGACGGGGTCCTCGTCGAGCCGGGCAGCGCCGCGGCCCTGGCCGAGGGCATGCTGCGCTTCGCCGACGGTGGGCTGAAGACGTTGCGGGACAACGTGCAGGACCCCGACCTCGAGGTCCCGTGGGACGCCTACCTCGGCGCCGTCGACGAAGCCGCCCAGGGGGGCGCGGCCGCGGCCCCGCCCGGCGGCAAGGCCCTGGCCGTCGCCAAGCGCGGCGCCGAGCACGCCCTGTGGACCCGGGTCGGCGTCCAGCGCCGCGTCGGCGAGCAGCTGGCCGCGCGCCGGCTCACCGCCGCCCCCGCCGCGCGTCCGGTGCCCTCGGGCGTCCCGCGCACGGGGGTCCTGCACGACGCCGCGGAGGTCGCCGACGCCGTCGCGCAGACCAAGCGGCTGCACCTGCCCGCGCACCCGGACTCCCCGAAGAACTGGGACGCCCTCGGCGCCGTCGCGGCCGTCCTGACGCTCGCCGACGACGGCTCCCGCACGGCCCGCGTCCTGGACGCCGGGTCGGCCCGGTACTCACCGGTCCTGCCGTGGCTGCGCCTGTACGGCCTGGGCAGCCGGCGCGGCGACCTCGCCGGCATCAACCTCGAGTTCGGCGCGACCGTCCACCGCGACGGGGTCGAGTTCCGCCGCGGCGACGTCACCGACACCGGCCTGCCCGACGGCTCGCTCGACGCCGTGACCTGCATGTCCGTCATCGAGCACGGCGTCCCCATCGCCGGGTTCCTCACCGAGACGGCCCGCATCCTGCGTCCCGGTGGCGTCCTGGCGCTGTCGACCGACTACGACCAGGACCCGCCGGACACCACGGGGGTCACGGCCTACGGCGCGCCCGTGAAGATCTTCTCCCCGGCGGACCTGCGCGACCTCGTCGCGCTCGCCGCGCGGGTCGGGCTCGACCTCGTCGGCGAGCTGACGGACGACGTGCTGGCCCACCCCGAGCGTCCCGTGCACTGGAAGCGGACCGGACTGGACTACACGTTCGTGCTGCTCACCTTCGTGCGGCGCTGAGGCGTGCTGACCAGACTCCTGGGCGTCCTGCGCTCACCCGTCCTGCGGGTCGGGTTCCTCGTCGTCGCGCTCGGCCTCGCCGTCGTCTACGTCGTGCGCGACCGGGCCGCGATCGCCGACGCGTGGTCGCGGCTCGACGCGTGGGCGGTGCTGCTCGCCTTCGTGCTGTCGCTGGCCAACGTCACCCTGTCGGGGGCGTCGTGGCGGGCCGTCCTGGCCGACCTCGGCTCGCCGCTGCCCGCGGGTGCGGCGGCACGGGTGTTCTTCGTCGGCCAGCTCGGCCGGTACATCCCGGGCACGGTCTTCCAGTTCGTGGCCCAGGCCGAGCTGGCCCGGGACCACGGGGTTCCCCGGCGCCGCACCGGGTCCGCCCTCGCCGTCGCGCTGCTGGTGTCGATGACGACGGCGTCCCTGCTGGTCACGGGCGTGCTGCCCCTCGCCCTGCGGGGCCGCGACATCGCCGGCTGGGAGTGGACCGGCTGGCTGCGGTGGGCGACGCCGCTGCTGCTCGTCCTCCTCGTCCCGCAGGTCATCAACCCGCTGCTGCGCGTCCTGCTGCGGGTGGCCCGCCAGGAACCGCTGGAGCACCGCATCACGCTGCGCGGGCTGCTCGCCTCCGCCGGCTGGGCGCTGGCCTCCTGGGTCGCGGTGGGGCTGCAGGTGTTCGTGCTGGCCCGCGCCGTCGGCGCCGACTGGTCGACGGGCTCGACGCTGGCGCTCGCCGTCGGGGGGTACGCGCTGGCCTGGATGGTGGGGTTCCTCGTCGTGCTCGCCCCCGCCGGCGCCGGGGCGCGCGAACTCGTGCTGGGCGCCGTCGTGGCCCTGGTGACGGGTTCGGGGGGTGCCGCCGTCGTCGTCCTGGGGTCCCGCGTGCTGCTCACCGCCTCCGACCTCGTGCTCGCGTTCGCGGCGCTCGCGGGGCACCGCGCGGAGCTGGTGGCCCGTGCGAAGGCCGCGCGCGAGGAGCGCTGACGGCACCCCGTCAGGTTCCGATCTGATCACGAAGACCCGCCGTGGGCGGTTCTGGATTGGTGTTCGGGGCCACTTCTCGGCAGGGTGTGGCGCCGGCACGCGTCCTGACCCCGAGCCCCCCTAGGTGATCGAACATGCGCCGCAGAGCCCTCCTGGCCGCCCTGGCCGCGTCCCCGCTCATCGCCACGACCGCCGGGTGCAGCGTCGGTGAACGCGTCGACACCGGGGACGGGAACGCCGCGGGACCGGCCGGTGGCGGGGCGTTCGTCGCCGCGATCAGCGCCGAGCCCGACCAGCTCGACCCGCACAAGACGACGGCCTACGCCAGCTTCCAGGTCCTCGAGAACGTCTACGACACCCTCGTCGTCCCGAACGGGAAGACGCTGGAGATGGAACCCTCGCTGGCCACGCAGTGGGAGACGAGCGCCGACGGGCTGACCTGGACCTTCCGCCTGGTGGACGGTGTGACGTTCCACGACGGGACGCCGTTCACCGCCGCCGACGTCGTCTTCTCCTACAAGCGCATCATCGACCAGAAGTTGGCGAACGCGGCGCGGTTCGCGACCGTCGCCGACGTCACGGCCCCCGACGACCGGACCGTCGTCATCACGCTGAAGCGCCCGACACCGAACCTGCTGTCGCGCATCGGCGGTTTCAAGGGCATGGCGATCCTGTCCAAGGACGTCGACGAGAAGACCCTGGCGACGAAGGCCAACGGCACCGGACCCTTCTCGCTGCAGGGGTCCTCGGCGAGCGAGATCTCGCTCAAGCGGTTCGACGACTACTGGTCGCGGGCGCCGAAGCTCGGCGGGGTGACGTTCCAGTTCCTGCCCGAACCGGCCGCGGCGCTGACGGCGCTCACGACGGACCAGGTGCAGTGGACGGACAACGTGCCGCCGCAACGGGTCGCCTCGTTCAAGGACGACGAGTCGGTCGACCTCGGCGAGGTCGCCAGCGTCGACTACTGGTACCTGGCGATGAACTGCGCCAAGGCGCCCTTCGACCGGGTGGAGGTCCGGCGGGCCATCGCGTTCGCGGTCGACCGCGAGGCCGTCACCGAGGCCGCGAAGTTCGGCACCGCGCGGGCCAACCAGACGGCCATCCCGCAGGGCAGCGAGTGGTACTACGACTACGCGCCCTTCCGCCGGGACCTCGACGAGGCCAAGCGGTTGCTGCAGCAGGCCGGGGTGAGCACCCCGGTGACGATGGGGCTGATGGTCACCTCCGACTACCCCGAGACCGTCACCGCGGCGCAGGTCATCGCGAGTCAGCTCGAACCCCTCGGCGTGAAGGTCGACATCCAGACCGAGGACTTCGCCACCTGGCTGGACCGGGAGGGCCGCGGGGACTTCGACGCGTTCATGCTCGGGTGGCTCGGGAACATCGACCCGGCCGACTTCTACGAGGATCAGCACCGCACGGGCGGGGCGAACAACTACCAGAAGTACTCCAACCCCGTGACGGACGGGTTGCTGGACCGTGCCGCCGTCGAACCCGACAAGGCCGCGCGCAAGACGCTCTACGAGCAGGCCGCGAAGCAGATCGTGGACGACGTGTCGTACCTGTTCCTCTACAACCCCGACGCCGTGCAGGTCTGGAAGAAGGGCATCACGGGGTACGAGGTGCGGGTCGACAAGGCGGTGGACTTCGGCACCCTGGCGTTGCCGACGCGGGGCGACTCGTGACGGGTCTGGCCGTCCGGCGCACGCTGCAGGCGCTCGTCGTCCTCGTCGGGGTCAGCATCGCGACGTTCGCGCTGGTCCACCTCGTCCCCGGCGACCCCGTCCGCCTCGCGCTGGGGACCCGGTTCGACCAGGGCACGTACGACGCGCTGCGCGCACGCGCCGGGCTCGACCAGCCGCTCGTGGCGCAGTACTTCTCGTGGTTCGGGCACGCCCTCACCGGCGACCTCGGGGTGAGCTTCCGCTCCGGTGACCCGGTGACGCTGCTCATCCTGGAACGCCTGCCCGCCACCGCGTCCCTGGCGGCGGCCTCGATCCTCGTCGCACTGCTCATCGCCGTCCCGCTGGGCACCGCCTCGGCCCTGCGCCCCCGGTCGGTGCTCGACGGGGCGGGGACGGTGCTGTCCCAGATCGGCATCTCGGTGCCGGAGTTCTGGATGGGCATCATGCTCATCCTCGTGTTCGCCGGAACCCTCGGCTGGTTCCCCGCCGGGGGGTACGTCCCGCTGACCGAGGACCCCGTCGGCTGGTTGCGGTCCCTCGTCCTGCCGGCCGTGACGACGGGCCTGGTCTCGGGCAGCGTCCTGACGCGGTTCACCCGGTCCAGCGTCCTGGAGGCCCTGTCGGCCGAGCACGTCCGCACGGCCCGGGCCAAGGGGCTCGGCGCCCGCGCCGTCCTCAACTGGCACGTGCTGCGCAACGCGTTGCTGCCGCTCGTGACCGTCACCGGGGTCCAGTTGGCGTACCTGCTGTCGGGAGTCGTCGTGGTGGAGATCGTGTTCGCGTGGCCGGGCCTCGGGCAGCTCGCGCTGCAGTCGGTGCAGGCCCGTGACTACCCCGTCCTGCAGGGGGCCGTGCTGCTCTTCGCCCTCGTGTTCCTCGTGCTGAACCTGGTGGTGGACCTGCTGTACTCCGTGCTCGACCCGAGGATCAGCGCGTGAGCGCCCCCACCGCCGACCGGGCTCCCGTGAGCGTGCGGCCCCGCGAACGGCGGTTCACCGACGGTCTGCGGTTGCTGCTGTCCTCCCCGCCGTCGCTGCTCGCCGCGCTGGTGCTCGTCGTCGTCGTGGTCGTGGCCGTGTTCGACCGGCAGATCGCGCCCTCGGGGGCCAACGAGGTGGACGTCACCCAGCGGTTGCAGGCCCCCAGCGGGGCGCACTGGTTCGGCACCGACGACCTCGGCCGGGACGTCCTGTCCCGGGTCGTGCTCGGGGCGCGGGTGTCCCTGCAGGTCGGGGCCGTCGCGGTCGGGTTCTCCCTCGTCGCCGGTGTCCTCGTGGGGTTGTTCGCGGGGTTCTACGGCCGGTGGGTCGACACCCTCCTCATGCGTCTCATGGACGTCCTGTTCGCGTTCCCGGCGATGCTGCTGGCCATCGCCGTCATCGCGGTCCTGGGGCCGGGGACGACGAACGCGATGATCGCCATCGGCATCACCTACACGCCCGTCTTCGCGCGGGTGACGCGCTCGGCCGTGCTGGGGGTGCGCGAGACGGTCTACGTCCGGGCGTCCCGGTCCGTCGGGGCCTCGGACCTGCGGTTGCTGTTCCGGCACGTGCTGCCCAACGCGGCGCCGCCGGTCATCGTGCAGACGTCGGTGAGCCTGGCGTTCGCCGTGCTCGCCGAGGCCGCCCTGTCGTTCGTCGGGCTGGGCACCCAGCCGCCGGACCCGAGCTGGGGCCGGATGCTGTCCGAGGGACGCGGGTACATCGACATCGCCTGGTGGATGGCCGTGTTCCCCGGGTTGGCGATCGTGCTGCTCGTCCTGGCGTTCAACCTGCTGGGCGACGGGTTGCGCGACGTCCTGGACCCGCAGCAGCGCAGTGCGTTGCAGGCCGGCCGGCGACACCTCGCCGGCCGTCGCAGGAGGGGAGTGCGATGAGCGTCCTGGAGGTCCGCGACCTGCGGGTCGAACTCGACACCCCGCACGGCGTCGCCCACGTCGTCAACGGGCTCGACTACACCGTCGACGCCGGGGAGACCGTCGCGATCGTGGGGGAGTCCGGCAGCGGCAAGAGCGTGTCCGTCATGGCCCTGCTGGGCCTGCTGCCCGGCCACGCCCGGGTCACCGGCTCGGCCCGGTTCGACGGGCGCGAACTCGTGGGCGCCTCGGAGTCCGCGCTGCGCGAGGTGCGCGGCAACGGGATCGGCATGGTGTTCCAGGACCCGATGACGTCCCTGAACCCCGTGCTGCCGATCGGGCGGCAGGTGGGGGAGGGGTTGCTCGCGCACCGGCTCGTGCCGTCGAAGAGGGCGGCGCGGGAACGGGCCGCCGAACTCCTCGCCGACGTCGGTCTGCCCGACCCGTGTGGGGTCCTCGACCGGTACCCGCACGAGTTGTCCGGCGGGATGCGCCAGCGCGTCGTCATCGCGATCGCGCTGGCCGGGAACCCGCGGCTGCTCGTCGCCGACGAGGCGACGACGGCCCTCGACGTCACCGTCCAGGCGCAGATCCTCGACCTCGTCGCACGGTTGCAGTCCGAGCACGGGACGGGCGTCGTGTGGATCTCCCACGACCTCGGGGTCGTGGCCGGGACCGCGGACCGGGTGCTCGTCATGTACGGCGGGCGCTGCGTCGAGGACGGCGGTGTGGACGAGGTGTTCGAGGCGCCGGCGCACCCCTACACGCGGGGGCTGCTGGGATCGCTGCCGTCGCTGACGGCCCCCGCCGAGGACCTCGTCGCGATCCCCGGGACACCACCACCGCCGACGGACCTGCCGCGCGGCTGCGTGTTCCACCCGCGCTGCCCCGTCCGCGGCGACGCGCGCTGCGCCACCGAGCAACCGCCGCTGGTGCCCGTCGGGGGTTCCGGCACGCACCGCGCGGCGACGTTCTACGGGTTGGAGGGTTCGTGAGCACGACGACGAACGACGACGTGCTGGTGCGGGCACGCGACCTGCAGGTGCACTTCCCGGTGCGCTCGAGCGGGTTGCGGCGCCGGAGGACGGGGGCGGTGCGCGCCGTCGACGGCGTCGACCTCGACGTGCGGCGCGGCGAGGTCCTCGGGTTGGTGGGGGAGTCCGGCTGCGGGAAGTCGACCCTCGGCAACGCCCTGCTGCGTCTCGTGGAACCCACGGGCGGGTCGGTGGAGTTCGACGGGACCGACGTGACCGGGTTGTCGAAGCGCGACCTGCGGGCGTTGCGGCGCCGGGCCGTCATGGTGTTCCAGGACCCGTACGCGAGCCTGGACCCCCGGATGACGGTCGGGCAGACGGTCGCCGAACCGCTGCAGGTCCACGGGTTGCACCCCGGGACCGCGGCCCGCACGGCCCGCGTCGCCGAACTCCTCGACCTCGTCGGCCTCGACCCCGCCGTGGCGTCCCGGTACCCGCACGAGTTCTCCGGTGGTCAGCGCCAGCGCGTCGGGATCGCCCGGGCCCTGGCCGGGGAACCCGACTTCGTCGTGTGCGACGAGGCGATCGCCTCCCTCGACGTGAGCGTGCAGGCGCAGGTGCTGAACCTGCTCCGCTCGTTGCAGCGGCGGCTGGGTCTGACGTTGCTGTTCGTCTCCCACGACCTCGCGGCCGTGCGGCACCTCGCCGACCGGATCGCCGTCATGTACCTCGGCCGGGTCGTCGAGGTCGCCTCCGCGGCGGAACTGTCGGACGACCCGCAGCACCCCTACACCCAGGCGCTGCTGTCCGCCGTGCCCGTCCCGTCGCCCGCGCTGGAACGTCGCCGCGAGCGGATCGTGCTGTCCGGCGACGTGCCGTCGGCCGCGCGGGTGCCGTCGGGGTGCCGGTTCCGGACGCGCTGCCCGCAGGCGTTCGACCCCTGCGCGACCGTCGACCCCGCGCTGCAGGGCGTGGGGGTGGGGGCGGGTCACGTCGCCGCCTGCCACCTGCACGGGCTCGTCCCCGCCCGCGGCTGAAGCCCGCGATCCCGCGGGGGCGGTTCCTGCGCGGCGGCGGCGGGGTGGCCTCGTCGGCCCACCGCGGCCGGTGATCGACCGCGGGGAGGCAACGAGGCAGAACCCCGGCCGGCGCCGGGACCGTCAGACGGGTCCGGCGGCCCGGGCTTCGCGCACCCCGGCGAGGGCGTCGCGCAGCTGCTCGATCCACTCCTGCTGGTGCTGCCCGACGAGCCGCACGCACCAGGCGAGCGCCTCGGACCGGGTCCGCGCCACCCCGGCGTCGACGAGGGTGTCGAGCACCTGTCGCTGCGGCTGGCGCAGACGGGTCATGACGGGGGTCGCGAGGTGGGTGAAGAGCTCCTCGGTGTCCCCGCACGCCGCGCCCCAGGCGACCTTGCGGCCGAAGAGGGTCTCGGCCTCGTCGGCGATGCGCATGCGGGCCCCGCGGGTCTCCTCGCGGAAGCGGGCGATGCGGCCGGCCTCGCCGCGGCGGGCGGCGGCGGCCCCGCCCTCGGCGGGCACGTCGGTGGGGCGGGCGAGTCGCCCGGTGACCACGATCTCCTCGCGGTCGACGGAGACCGCGGGGGCGGCCTCGAACCAGTCCTGCGGAAGCCGGCCCGTGAACCAGGCGGCGATGTCGTCGGTGTCGCTCATGCTGCAATTACCGGATTACACGCTTGCAGTGTCAAGACCGTGGGGCGCGTGTTCGCCGAGGGCGTGGTCGACCATGGAGCCGTGCCCGCCGACCAGCCCGCGCGACCCGACCTCCCGCCCGTCCCCGAGCGCCTGCCGGCCGGGCCGGTCGTGCTGCGCCCGTTCCGCGACGGCGACGTCGCGATGGCCGTCGAGCTCGCGCGCGACCCGTACGTCCCCCTCACCGGATCCCTCCCGGCCCACGCCGACGCGGAGCAGGCGCTGGCGTGGGTGCGGCGCCAGCGCGGACGGTGGGCGGAGGGGGTGGGGTACGCGTTCGCCGTCGCCGACCGGGACAGCGACGAGGCCCTGGGGCAGATCGGGTTGTGGGTCCGCGACCTGGACCAGGGGCGGCTCTCCGTCGGCTACGCCGTGGCGGCCTCGGCGCGCGGGCGGGGTGTCGCGGCGGCCGCCCTCACGGCGCTGACCTCCTTCGCCTGGACGGTTCCCGGGGCCCACCGCGTCGAGCTGCGGGTCGAACCGTGGAACGCGGCGTCGATCCGGACGGCCGAGCGGGCGGGTTACCGCCGCGAGGGGTTGCTGCGCAGCCACCAGGAGATCGGTGGACGGCGGCGTGACCTCCTGCTCTTCGCGACGGTGCGCGGGGACGGTTGATGGCTGACGGCGGAGGCGACCGGCCGCCGACCCAGGCCGCGCTGCGCTCGTGGGCGGACCAGCGGTGGCCCGGGCAGGGCTGGGCCACGAGCCGACTGACGCACGGGGCCTTCCACCCGGTGCTCCTCGGGGACGACCGGGTCCTGCGCGTCGCCGTCGGTCCCGGGCACGAGGAGCGGGCCCGGTGGGAACTGGTGTCCCACACCCTCGTCGCCGCCGTCGCCCTGCCGTGGCCGGTCCCGCGGCTCCTCGCCCCCACGGTCGTCGCGGGGCCGACCTGGTCGGCGCCCCTGCTCGAGCGGTTGCCCGGGGCCGTCGCCCCGGACCTGGCCTGGGGCTCCCGCACCGCCACGGTGTTCGGCCGGCTGCTGCGGTCACTGGCCCGGACGGACGAGGCGCTCGTCGCCGGCCTCCCACCGCACCGGGCGTGGTGCGGCGGGACGGGCTGGCGGGGCGTCGTCGAGGAGGACCTCGCGCCCCTGCTGCCGCGGTCGGCGGCGACCGCGGCGACCCGGGCCGCCGACGCGGCCCTCGCCCTCGAGGGTCGGGTCCAGCCGGTGCTCTGCCACGGTGACCTCGGGCCGCACAACGTGCTGTGGCGCGACGGGAGACCGGCCGGGGTCGTCGACCTCGACCACGCCTGCGTCGCGGATCCCGCCGTCGACGTCGCCGGACTGGTCGCGTTCTTCGATGCGGGCGCCGTCGCCGAGCTCGTGGACGCGGACGTCCTCGACCGGGCGATCACCCTCCGCGCGGTCCTGGGGCTCGAGGTCGCCGCGGCCGCCCACCTGCTCGGCGACGTCGCGTTGCGGGACCACGCTCTGGCGAACTTCGTGCGGCGCAGCGCGAACGGGGAGCTGAGGATCGCTCCGTCGCGACCCCGTCGCCCACGCTGAGCCGACCGCCCGACGGTGACTCCGGCACGAGACTCCGGTACGAGACTCCGGCACCTCACTCCGGCACGGCACGCAGTGCCAGCTCGGCGATCCGGGCGAGCTGGGCGCCGTCGGCGCCGTCGCGCGCGGAGGAGGAGAGCCCGATGAGCAGGGCGTGGGCGAAGGCGGCGAGGGTCGCGGGGTCGCGTCCGGGGTCCGGGTCGGCCGCGACGCCCGTCACCTGTGCCACGTGGGCTGCGGTGGCGGCCCGGTTGGCGGCCCGTCGGTCCGCGAGCTCGGGGGAGCTGTTGACCAGGCAGCCGCGCGGGTGGTCCTCGTCGACGTACTCGCGCACGGCGACGTCGAGCATCGCCCCGAGGACCTCGCGCGGCGTGCGGCCCGCGGTGCCGGCCGTCGTCACCGATCGCGGACTCGCCTCGTAGCGCGCGACCGCTTCGTCGAAGAGTGCCCGCTTGTCGCCGAAGGCCGCGTACAGGCTCGGCGCCGAGATGCCGAGCGCGCGGGTGAGGTCGGCGATGGACGTGGCGTCGTACCCCTGCTCCCAGAACAGCTGCAGGGCCTGGTCCAGAGCGGCGTCCCGGTCGAAGCGGCGAGGTCGTCCCACCTCCGCATTCTATAACGGTCGCTACAGAAGTGGTACCGTTCTGTATCGATCACTACAGAACTTGTCGCCGCGCAGACGGCGAGGATCCGGAGGAGTGCCATGACGACCGACGACACCGCCACCACCTGCACGGCCGCCGTCACGGGCGCGTTCCTGCAGTGCCTCGCGACGCAGGACGCGGACGGGCTGGGGGAGTTCTTCGCTGACGAGGTCGACTGGTTCGTGCCGGGAGATCCGCGCGCGACGCCCTGGGTGGGCGTGCGGTCGCGGGCCTCCGAGGTGCCCGCCTACTTCCGCCAACTGTGGTCGGCGCTCGTGCCGGGACGCAGCGTCGTCACCGTCGACGCCGTGCTCGCGGATGGTGTCGAGGCGGCCGTGTTCGCCACCTTCGAGCACGTCGCCGCGCCCACCGGGCGCCCCTTCCGCACCGGGGTCGCTCTGCGCCTGACGGTCACCGGAGGCCGGATCACCCGCCTGCACCTCCACGAGGACACGGCGACCGTCGCGGCCGCCTTCGCCGGTTGACCGGAGGGACCCTCACGTCACCCCGTCCGGCCGCTGCGCCGCCACCCGCCGGAACGCCTCGAGCACCGCGGCCGTCGGGGCGTCCGTCCCCCGCCCCGCGCGGGTGGCGGCGTAGATCGACCGGGCCGGCGGCCGGCCCGACAGCGGGACCACCCGCAGCCCGGCCGGTCGCAGGGGGTGCGCCAGGCGCGGGACGAGCGCGACCCCCGCACCGGCCGCGACGAGGGCCGCGAGCGCGTCGAACTCGTACGTGTGGTGCCGGACGTCGGGCGCGAAACCCGCTGCGGCGCAGGCCCCGGTCGTGATCTGCGCGCACGCGTCGTCGGTCGCGGCGGCGACCCACTCCTCGTGGGCCAGCTCGGCCAGGTCCACCTCGGCGCGGTCCGCGAGCGGGTGGTCGACGGGCAGGAGGGCGTCGAGGACGTCGGTGAGCAGGTCGACGCGGTCGTAGCGGGCGTCGTCGCGGCGCGGACCGGCCGGGTGGTCGACCGTCACGACGATGTCGAGGTCGCCGGCGTCGAGCCCCGCGACCGCGTCGACGGGTTCGCGTTCGCGCACCAGCACGCGGACGCCGGGACGCTCGGCGCGCAGGGTCCGCAGCGCCGGGCCCACGACGGCGTACACGGCGCTCGCCATGGTCCCCACCCGCACCTCCCCGACGAGGCCCGCGTCGAAGGCCAGCAGGTCGGCGCGGGCCCGTTCCAGCTGCGCCGCGACGGCGTCGGCGTGGCCGAGCAGGACGCGCGCCTGGCCCGTGAGCCGCACCCCGCGGCCCTGCCGCTCCAGCAGTGGGACGTCGAGGTCGCGCGCCAGGCCTGCGAGCTGCTGCGACACGGCCGACGGGGTGAGGTGCAGGGCGGCGGCGGTCGCGGCGACCGTGCCGCGGCGGTCGACCTCGCGCAGCAGGCGCAGCCGCCGCAGGTCGATCGTGAAGTCCTCGCTGTCGAGACCCATGACGAAACTCTAGCTGGACTGAACGGTCGACGGAGGGAGACGATCGGGAGGTGAACCGCCGCGCCGCCCTGCTCTTCGCCGCCCTCGGCCTCGCCTGGGGCATCCCCTACCTGCTCATCAAGATCGCCGGCGAGGAGCTCGCCCCGTCCACCCTCGTGCTGGCCCGCACGGCGCTCGCGGCCGTCGTGCTCGCGCCCTACGCCCTCGCCCGGCGGGAGGTGCGCGCGGCCCTGCCCGCCCTCGCCCGCCGGTGGAAGGCCGTCGCCGTCTACACGGGGTTCGAGATCGTCGGCCCGTGGCTGTTCCTGGCCCGGGCCGAGCACGACCTGCCCAGCTCGACGACGGCCGTCGTCATCTCGGCGGTCCCCGTCGTCGGCGTGCTCGTGGCCCTCGCCTCCCGCCGGGCCGAACGCCTCGGCGCCGCCGGCTGGACCGGGCTGGCCCTCGGGACCCTCGGCGTCGCGACGCTCGTCGGGTTCGACCTGCACCCCGGGCAGTTCGGGGCCGTCGCCGAACTCGCCGTCGTCGTCGTCGGGTACGCCGTCGGCCCCGCCGTCCTGGCCCGCCACCTCGGCGACCTGCCCGGGGCGGCCGTCGTGCTGGCGAGCCTCGTGCTGTCCGCCCTCGTCTACGTCCCCGTCGTCGCGCTGGGGCCGGGGCTCCCCGCCGCGGTGCCGTCGGCCGGCGTCCTCGCGTCCGTCGCGGCCCTCGCCGTCGTCTGCACGGCAGGTGCCTTCCTGCTGCTCTTCGCCCTCGTCGGCGAGATCGGTCCCGTGCGCGCGACGGCCATCGTCTACGTCAACCCGGTCGTCGCCGTCGTGGCCGGCGCGGTCGTCCTCGGAGAGCGGATCACCGCTACCACCATCGGAGGGTTCGCGCTCGTCCTCGCCGGGTCCTACCTGGCCACCCGGGCCCCCGCGCGCCGACCGGAGCAGCCGGCCCCGCCGCTTACCGTGGAGGCATGACGCCGGACGGGGAGCTGCGCTGGGTGCCCGGCCGGCCCGTCCCCGTGACCGCGATGCTGCGCCCCCTGCGCCGCGGCGGGGGAGACCCCACCTACCGGCAGGACGCCGACGGGTCCGTCTGGCGCGCCACCCGCACCCCGACCGGTCCCGTCGTCCTGCGCGTGCGGGCCCGCCCGGCCGACGCCAGCGTGCACGCCGAGGCCTGGGGCCCGGGGACGGAGTGGGCCCTGGCCGGTGTCCCCGACCTGCTCGGCGCGGCCGACGACACGTGGGAGGAGTTCGTGCCCCGGCCCGAGCACACCGTCCTCGTGGAGTCGTGGCGGGCGCACCCGCACTGGCGCGTCGGCCGGACCCGCGCGGTCTTCGAGGCGTTGTCGGCCTCGGCGCTCGAACAGGTCGTGACGGGCGTCGAGGCCTTCGCGGCCTGGCGCCGGCTCGTGCACCGCTTCGGCGAACCGGCCCCGGGACCCGCGGGGCTGCTGCTGCCGCCGAGCCCCGAGCAGTGGCTGCGGGTCCCGTCCTGGGAGTGGCTGCAGGCCGGGGTCGAACTGCGCCGCCGGCGGGTGACGATCCTCGCCGCCCCCCGCGCGGCCGGTCTCGAACGCACCCTCGCCATGACGCCCGACGAGGCCGACCGCGCGCTGCGCTCGCTGCCCGGGGTGGGGGTGTGGACGTCGGCGGAGGTCCGCCAGCGCGCCCACGGCCACGCCGACGCGTTCAGCTTCGGGGACTACCACGTCGCCAAGAACGTCTCGTGGGCGCTGACCGGTGAGGTCCTCGACGACGCCGGCTGCGCCGAGGTCGTCGAGTGCTACCGGGGCCACCGGTTCCGGGTGCAACGACTGCTGGAGTTCGCCGGAGCCTCCCGCCCGCGGCGCGGTCCGAAGATGACGCTGCCGACCCACACGCCGAACCGGGCCGTCCGCTCGCGCTGACCTACGCCAGCGCGCGGGCGACGGCGCGCACCGGCGACCCGTCCCCACGCGTCAGCGCCCACGCGAACGCCGCGAACTCCACCCGTCCCGGCAGTTCTCCCAGCCCGCGCAGGTTCTCCACGACGACACCCGGGTCGGCCCGGTCGCCGAGCAGGACCCGGTGCGCCGCCAGGGTTCCGGGGCCGTCGACGCTCGCCGCGTCGATCCCGACGGTCCGCACGCCGGACGACCGCAGGAACCGCGCCGCCGCGGGCGTCAGGTGGGGGTGCTCGAACTCCGCCGGGGTTCCCGCCTGCTCGTCCCACCCGGTGCGCAGCAGCACGATCCGGGCCCCGGCCGCCGCGCCCAGCAGGTCCGGGCCCACCGCCGGGAACCCCCGCACGTCCAGCACGACGGCCGGTCCGGCGAACAACTCCAGGGGGAGTTCGTCGACGGTCGGACCGTCCGGGACGACGTGGGCCGGGGCGTCGACGTGGGTGCCCGTGTGGGTCCCCAGCGACAGGGCCGTGACGCGGCAGGGACCACAACCCTCCACGGGGTGCGGGCGCGCCGAGAACTCCGGGTCGCCGGGGTAGACGGGCATCCCCGCCCGCACCGGACGGGACAAGTCGACCCACCCGGACGCCGTCACCGGAACCTCAGCGGGGCAGTTCGACGGTCCGGACCCGGACGCTGCCGGGTTCCCGGTCGACCAGCCCGACGAGGAACTCGGTCCACAACGCCGCCAGCACGCGCTGGGTCAGGGCCCCCAGGGAGAACTCGTCGGCGGCTTCGACCCGCAGGGCCGGGCCCTCCCGGCGCACGACCCCACCGGCGACGGGCCCCGCTGCGAGGGCGACCTCGGCCGCCCGGTCGAGGCGGTCGGTGAGGGTTCCGAGGTCCACGGGCGGCGGTTCGACGCCGCCGGCCCCGAGCGCCGCCCGCACGGCCTCGACGTGCCCGAGCCGGAACCAGTCGCCCGGCCCCGACCGGACGGTCGAGCGGGCGCCGGGTCCGGCGTCGTCCAGCGGCAGCACGAGGTCGGCGAGCCCGCGGAACAGGGCGGCGGGCACCCCCTCCGCCTTGCCCTTGACGAGGTCGGCGGCCGCCGCGAGCTCGTCGGCGACGGCGCGCGCCGTCACCGACAGTTCCCGGCCGGAGGTGTCGAGGCTGCCGCGCAGGTCGTCGAGCGGGTCGATCCCGGCGGTGCCGAGCGCGAAGTCGGTCTGCCCCGCCCGCCAGGGCCGTCCGGCGGTGTCGGTGACGACGACGCCGACGACCGCGCCGGTCAGTTCGTGCAGCCGGGTCCGCAGCGCCCGGGCCGTGGCGTCCGGGTCGTGCGGCAGCGTCAGGACGACCTCGCCCTCGACGTTCGAGGCGTCGACCCCGGCGGCGGCCATGACGGGGCCCGCGGCGGACTCGACGATCCGCGCGGTGCCCGTGGGCGTGCGCCGGGCGGCGACGAGGCGGCGGGACTCGCGCAGCACGACGTCGTCGCGGTCGACGGCCGCGGCGGCCAGGCCCGCCGCCTTCGAGACGACCTTGCTGGAGACGGCGATGACGTCGCCGTCGCTGAGGGAGGCGCGCTGGGCGTGCAGGGCGTCGACGACGAGCGCGGCGACGTCGTCACCGGCGTGGACCTCGCCGATGCCCGTGAGCCCGACGACCTGCAGGTGACCGGGGGAGTGGTGGGCGTTCACGCGGCGCGCTCCCGTCCGACGAGCTCCAGCGCCAGGTCCAGGGTCGCGCCGGCGAGGTCGGCCGTGGCGGCGGGGGAGCTCATGAGCAGCGGACGGCGGCGGACGACGAGCCCGGACCGGGCGGGCGCCTCGTCGCCCTCGGCGATGAGCCAGCCGTCGAGGAAGTCGTCGTAGAGCCCCGCGACGGCGGCGGCCGTCGTGGGGACGCCGATGGCGGCCAGGCAGGCGTCGGCCATGCCGCGCACGGGCGCGCCGGCGATGACGGGGGAGACGCCGACGACGGGTGCGACCGTCTCGACGAGGGCGCGCCGGACGCCGGGCACCTGCAGGACCGTGCCGATGGACACCACGGGGTTGCTCGGCGGCAGCACGACGACGTCGGCGTCGCGCAGCGCGTCGAGGACACCGGGGGCGGGGGTGGCCTGCGCGGCCCCGACGGCCTCGATGCGCACGGCCGGCACGGCGGCGTGCCACCGGACCCACCACTCCTGGAAGTGCACGCGCCGGACGCTCCCGTCCGGCCCGTCGGCGAGGTCGACGTGGGTCTCCACGACGTCGTCGGTCATGGGCAGCAACCGGACGCCGGGCCGCCACCGCTGGCACAGGTGGGCCGTGACCTCCGAGAGGGTCGCGCCCTCGGCCAGCATCCGCGTCCGCACGAGGTGGGTCGCGATGTCCTTGTCGCCCAGGGTGAACCAGGACGGCTCGGCACCGTAGGCGGCGAGTTCGGCGGCCACGCCGGAGCTCTCCTCCGCCCGGCCCCAGCCGCGGACCTCGTCGATGCCGCCGCCCAGGGTGTACATGACGGAGTCGAGGTCGGGGGAGATCCGCAGACCGTGGAAGGTGACGTCGTCGGCCGTGTTGCTGACCACGGTCACCTCGGCCGCGCGGCGCCCGGGGTCGGGGGAGGCCGCCAGGTGCGCCAGCAGTCCGCGCAGGAACCGGGCCCCGCCGACACCGCCGGCGAGGGCCGTGATCCGCAGGGGTCGGCCGGGTCCGTTCACGTCGCTCACGGTCGTCATCATCCCCTGTCGCCTCCTGGATCCCACCGGGTCACCCGTTCGGAGGCCCGGTCAGGAGGGTGCGCGGGTGGGGCGGGTGTGACGGATGGGGTCAGGGTCTTCGCAAGTGCAGCACGGGATACCACGGCGGGCTTGACTCTCCGGGACGACACGCGTGTAATTCCCCCAGTGGTGGTCGCAGGGTGACTGGCACATCACGGGGAGTGACAGGACCGAGGCTGTGGGGGCCACCAGTGAGTGACGACGTCGAGTACCTGGAACTCGAGACCGACGAGGACGTGTCGGAGGACCGGACGCAGGACCTCCTGGCGGGGGTGCCGACCGCGGACGGCCGGCCCGAGCTCTCGCTCGTCGAGATGACCGGCGGCCTGACGGGGCTGTCCGGCCTCACGCCGGAGGACCCGGGCTGGCAGGAGCTCGCCCTGTGCGCCCAGACCGACCCCGAGGCCTTCTTCCCCGAGAAGGGCGGGTCGACCCGCGAGGCCAAGCGCGTCTGCCAGTCCTGCGAGGTCCGCCAGGAGTGCCTGGAGTACGCGCTCGGCAACGACGAGCGCTTCGGCATCTGGGGCGGCCTCAGCGAGCGCGAACGCCGCCGCCTCAAGCGCCGCATCAGCTGATCGGGCGACCTCCCCGCGCGACCGGGCGACCGGCGCGCGACGGTGCTCCAGTCCGGCCCCCGACCTGCCGAGAAGACAGGTCGGGGAGGACCGCCGGTCCGCCGAGCACGGGGGAGGAAGCGATGAACCAGTCGATCTGGGAGCGCCGTCAAGCTGTCGCGTCCCGCCTCGAGGGCCACGTCCGGCAGGAGCGCATCGTGCGCGACGAGTTCGAGACGGCTCTGGCCGCCGCGTCCCTCGACGCCCGCGACGTCGACCCGGACGGCCACCTGGGGCGCGCGGTGATGGCCGTCGCCCACCTCGCCCCCGACACCCCGGGTTTCGACGTCGTCCTCGGGCTGTCCTCCGGTGGTCACGGTGTGCGCGTGCACGCCGGCCCCGACGGGCACGCCCAGGTCGAGGTCGTCGAGATCACCGCCCAGGAGTCGGCGCCGGCGGCCGTGGCCTCCGAGCTGGCGGCCCTGCTGTGGCAGCGCTGACCCGCTCCACCTTCTAGAAACGATTCAGGATCACCCGATCGGCCGCTGCAGGCCCCTAGAAGACGCGACGATCACTCATCCAGCGCCGGTCCCCCGGCGAGCACGTCACCGATGACTGTCCGGTGCGCCTCGTCCCGCGAGGTCGCTCCGCTGGAAGAGGAGCAAGGATGACCTTCTTGTTGCGTCGCGTCCGGGTGGGCGCACGCTTCGCCATCGCGTTCGGGGTGATCCTGGCGCTGACCCTGCTCACCGGCGTGGTCGCCTACGTCGGGAACCAGGCCCAGACCGATGCCGTGCAGCAGACCCGGGACACCGCCCGCGTCGTCCAGTTCGCGAGCCAGCAGAAGTTCTGGGGGGCCGACGTCACCGGGTGGCAGACCGGCCTGGCCCTGGACACCTACCGCTACGGCACGCAGGCCGCCCTGGACCCGAACTCCCCGAGCCTCGTGGGGCTGGAGAAGGACAAGGCCGGCCTCCGCCTGGACCTGCTGACCGCTCCGCTGTCGATCATGACGCCGTCCGAGCAGGCCATGAACAAGCAGCTCATCACGCTGTGGGACAACTGGATCGACTCCAACAACCGTGCGCAGATCGCCTACCGCGACAGCCGCGTCTCCGACGCCGAGGGCTACCTGCAGCAGGGGCTGAACACGTTCGGCGACATCGTGAAGGTCACCGACCAGCTCAAGGCCTCCGTCGAGGCCCGTGACGCCACCGCCCAGGCCGCCGCCGCGCACACCGCGCGCCTGGCCCAGGGCTTCATCGTCGGCTTCGCCGTCCTGGCCGTCGTCCTCGTGGCCCTCATGCTCCTCGCCCTCATCCGCACCGTCGTCCTCCCGCTGCGCGCCCTCACCGCCCGCGCCGACGAGGTCGCCTCTTCGCGTCTGCCCGAGGCCATCAGCGCCGTCCGCGCCATGCCGGCCGACGCCACGCCGCCCACGCTGCCCGCGTTCTCCGTGACCACCAAGGACGAGCTGGCCGACCTGGCCGTCGCGTTCAACCACGTCCAGGACAGCGCCCTCGACCTCGCCGTCGAGCAGCACCGCGCCGACCGCGCCTCCGCCGAGATGCTCGTCAACCTCGGTCGCCGCAACCAGAACCTGCTCAGCCGCACGCTGGCCTTCCTGGCCGACCTCGAGCGCAACGAGCGGGACCCGCTGGTGCTCGACAAGCTCTTCAAGCTCGACCACCTCTCCACCCGCGTCCGCCGCAACGCCGAGTCGATGCTCGTCCTGGCCGGCGCCGAGCAGACCCGCGCCAAGACCCGTCCCGTGAAGGCCGCCAGCGTCGTCCGCGCCGCCCTGGCCGAGATCGAGGACTACTCCCGCGTCGACCTGTCCGCCCTCGACGACGTCACGCTGCACGGCAGCGCCGCCGCCGACACCACCCACCTCCTCGCCGAGCTGCTGGAGAACGCCACCGCGTTCTCGGCCGGCAGCACCCGCGTCGTCGTCAACGGCACCGCCACCCTCGAGGGCGGCTACCGCATCGCGATCGCCGACGCCGGCATCGGCATGAGCGCCGAGGAGCTCGACGAGGCCAACAGCCGCATCGCCTACGCGGCCCTGACCCGCCCCGACTCCCGCCTGCTGGGCCACCACGTCGTCGGTCTGCTGGCCGACCGCTGGTCCATGACGGTCACCCTAACCGCGGGCGCGAGCGCCGGCATCGTCGCGACGGTCGAGCTCCCGGCGTCGCTGCTCGTCGAGGCCCCCTCCGGTGCCCCCTCCGGTGCCCCCTCCGGTGTCCTCGCCGGTGCCCCGGTCGAGGCGTCCGCCGAGGCCCGCGCCGAGGCGGCCGTGGCCCCCGTGACCGCGCCGGTCGTCCCCGTCGCCGAGCCCGCGCTCGTCGCCGCCGTGCAGGCCGTCGCGTCCGCCCCCGAGGTCGTCGCCCCCGCGCCGGTGGCCCACGCCGCCCCGGTCGCACCGGTCGTCCCCGCCCCGGCCCCGCTCCCGGCCGCCGCGCCGGCCGCACCCGCGGCACCGTCCGTGCCCTCCGCCCGCGTCCGCGGCGCCCAGCTCGGTGAGCTCGGCCGCGACCTCGGCCGCACGGCCGACACCGGTTCGGGCCCCGTCGTGGCCTCGCTGCCGGCCCCGGTCGTCGAGGAGGTCGCCGTCCAGGCGCCCGTCGTGCCCACCCGGGTCCGCGGCGCGCAGCTGCCCGACACGGGCGAGGAGGCCGCCGCGACGGCGACCACGCCCCGGTCCGCCGACCAGGTCCGCCGCGGCCTGTCCGGCCTGCAGAGCGGTGTCTCCCGCGCCCGTCGCGACAGCGCCGAGCTGCAGGGCACCGAAGAGTCCACCGAAGCGTCCACCGAGAGCGAGTGATCATGAGCGTCAGCACCGTCAGCCAGAACGCGCAGGACGTCAACTTCCTGCTCGAGCGCTTCGTCGCCCAGACCCCCGGCGTGGAACAGGCCATCGGGGTCTCCTCCGACGGCCTGCTCATGACCATGCGCGCGGACCTCGTCCGCGCCGACGCGGACAAGCTCGCCGCCACGGTGTCGGGCCTGACGACGCTGGCCGTCTCGGCGTCCCGCCTGCTGTCCAAGGGCCCGCTGAGCCAGGTCATCACCGAGTTCGGGTCCGGCTACCTGCTGGTGTCCTCGATCGCCGGCCGCGCCTGCCTCGGGGTCGTCACCTCCGCCGACTGCGACCTCGGTCTCGTCGGCTACGAGACGACCATGCTCGTCGAGCGGGTCGGTTCGCTGCTGACGCCCGAACTCGTCACCGAGCTGAAGACGTCCCTGCAGCTGTGAACCCCGACGCGTTCGAGGAGTTCGAGGAGTTCGACGAGTTCGACCGCCCGTTCCTCGGGGCGGGGGCTCCCGCCCCCGCCCCCGCCCACGCCGCCCCCGCCCACTCCACCGCTCCCGCGGTGGCGCAGGGCGAGGACGGCGAGGAGGAGCGCGAGGAGGTGCGGGCCTACCTGCTCACGGGTGGGCGCACCGGCGGCGGGACGGCCGGGATCGCCATGGAGACCACCGCCGTGCTCACCCCCCAGGGTGAGCAGGCGGTGGCCTCCGGGTCCCTGTCCTTCGAACCGGGTCTGGTCCTCGAGGTGTGCGCGCAGGCGCGGTCGGTCGCCGAGGTGGCCGCTCTCGTCGGCATCCCCCTGGGCGTGGCCCAGGTCCTGGTCGGCGACCTCGTCGGCCGTGAACTGCTCATCACGACGTCCACCGCGAAGTCCCTCGCGTTCGACGTCTCGTTCATCGAGAGGTTGATCAACGGTGTCGCTGCCCTCTGACGTCCGGCCGTCCGTCCCCGTCGACAGGGCCGCCGTGAAACGACCGCCCATCCCGGTCAAGATCCTCGTCTCCGGCGGGTTCGGGGTCGGCAAGACCACGACCGTGGGTGCGCTCTCGGAGATCGAGCCGTTGAGCACCGAGGCGGCGATGACCTCGGCCTCGGTGGGGGTGGACTACGCCGGGGAGGGCAGTCAGAAGACGACGACGACGGTGGCCATGGACTTCGGCCGGGTCACCATCGACGACAGCATCATCCTGTACATGTTCGGCACCCCGGGGCAGGACCGGTTCGGGTTCATGTGGAACGACCTGGCCGACGGCGCCCTGGGCGGCATCGTCCTGGTCGACCCCAGCCGGATCGACGACTGCTTCGTGGCGCTGGACTACTTCGAGAAGATCGGCCTGCCGTTCGTGCTGGCGGTCAACTCCTTCGCCGGGCGCAGCCAGCTGACGCTGGAGCAGGTGCGTTCGGCGGCCAACGTCGACCCGGCGGTGCCGGTGGTGGCGTTGGACGCGCGCAGCCGCGAGGACGTCAAGCGGGCGGTCCTGACGCTGCTGCAGCTCATCCTGTCGCGGGCCAAGGCGGCCTGAGCCGCCCGGACCGCACAGGCTCAGTCGCCGTACCGGGGGTCGACGTCCTCGGGCGGCAGCTCGAGCAGGTGCGCCACCTGCTCGACCACGACGTCGGCGACGAGGTCGTCGAGGTCGTCGCCGTCGGCCCGCGTCTCCAGGGGCCGGCGGTACAGCACTACCCTCGCGGGACGCTGCCCCTGGGCCGGGAACAACCGGCCCAGGGGCACGACGTCGTCCTCCCACGGGGCCGGGTCCGACGGCGGCACGTCCTCCACGGCGAACTCGACGCCCGCCAGCTGCTCGGCCCAGCGCCGCTCCAGCAGTTCGACGGCGTCCAGGACGAGGTCGTCGAAGCGTTCGGCCCGGGTCCGTGCGGCCGGCAGCGACGCCGGCAGCAGCGGTCCGCGCAGGCCGCGACCGTGGCGGTCCCGGCGTCGGCGGGGGCGGGTCTGAGCCCGGCGTCGGAGGACCACCGGGCGAGAGTACCCGCGGTGCGCCACCACGACTCGCCCTGCCGACGGTGCACGGCGACGGCCCACGGCGGGGGGTAGCGTGCCGCGCGTGACCTCCCGCACCCCAGGAACGAACGCCTCCCGCCCGGGAGCCGGCCGATCCACCGCACCCAGCGCCCGGCGCTGCTCGCGGACCGCGTGCGGGGGGACCGCGGTGGCGACGCTCACCTACGTCTACTCCGACTCCACCGCCGTGCTGGGCCCGCTCGCGACGTTCGCCGAACCCCACACCTACGACCTGTGCGCCCCCCACGCCGAGCGCCTCACGGCCCCCCGCGGCTGGGAGGTCGTCCGGCTGGCCCCCGAGCTGCTCGAGGCCGCCAAGCACCACGACGACCTCGACGCGCTGGTCGACGCCGTCCGCGACCGACCGCTGGCGGGCCGGGGCACCCGGACCGTGGACCCCGACGCCCCCGCCGTCCGCCGCGGGCACCTGCGCGTCATCGGCGACCGCGACCAGCGCTGAGGCACGCGCCCGCGCCGTCACCCGTTCGCGCGCCACCTCACCCGGTGGGACGTCTCAAGCGGGGCGGTCCGCTGCCGATGGAGTCCCGTGCCAGCCGCCAACGCGCCCCGCGCCTCCCGCCGACCTCGCGCCGCCCGGACCGCCCCGCCCCTGGGGTCCCTGACCCAGGCCGCCCACCGGGAGACGGCCGTGTGCGCGCACTGCGGCAGCGAGCGCGTCACCCAGCTGGCGATGTCCCTCACCGACGGCACCCCCGTGCAGTTCACCTCCTGCCACGTCTGCGAGGAGCGCAGCTGGACGTCGGCCGCCGGTCCGATCACCGTCGACGGCGTGCTGGAACGCTCCCGCAAGCGCTGAGGCGACCCGCTCGCAGCAGCGCGGGCCCGCGCAGCACCGTCGCTGCGGGGTGTCGCTTGTAGGCTCCCGAGCGTGACCGCCCCGACCGTGAACCTGTCGTCCGTCATCAAGGCCTACGACGTCCGGGGGATCGTCCCCGACCAGCTCGACGCCGGTGTCGTGCGCGCCATCGGCGCCGCCTTCGCCGAGGTCGTCGTCCTGCCCGAGACGCCCGCCGGCCAGGGCCCCAAGGCCGTCGTCGGGTACGACATGCGCCCCTCGTCCCCGGAGCTGTCCGCGGCGTTCGCCGACGGGGTCGCCTCCCGCGGTGTCGACGTCACCGTCATCGGCCTGTGCTCGACCGACGGCCTCTACTTCGCGAGCGGCTTCCTCGGCGTCCCCGGTGCCATGTTCACGGCCAGCCACAACCCCGCGCAGTACAACGGCATCAAGCTGTGCCGCGCAGGCGCCAAGCCCGTCGGCCAGGACACCGGGCTGTCCGCCGTCCGCGACCTCGCCCAGAGCTGGCTCGACTCCGGTGAGGTCCCCGCGGGCGGGGGGAACGTCGGCGCCGTCGACGAGCAGGACCTGCTGAAGGCCTACGCCACGCACCTGCGCTCCCTCGTCGACCTCAGCGGCGGCCGCCGCCTCAAGGTCGTCGTCGACGCGGGCAACGGCATGGGCGGGTTCACGGCCCCCGCGGTCCTCGGCGACGACGCCGGTCTGCCGGCCCTGCCGCTGGACGTCGTCCCGCTCTTCTTCGAGCTCGACGGCACGTTCCCCAACCACGAGGCGAACCCGCTCGACCCGAAGAACCTCGTCGACCTGCAGCGGGCCGTCCCGGCCGAGGGCGCCGACATCGGCCTGGCCTTCGACGGTGACGCGGACCGCTGCTTCGTCATCGACGAGAACGGCGACCCCGTCAGCCCCAGCGCCGTCACGGCCATGGTGGCGCGCCGCGAGATCGCCAAGGAGCTGCGCGCCGGACGGCAGCCGGTCGTCATCCACAACCTCATCACCTCCCGGGCCGTGCCGGAACTCGTCGCCGCCGACGGCGGGACGCCCGTCCGCACCCGCGTCGGGCACTCCTTCATCAAGCAGCGCATGGCCGAGGAGGGCGCCGTCTTCGGCGGTGAGCACTCCGCGCACTACTACTTCCGCGAGTTCTGGTCGGCCGACACCGGGATGCTCGCCGCGATGCACGTCCTCGCCGCGCTCGCCGAGCAGGACCGGCCGCTGTCCGAACTCGCCGCCGAGTACGAGCTCTACGCCGCCAGCGGCGAGATCAACTCCACCGTCGACGACGCGGCGGCCGTCACCGAGGCGGTCGTGCAGGCGGTCACGGACACCGCTGCGGCGCAGGGGGAGACGCTCGAGGTCGACCGGCTCGACGGGGTCACGGTGTTCCACCCGGCCTCGCCGGCGCAGCCGATGTGGTGGTTCAACCTGCGCGCCTCGAACACCGAACCGTTGCTGCGGCTGAACGCCGAAGGTGCCGACGAGCCGACCATGGCCGCCGTCCGCGACCGCGTGCTCGCGATCGTCCGCGGGGAGTCCGCGTGAGCGGCCCCGGGAACTCCGCGCAGGGTTCGCCCGCGACCGACTGGGTCCTGGAGCTCCTGCGCTGCCCGCTGACCGGCCAGCCGCTGCACGCGGTCACGGTCGAGGGGGCACCGTTCCTCGCGACGCCGGACGGCATCCGCTACCCCGTCGTCGACGGGGTCCCGGTGCTGCTGGTCGACGCCGCGCTGGACGTGCCCGGGGGCGCCGCGTGACCGCCCTCGACGAGACTCTCCTGGCCGACGGCGACGCCCTCGCCGCGGCCGACGTCGGCGGGGTGCTGCGCGCCCTGGCCAGCGCCGGGGCCCAGGTCCGCGAGGCGGTCGACCTGTCCGCCGAGGCCGGTGTCGCGCGGCTGGCCGACGACGAGCGCCCCCGCGCCGTCGTCGTCGCCGCCCTCGCCGGCAGCTCCGCCGTCGCCGACGTGCTCGTCGCCCTCGCCGGTCGCAACTGCCCCGTCCCGGTCGTCGTCCGGCACGGCGGCCCGCTGCCGAGCTGGGTCGGACCGCTCGACCTCGTCGTCGCGGTGTCCCTGTCCGGGCGGGCGCCCGGTCCGCTGGCCCTGGCGGCCGAGGCCTCCCGGCGCGGCGCCCGCGTGGTGACGGTCGCGGGCGAGGGCTCCCCGCTGGCCGAGGTGGGGTCCCGCAACGGCAACGTGCAGGTCCGCCCGGCCCGCGGGGTGCGGGCCGACGGCGGTGACCCGCGGTCCTCGCGCGTCGCCCTGTGGTCGCTCGTGACCCCCGTCCTGCTGGCGTGCGACGCGCTGACGCTGCTGAGCGCCGGACCCGCCGACCTCGCGGGGGTGGCCGACCGCCTCGACGCCGAGGCCGAGGCGTCCCGGCCGTGGACGGAGACGTTCGTCAACCCCGCCAAGACCCTGGCCCTGGAGCTCGCGGGGGCCGTCCCGGTCGTGCTGGCCGACGGTGACCTCACGGCCGCCGCCGCCCGCCGCACCGCGTCGATGCTGTCCCGCACGGCGCGCGTGCCCGCGGTCAGCGGCGCGCTGCCCGACGACGCCAGCGAGGTCGTCGCCACCTTCGGCGGGCCCTTCGCGGCCGGTGTCGACGACGTCTTCGCCGACCCCTTCCTCGACGGTCCCGGGGGTCCGCGGATGCGGCTGCTCGTCCTGCGCGACGCCCCCGCCGCCGTCCGGGACGAGGACCGCCGCCTCGCCGACGCCGTCGCCCAGACGGCGTCGGACGCGGGCGTGCGGACGTCGGAGCTCGTGGCCGAGAACGGGTCTCCGGCCCAGCGCCTGGCCCAGCTCATCGCCCGCACCGACTTCGCCGCCACCTACCTCGCGCTGGCCTCGGGGACGGACCCGGCCCTGTCGCCGCAGGTCGCCGACCTCAAGGACCGCCTGGGCTGACGGGCCGGCCGGCCGGGACGGCCCCGGGGGCCCGGGCGGCTCGGGCTGACGAGCCCGGGGGAGGCGACGGCGCGTAGTCTGGAGGTTCGCTCCGGCGCGCGGTGATGCCGCACGAGGGCCCAGAGGGGCCGTGCCGGGGGAACGTCACGAACCGTCACGAGAGGACGAGAATGTCTTTCGAGTACAAGGTCCGGGACCTCTCCCTGGCCGAGGCCGGACGCCACGAGCTGCGTCTGGCCGAGCACGAGATGCCCGGACTCATGGCGCTGCGCGCCGAGTTCGGCGAGTCCCAGCCGCTGGCGGGCGCCCGTATCGCCGGCTCCCTGCACATGACGGTGCAGACCGCCGTCCTCATCGAGACCCTCGTCGCCCTGGGCGCGCAGGTCCGCTGGGCCAGCTGCAACATCTTCTCCACCCAGGACCAGGCCGCCGCGGCCGTCGTCGTGGGCACCGGCACCCCCGAGGCGCCCGCGGGCGTCCCCGTCTTCGCCTGGAAGGGCGAGACGCTGCAGGAGTACTGGGCCCTCGCGGACCGCATCTTCGACTGGGGCACCGACGCCGAGGGCCACCGCATCGGCCCGAACATGATCCTCGACGACGGTGGCGACGCCACGATGCTCGTCCTGGAGGGCAAGCGCTTCGAGGCCGCCGGTGCGGTCCCGGCGACGACCCCGGACGACTCCGAGGAGTACGCGGTCGTCCTGGAGCTGCTGCGCGCGAGCCTCGCCGAGGACCCGGAGCGCTGGACGCGCATCGCCGCCGGCATCCGCGGCGTCACCGAGGAGACGACGACGGGTGTGCACCGCCTCGCGGAGTACCACCGCAACGGCGCACTGCCGTTCCCGGCGATCAACGTCAACGACTCGGTGACGAAGTCGAAGTTCGACAACAAGTACGGCACCCGGCACTCCCTCATCGACGGGATCAACCGCGGCACCGACATCCTCATCGGCGGCAAGACGGCCGTCGTGTTCGGGTACGGGGACGTCGGCAAGGGCTGCGCGGAGTCCCTGCGCGGCCAGGGTGCGCGCGTCGTCGTCACCGAGGTCGACCCCATCAACGCCCTGCAGGCCGCGATGGACGGGTACCAGGTCGTCCGCCTCGAGGACGTCGTCCGCACCGCGGACATCTTCATCACCGCGACGGGCAACAAGGACGTCATCATGGCGGCCGACATCGCCAAGATGAAGCACCAGGCGCTCGTGGGGAACATCGGCCACTTCGACAACGAGATCGACATGCTCGGCCTGTCCCGGATCCCGGGCGTCGAGAAGGTCGAGATCAAGCCGCAGGTCCACGAGTGGCGGATCCCCGCCTCCGGTTCCGGCGACGACGCCGTCGAGGCGCACAACGTCATCGTGCTCTCCGAGGGCCGGTTGCTGAACCTGGGCAACGCGACGGGGCACCCGAGCTTCGTCATGTCGAACTCGTTCGCCAACCAGGTCGTTGCACAGATCGAGGTGTTCACCAAGCCGGACGAGTACCCGGTCGGCGTGCACCGCCTCGCCAAGAAGCTCGACGAGAAGGTGGCGCGCCTGCACCTCGACGCGCTCGGCGTGCGGCTCACCGAGCTCACGAAGTCGCAGGCCGAGTACATCGGCATCGACGTCGAGGGCCCGTACAAGCCGGAGCACTACCGCTACTGAGCGGTCCCGCCCCTCGCACCCGACGCCCGGCACCCCCCTCGGGGTGCCGGGCTTCGGCGTCCCTGGTCGACTGGTCTCGTGTCGTCCGAACCCCTCCGGTTGGCCCTGTTCGGGGACTCCCTCGCCGCCGGCGTGGGGTCGAGTTCCACGGCGGACACCCTGGGGCCCCTGCTGATCGCCGACCTCGCCGTCGCTGGCGTCGCGGCCGCGCACCGGGTCTTCGCGGTCTCCGGCGCGCGCAGCGCGGCGCTGGCGGGACAGGTCGCGGCGGCGGGGGCGTGGCCCCAGGTGGCCGCCGTGGTCGTCGGTGCCAACGACCTCACCCACGCCGTCCCGGCGGACCAGGCGGTGGCGGAACTCACCGCCGCCCTCGGGACCCTGCGCGGTGCCGGGGTGGAGGTCGTCCTCGTGCCGGCCCCGGACCTCGGCATCGTCGCCCACGTCCCACCGGCGCTGCGGGAGTTCGTCCGCGCCGTCAGCGCGGACTTCCGTGCAGCGCAGAGCCGTGCGGCCGTCGCGCTGGGCGTGACGGTGGCCGACACCTCGGGTGCCTCGGCGGCCTTCGTCCGCGACCCGTCGATGTTCTCGGCCGACCGCTTCCACCCCTCCTCCGCCGGGTACCGGCGCATCGCGGTCGACGTGGCGCCGCTGGTGAGGGCCGCTGCGCGCGCGTTCCGGGAACCGCGCTGAGGACCCGGTCTGGGACCATGGCCGGATGAGCTTGGAGGACGCCGCGTCGTGGGCCACCATCGCGGGTGGCGTCGCGGTGGTCGCCGCGTTCCTGCGTGGCTGCGCCCTCGTCGCCCTGAAGTACCACCACCGCGAGCAGCGCCGGTGGGAGCGGACCGAGCAGGGTCTCGACTCCGGCCGGCTGCGGTGGTTCACCTGGGTGCGCGCCCGCTGGCGCCTCCTGTGGGCCACCGGGCGGTGGCGCACCCGCCGCGAGGAACGCGGCTGAGTTCCGGCGCGCGGAGGAGGCCGTGGACCAGCAGTATCGGGAGGTGACCGACAGCACCCCCTACCCCCTCGGCGTGACCCTGCGCGAGAACGGGTTGAACGTGGCCGTGTACTCCGAGACGGCCGAGGCCGTGGACGTGGCGGTCTTCGTCGACGACGGCGGCGAGACCCGCCACCGCCTGGACCAGCGGACGGGTCACGTGTTCCACGGCCTCGTCCCCGGCGGTGTGGGCACCCGCTACGGGTTCCGCGTGGAGGGCGAGTGGGAACCCGGGGAGGGGTTGCGCCACAACGCCGCCAAGCTCCTGCTGGACCCGTGGGCCCGCGCCGTCGAAGGGGCCTGGGGGGCGGGCGAGGAGGTCTTCGGCCACACGTTCGACGACCCCGAGGAGCGCAACGACGCCGATTCCGCGGCCTCGGTGGCCAAGGCCGTCGTCGTCGACCCGGAGTTCGACTGGGGCAACGACGCCCCGCCGCGCGTCCCGCTGGCCGACACGGTCGTCTACGAGGTCCACGTCAAGGGTTTCACCCGGCAGCATCCCGACGTGCCGGAGGAGATCCGCGGCACGTACGCAGGCCTGGCCCACCCGGCCGCGATCCAGCACCTCGTCGACCTCGGCGTGACGACCGTCGAACTCCTCCCCGTCCACCAGTTCGTCCAGGACTCCCACCTGGAGGAGAAGGGGCTGCGGAACTACTGGGGCTACAACTCCATCGGCTTCTTCGCCCCGCACAACGAGTACAGCTCGGTCGGGGACGGCGGCGGCCAGGTCGCCGAGTTCAAGGAGCTCGTCAAGGCCCTGCACGCCGCGGGGCTCGAGGTCGTCCTGGACGTCGTCTACAACCACACCGCCGAGGGCAACCACATGGGCCCGACGCTGTCCCTCAAGGGCATCGACAACGGCTCGTACTACCGCCTCGTCGAGGAGGAGCCGGAGAGCTACTTCGACACCACCGGGACGGGGAACTCCCTCAACGTCTCCCACCCCGCGGCGCTGCAGCTGGTCCTGGACTCGCTGCGCTACTGGGTGAGCGAGATGCACGTCGACGGGTTCCGGTTCGACCTCGCGACGACCCTCACCCGGCAGGGCGGCGACGCGGACGTCCACTCCGCGTTCCTGTCGATCGTCCACCAGGACCCGGTCCTGGCGGGCGTGAAGCTCATCGCCGAACCCTGGGACACCGCGGGCTACCAGGTCGGCGGTTTCCCGGCGCGCTGGTCGGAGTGGAACGGCAAGTACCGCGACGACGTCCGCGACTTCTGGCGGGGCCAGGGCTCGCTCGGGGAACTGACCCAGCGCCTCACGGGCAGCCCGGACGTGTACGAGGCCGACCGCCGCTCCCCGCTGTGCAGCGTGAACTTCCTCACCGCCCACGACGGGTTCACCCTCGCCGACCTCACGGCGTACGACGAGAAGCACAACGACGCCAACGGCGAGGGGGGTGCCGACGGCGAGAGCGACAACCGGTCGTGGAACTGCGGGGCCGAGGGGCCCACGGACGACGAGGCCGTCAACGCCCTGCGCGCCCGGCAGCGCCGGAACCTGCTCACGACGCTGCTGCTGAGCTCGGGGGTGCCGATGCTGCTCGGCGGTGACGAGTTCGGCCGCACGCAGGAGGGCAACAACAACGCCTACTGCCACGACGACGAGTTGTCCTGGTTCGACTGGTCCGCGGTCGACACCGACCTGCTCACCTTCACGCGCGACCTCCTCACGCTGCGCCGTGAGACGCCCGCGCTGCGCCCGCAGTGGTACGCCGGGACCGCCGGCCCGAACACCGTCTCGCTGCGCGCGGACGGGGAACCCATGGGCCAGGAGGAGTGGGACGACGCGAACGCCCGCGCCTACGCCGTGCAGTTCCAGGCCGAGGGGTCCCCGACGGTGCTGCTGCTCGTCAACGGGGCCACGAACCCCGTCGAGTTCACCGTGCCGCCGGCGCCGGGTGGTCCCTGGAAGCTCGTCGTGTCGTCGGACCCCCAGCAGGAGGTGGGCCGCGAGGTCGCCGAGCTGCTCGTGGGGGAGTGGTCGACGACGGTCCTGCGGTCCGCCTGATCCGTCCCGTGCCGGCTGGCACCATCGGGGGGTGCTGACACCCCACCGCTGGCCGCCCGCCGTCGAACCCGAGGACCTCGGGGCCGTCGTCCACGGCCCCGTGGTCCTCGCTCGCGCTCCCGGCATCGTCGCCGCCCTGCGGTGCGTCTTCGCCCACTCCGACGGGTTGTCCCTGCCGTTCGTCCTGCGGGCCGAGGGGGTGCAGGCCGAGGCCGCGCTGCGCCAGAGCCAGTGGGGCGGCGTCGACGAGGACGGCCCCCAGGGCTGGTCCGAACCCGTCCTCGCCGTCCGCGTCGGCGACCAGGAGGGGTTCGCCGACCCCTCGCAGTCGACGGGGTCCGGTGGGGAGGACGCCTACGACCTCGACGCGAACTTCTGGATCGACGTGCTCCCCGACCAGTCCGCCGGAGACTGCCGCCTGGAGCTCACGGTGTCCTGGCCGCAGGCCGGGCTCCCGGAGACGACGACCGTGCTGACGCTGCGGCCGTGGACCCCCGAGGAGGTCCTGCGGCTGCTCTGACCCCCTCCAGGACGCGGCGGAGGGGCCTCAGGGCCGGCCGATCGTCCGTTCCAGCTCGCGGGTCCGGTTCTCGCGGCGCTCCATCCGGGCGTACTCCCGGTCCCGCCGCTCCACGAGCACGGCCACGAGGAAGCGCTCGGGGTCCGTGCCCGGGGGCGGGGCGGGGGAGACGTGCGGCAGCAGCGCCTCGGCGAGCTGCACGCGCAGGGCCTCGCGCGAGGCCGGGTTCAGCGTCGCGGTGCGGGCCAGGAACTGCCGCGCGGCCGTCGTGGTGGCCAGCGGCAGCCGCCCGATGTCGGAAGTGCGCGCCCAGCCCGCCAGTTCCGCCGGCATGGGCGGCAGCGGACGGTGGCGTGCGGCGGTCCGCTCCCGGACGACGTACGTCCCCGCGAGCAGGTCCCCGAAGCGCTTGCCGCGGGAGTTGACGAGCGAGCAGAGGATGGCGGGGCTGCCCGCGAGGGCCCAGAGCTCGAAGAACCCCGTGACGGCGCGGACGAGGCAGTGCCGGAAGCGCACGGGCCCGCCGTCGTCGCGCACGGCCCGGACCCCCAGGACGAGCTTGCCGATCGACCGGCCGCGGGTGGCCGTCTCGACGGCCGTCGGGATCCCCACGAGGCACAGCACCGTGACGGTGAGCCCGATGGCCGTCACCGTCGCCTCGCTGCTGTCGCTCAGCAGCGAGGTCGCCCCGATGAACGCGGCGACGAGCACGATCCCGATCGCCACGGCGTCGAGGGCCGCGGCGAGGATGCGGGAGGCGAAGGAGGCCGCGCGCAGGCCCAGGACGACGGCCTCACCCGTGACGATCTCCCCGACCGGTTCGACCACCACGTCCCCGACGGGCTGGGGGGCCGGCCCGGCGAGGGGCGGCACCGGGGGTTGCCTGGGCGCGGGGTCGGCAGGCGTGCTCACGACGCCACGGTACCGACGCGCGGGGTGGTCCCGCCGGGGCCGGCCGGCACGGCCGCGTCGGGCGCGGAACCCGGGGCTACGGTGGGCCGGTGACCCCCCACGGAGCGTGGACCTCCCCGGTGCAGGCCGCCGACGTCGCCGCTGCCGGCCTGCGCTTCTCGGGCGTCGAGGTCGAGGCCGACGGCACCCTCTGGTGGGCCGAGGGCCGCCCCGCGCAGGGGGGACGCGTCGCCGTGCTGCGCCGGTCCCCGGACGCCGAGGTGGTCGAGTGCGCGCCCGGCCTGGACGCCCGCACGCGCGTCCACGAGTACGGCGGCGGCTCCTGGGCGCCCGTGCCGGGCGGCGGTCTCGTCCTCGCCTCGGCGGCCGACCAGCGCTGGTTCCACGTCACCTCGCCCGGCGCGGAACCGCGCGCCCTCGTGCCGGCCGACGGGGTCCGGTACGCCGACCCGGCGGCCTGGGGGGACGGCGTGCTGCTCGTCGCCGAGGACCACCGGGCCACCGGCCGGGGTGGGGCGTTGCGACGCAGCCTCGTCCACGTCCCGCTCGACGGCTCCGGGCCCGTCGAGCTGTTCACCGGTCCCGGGTTCCTGGCCGCCCCGCGCGTCTCCCCGGACGGCGCGCGGCTGGTCTGGGTGAGCTGGGACCACCCCGACATGCCGTGGCAGCGGACGCAGCTGTGGACGGCGGACCTGGCGGCCGGACCGGACGGCCCGCGGCTGACGGGCGCCCGCGTGCTGGCGGGTGGTGTGGGGCGCGAGTCCCTCGTCCACCCGGGTTTCGCCCCCGACGGCACCGTCCTCGTCGTGAGCGACCGCAGCGGGTTCTGGAACCTCTGCGAGGTCGGGGACGGGGGAGACGACGGCGAGGGGGACCTGCGGGCCCTGCTGCCCGAGGACGCCGAGCAGGGCTTCCCGCCGTGGACGTTCGGGACCACGTCCTGGGCCGCGCTCGGGGACGGACCCGACGACGACCGCGTCGCCCTGCTGCACGCCGCCTCCGACGGCCGTGTCGGCCACCGGCTCGACGTCGTGCACCGCCGCAGCGGACGCCTGGACCGGCTGGACCTGCCGTACACGGCCTACCTGCCCGCGGTCTCGGCGGCGGGCGACTGGATCGGTGCGGTCGCCGCGTCCCCGGACCTGGCGGCCCGGGTCGTCCGCGTCGACGTGTCGGGCGCGGGGTCGGAGTCCCTGACCGCGCGGACCTCCGGCGCCTCGCCGGACCCGGCGTTCCTGCCGGTGCCGGAGTTCCTCACCGTCCCCAGCCAGGACGGGCGGTCGGTGCACGCCTACCGGTACCCGCCCACGCACCCCGACCACCCGGACGGGGGCCCGGCGCCGCACGTGCTGTTCGTCCACGGCGGGCCGACGGCGCAGTCGCTCGCGGCGTACTCCCCGGAGGTGGCGTTCTTCACGTCCCGCGGGATCGGGGTCGTCGACGTCCAGTACGGCGGGTCCACCGGGTACGGCAGGGCCTACCGGGAGGCCCTGGACGGGAACTGGGGCATCGTCGACGTCGAGGACTGCGCGGCGGTCGCGCGGCACCTCGTGGAACGAGGTCTGGCCGCGGGCGGGAAGGTCGGCATCCGCGGCGGCAGCGCCGGGGGTTTCACCGTCCTGGCCGCGCTCACCGGGACCGACGCGTTCTCGGCGGGGACGTCCTACTACGGCGTCGCGGACCTGCGGGCGCTCGCGGAGGACACCCACGACTTCGAGTCGCGGTACCTGGACTCCCTCGTCGGGCCGTTGCCGGCGGCCGCCGACGTGTACGCGCAGCGGGCTCCGCTGCACCACGTCGACGGCCTGACGTGCCCCGTGCTGCTGCTGCAGGGCGCCGACGACCCCGTCGTCCCGCGAGCACAGGCCGAGGTGTTCGCCGACGCCCTGCACCGCAAGGGGTTGCCACACGCCCTCGTCGTCTTCCCGGGGGAGCAGCACGGGTTCCGGCGGGCCGAGAACGTCATCGCCAGCCTGGAGGCGGAACTGTCGTTCTACGGTCAGGTCTGGGGTTTCGACCCGCCGGGGGTGCCGCGGCTCAGCCTGCGCTGAGCAGGCGCAGCGAGTCCACGACGCGGTTCGAGAAACCCCACTCGTTGTCGTACCAGGCGACGACCTTGACGTGCCGGCCGTCGACGCGGGTGAGGGCGGAGTCGAAGACCGCCGAGTGCGGGTTGCCCGTGATGTCGCTGGACACCAGGGGTTCGGCGGAGAACTCTAGGACCCCGGCCAGCGCCCCGGCGGCTGCGGTGCGGTAGGCGTCGAGGACCTCCTCGCGGGTGACCTCGCGGGCCACGGTCGTGTTGAGCTCGACGATGGAACCGACGGGCACGGGCACCCGGATCGAGTCGCCCGACAGCTTGCCGTCCAGCTGCGGCAGCACCAGGCCGATGGCCTTCGCGGCCCCGGTGCTCGTGGGGACGATGTTGACGCCCGCGGCGCGCGCCCGGCGCAGGTCGCGGTGCGGCCCGTCCTGGAGGTTCTGCTCCTGCGTGTACGCGTGGACCGTCGTCATGAACCCGTGCTCGATGCCGGCGAGGTCGTCGAGCACCTTGGCGAGCGGGGCGAGGGCGTTCGTCGTGCAGGAGGCGTTCGAGACGACGACGTGCTGCGCCGGGTCGTAGGCGTCGGTGTTCACGCCGTAGGCGAGCGTGACGTCGGCGCCGTCGGCGGGGGCCGAGACGAGGACCTTGCGCGCCCCCGCGGCGACGTGTGCCTTCGCGGCGTCCGCCGACGTGAACCGGCCGGTGGACTCCAGGACGAGGTCGACCTCGAGCTCGGCCCAGGGCAGGTTCGCGGGTTCGCGCTCGGCGAGGACGCGGATGCGGTGCCCGTCGACGACGAGGTCGCTGCCGTCCACCTCCACGGTGCCGTCGAAGCGGCCGAGGGCGGAGTCGTAGCGCAGCAGGTGGGCCAGGGCCTCGGGGGCGGTGAGGTCGTTGACGGCGACGACCTCCAGTCCCGTCGGGGCGACGGCGTCGCGGGCGAGCAGGGCGCGGAGCGTGTTGCGGCCGATGCGGCCGAAGCCGTTGATGGCGATCCGGGTCATGGGTCCACTGTCGGCGGTGGGGAGAGCCGCCGACCAGTGGCGAGAGAGCCGTTGTCCGCAAGGATCCCGCCACCCTCCCGCATGGCTTGGGGGGAGGGCTCGTTGACGCATCCGGCTCATCGGGTGAGCCGGCCCCGCGAAGCGGACCTGCTGGCCCGCAACCGTTCCCGGCGGCAGAGCCACCGACGTCACCACGAGGTCGGGGGCCGGCG
>NZ_JBFBND010000039.1:0-41661 GCF_040702905.1 Kineococcus sp. NPDC059986 | reverse complement strand
CCGTTGGACGAGATCTGTTCGCACCAGTTGCCGTTGTCGGAGTTCCAGAAGGGTCTGGACCTCGTCGCCGATTCGGCGAACTCCGTGAAGGTCTCCCTCATCCCCTGACCGTCCCGACCCTGCACCCCACGACCGGAGGTCGTGGGGACGGCACCCCCTTCCCTCCTCACGCGATGGAGCGTCAGCGATGAACGAGTTCACCCGGTCCGAGAGCGGACTGCACGTCCCGAAGAAGAAGGTCACCCGGCGCTCGATGCTCGCCGCGATGGGCGGCGCGGCCACCGTGCCCATGCTCTACGGCTGCGGGGTCGGCACCGGCGGTGGCGGCAACGACGCCGGGAGCGCGAACGGTGCCGGTGAGGTCACCGGGTCCTTCGACTGGAAGGCCCTCAAGGGTCAGAGCATCAAGATCCTCCAGACGCCGCACCCCTACCAGCAGGCCTTCCAGCCGCTGCTGAAGGAGTTCACGGAGCTGACGGGCATCGAGGTGCAGGCCGACCTCGTCGCCGAGGCCGACTACTTCACCAAGCTCAACACCGAACTCGCCGGCAAGACCGGCGCCCACGACGTCTTCATGACCGGCGCCTACTTCATCTGGCAGTACGGCCCTCCCGGCTGGATGGAGGACCTCAAGCCCTGGATCGAGAACTCGGCGGCCACGAGCGACGAGTACGACTTCGAGGACATCTACGAAGGCCTGCGCACCTCGACGCGCTGGGACTTCGAGAAGGGCTCCGAACTCGGCACCGGTGGTCAGTGGGCGATCCCGTGGGGCTTCGAGACCAACGTCGTCGCCTACAACAAGAAGGAGTTCGACGCCCGCGGCATCGCGTTGCCGGACACCTTCGACGACTTCATCCAGTTGGCCAACGACCTCACCGACCGGTCGCAGAACCGCTACGGCGTCGCGTTCCGCGGGTCGAAGTCCTGGGCGACGATCCACCCGGGCTTCATGACCCAGTTCACCCGTGAGGGTGCCAAGGACTACACGGCCGACGGCAAGACCTACACCGCGGCCATGAACTCCGACAAGGCCGTCGACTTCACCAAGAAGTGGGTCGACCTCGCCAAGTCCGCCGGCCCGACGTCGTGGACCACGTACGACTACCCGCAGTGCACCGGGGACTTGGGCAACGGCAACGCGATGATGGTCTACGACGCCGACAGCGCGACGTACCCCAAGCAGAAGGCCGGCGCCAGCGCCCAGGCCGGGAACCTCGCCTGGTACCCCGGCCCCGCCGGCCCGGACGGCAGCTACGCCACCAACCTGTGGACGTGGTCGCTGGCCATGAACGCGGCGTCGAAGAAGAAGCAGGCCGCCTGGCTGTTCATCCAGTGGGCGACGGGCAAGGAGGCCATGAACAAGGCCACCGCGTCGACGTTCGCCGACCCGGTCCGCGCCTCCGTCTTCGACGGGTCGTTCAAGCAGACCCTCGGCGACTTCCCCGGGTACCTGGAGACGTTCGAGAAGGTCATCGACTCGACGAAGATCCAGTTCACGCCGCAGACCAAGTTCTTCGAGACCACCGAGGACTGGGCCGTGGCGCTGCAGGACATCTACTCCGGCGCGGACGCCAAGTCGCGACTGGACGAGCTCGCCAAGGCCAACACGACCAAGATCAACGCCTGACCCACGGGGTCGGGGCAGAGGAGGAGGAGTCGTGGCGACCACCGTCGGAGGCCGGACACCCTCGCAGGAGACCTCGCGGGGGAGGGGGCCGGTGCGCCGGGTGCCCGCCTGGCGACGCGGACTGCGTCCGTACCTGTTGTCGGTGCCCGCCGTGCTGCTCATCATCGGCATCCTGTACGCGTTCTTCTACGGCGTGTACTACACGGTGCTCAACTACGCGGCGACCAACCCGGCGCCGACGTTCGTCGGTCTGGACAACTACCGCAGCGTCCTCGGGGACCCGCTGTTCTGGCGCAGCGCCGGGACGACGTTGCTGTACGCCGTCGCGGCGACGGGCCTGGAGACCGTGCTCGGGGTGGCCATCGCGCTGCTGCTGAACCGGTCGACGCTCATCGGCAAGACCTTCGAGCGGCTCCTCATCCTCCCGCTCATGATCGCCCCGGTCATCGCCGGGGTGATCTGGAAGCTCATGTTCAACCCGCAGTTCGGCGTCCTCAACCACGTCCTCGGCCTGGGGTCGACGTTCGACTGGCTGAGCAAGGACCGGGCGCTGGCCTCGACGATCCTCGTCGACGTGTGGATCTACACGCCGTTCGTCGCGATCCTCGTCCTGGCCGGCATCCGGTCCCTGCCCAAGGAACCGTTCGAGGCGTCCGACGTGGACGGCGCGAACTGGTTCTACATGTTCCGTCGGCTCATGCTGCCGATGATGTGGCCGTACATCCTCGTCGCCGTCATCTTCCGGTTCATGGACTGCCTCAAGGTCTTCGACGCGGTCTACGTCCTCACCGCCGGCGGCCCCGGCGTCGCGACCACGACGCTGCAGATCGGGGCCTTCGAGGACTCGATCACCAACCTCAACTACTCCCGCGGCAGCACCTACATGTTCCTGCTGTGGATCATCGTCTTCATCACCGCGCGCTACCTCGTGAGCGTGCTCGGCAAGGCGCAGCGTCGTGCTGCGGGAGCGGGGGCCTGACATGGCGATCACGTCGCGGTTCGCCCGGGAGCTCACCCCCGGCCAGAAGCGGGTCACGCCGGGATCGGTCGTCGCCGACCTCGCGATCCTCGCCTGGTTCGTGTTCTCCCTCTTCCCCCTCGTGTGGATGGTGCTGCTGGCGCTCAAGAACGACGCGCAGCAGACGTCGACCTACTTCGAGTTCTCGCCCACCCTCGCCAACTTCGGGACGGTCCTGTCCCAGCGCGGTGAGGACCTCACGAGCGTCGACTTCGGCCACGCCATGCTCACGAGCGTGCTGAACTGCGCCGGCGCCGTCGTCGTGTCCCTCGTCGTCGGGATCCCGGCGGCGTACGCGGCGGGACGCTGGAAGTTCCGGGGGTCCGAGGACCTCATGTTCCAGATGCTGTCCTTCCGGTTCGCCCCGGAGCTCATGGTCATCGTCCCGCTCTTCGTCATCTACAACACCCTGGGCATCTTCGACACCAAGCTCGGGATGGTCTGGGTGCTGCAGCTGGTGACGATGCCGCTGGTGGTGTGGATCCTGCGGTCGTACTTCACGGACCTGGCGCCGGAGCTCGAGCAGGCCGCGCTGCTCGACGGGTACACCCGCACCCGGGCGTTCCTCACCGTCGCACTGCCCCTCGTGCGGCCCGGGATCGCGGCGGCGGCCCTGCTCGCGTTCATCTTCGCGTGGAACAACTACCTCTTCCCGCTCATCCTCACCGACTCCCAGGCCACGACCGTCACCGTCGCGGTGACGAAGTACCTCGGTGGTGGCGGGCAGGCGTACTACAACCTCACGGCAGCCGCGGCCATCCTCGGAGCGCTGCCGCCACTCGTCCTCGCACTGACCATCCAGCGGTACCTGGTGCGGGGCCTGTCGTTCGGGGCGGTGAAGGCCTGATGGCCACGGTGCGCATCGCGAACCTGTCGAAGACCTACGGCACGGGCAAGTCCGCCGTGCAGGCGCTGCAGGACGTCGACCTGTCCATCGGCGACGGGGAGTTCTTCGTCGTCCTCGGGCCCTCGGGTGCGGGGAAGACGACGATGCTCAAGAGCGTCGCGGGTCTCGTGGAGGTCGAGGAGGGTGACGTCGAGATCGCCGGCGTCTCGATGGACGGTGTCGAGCCGTACCACCGCAACGTCGCGATGGCGTTCGAGAGCTACGCGCTCTACCCGCAGAAGACGGTCTTCGACAACCTCGCCTCGCCCCTGCGGTCGGGCCGCACGGGCCGGTACAGCGCCGAGCAGCAGCGGCAGCGGATCGAGGCCGTCACCACGACGCTGGGGATCAACCACCTGCTGAAGCGGTTCCCGCGCGAGTTGTCCAACGGGCAGCGCCAGCGCGTCGCCCTCGGCCGCGTCCTCGTGCGGCCCGCGGACGTCTACCTCCTCGACGAACCCCTGTCCCACCTCGACGCCAAGCTGCGGGCGCAGATGCGCGCGGAGCTGAAGCAGTTGGGGGACATGTCGAACACGACCTCCCTCTACCTCACCCACGACTACCAGGAGGCCCTGGCCCTGGGGAACCGCATCGCGGTCCTGCGGGGCGGCCGGGTCGTGCAGGTCGGGACGCCGGAGGAGATCTGGCGCCGGCCGGTGGACACGTTCGTCGCGAAGGCGCTGGGGCAGCCGGAGATCAACCTGTTCGACGTCTCCGCCGGCGACGGCGTCCTGCAGGGCGCCGGCGGTGACCTTTCGGTGCCGCTGCCCCGGCACCTGGACCTGCCCGGCGGCCAGGCCCGCATCGGGATCCGGCCCCGCGACCTGCAGCTCGGCCCCGGCGGGCCGGGGGCGCTGTCGCTGCGCGGTCGGGTGTCGCTGGCCGAACGCCTGGGCCGGCTCATGGAGTTCAGCGTCGACGTCGGCCCCGAGGGGCGCAGCGAGCACGTCATCGTGGTCGCCGACTCCGACGCGGGGGCGAAGGAGGGCGACGTCGTCGACCTGCACCTGTCCCTGGAGGACGTGCACGTCTTCGCCCCGGCCGAGTCCTCCGCGGACTCCGTCCGGCTGGGGTCCGCCACGCAGGAGAGGGTGTCCCGGTGAGCGCCGCGACCGTCATGCAGCCCACGGCGAAGGCCCTGGTGCTGGAGAACCTGCACAAGCGGTACGAGAGCCGCGGCCGCGAGGCGTTCCACGCCGTCAAGGGCATCGACCTGAACATCGAACCGGGCGAACTCGTCGCCCTCCTCGGACCCTCGGGGTGCGGGAAGACGACGACCCTGCGGATGATCGCCGGGCTGGAGTCGGTGACGTCGGGGGACATCCGGATCGGGGACCGCTCCATCCCGCACCTGCCGCCGGGCAAGCGCGACGTCGGGGTGGGCTTCGAGAGCTACGCCCTGTACCCGCCGCTGGACGTCGAGGGGAACCTGTCCTACGGGTTGAAGGCCCGCGGGGTGAAGGACGCCGACGCCCGCGTGCGCGCCATCGCCGAACGGCTCGAGATGACCGACCTGCTGCCCCTGCGTCCGGCGGGGTTGTCGAGCGGTCAGAAGCAGCGTGTCGCCCTCGCGCGCGCCCTCGTGCGGAACCCGCCCGTGCTGCTGCTCGACGAACCGCTGTCCCACCTCGACGCCGCCCAGCGGCAGCGGGTGCGGCGCGAGCTCAAGGTGCTGCAGCGCGAGTTCGGGTACACGACGATCGTCGTGACCCACGACCAGCTCGAGGCCCTGAGCCTCGCCGACCGCCTGGCCGTCATGGACGGCGGGACCATCCAGCAGTTCGGGACGGCCGACGAGATCTTCGACGACCCGGCCAACCGCTTCGTCGCGGACTTCGTCGGGGAACCGAAGATCAACCTCGTCGAGGGGGTCGTCGACCGTCCCGGGACCGTGCGCGTCGGGCGGGACGGGGTGCTGCCCACGAGTTCCGCGGCGGCCGCGGGCGCTGCCGTCACCGTCGGGGTGCGCCCGCAGGACGCGCGCATCGCCGGTGCCGGGGAGCCGTCGGTGCCGGGGGAGGTGCTCGTCTACGAGAACGTCCTGGAGTTCGGCCTCGCCACCGTGCGCGTCGAGGGCCTCGACTCCTCCGTCGTCGTCCAGACCCCCGCCGACGTGACCTACCGCCGCGGTGAGGCCCTCCGTCTCACCGCACCGCCGGCGCGGGTGTACCTGTTCGAACCCGAAGGGGGCGAACGGCTGCGCTGAGCCGGGGTTTCAGAGGCTGCGCAGGGGGCGGTCGTCGTCGGCGTGGAAGTACCGCACGTCGACGTCCGGCAGTTCCCGTTGGAGGGCCTGGGCCAACCGCAGGCCCCGTTCGGCCCATTCGGCCTCGGCGTCCGGGCTCGGCCAGGTGGAGTCGGACGAGGACAGGTGCTCGAACTCCTCGTTCCAGCGGCGCAGGTCCCGCACGAGGTCCTCCGGGACACCGAGCCCGGTCATCGGCACCGGCTCACCGTTGCCCACCGGACGTTCCCAGAGGGGGTCGCCCACGCAGTGCTCGGCCATGACGAGGAGTGACCTCGGACGGCCGCCCGGGCCGGGGTCAGCCTGCCACTGCAGTTCGAAGCCGGGGCGGCGCTTCCCCGTGACGAAGGTCAGGAGGTCGTCGAGGGCGTCGCGGTCCCGGGCCAGGACCGTCAGGTCCTCCCCGGCCTCGACCCGAGCCTGCACGTGTTCCCCCGCTGCGAAGAGGGCGTGCGGCCCGAGCAGTTCCTCCACGTGGTGCTGCAGGTGCAGGAGGACCTCGTCCGGCACCCCGCCGCGGGGATGGGCCTCCTCCGCGAGCAACCAGGCCCGCAGGGCGGAGACCGCCATCGCGTCCCGCTGCCACTCGACCTCGGGATCGTCGTCGGCGTGCACCCGATGATGGTTCCACGGCCACGAGGAGCACCGGGGCCGGTCCACGGGACGACGTCGTCGCGGGAACGCTGCCGCCACCGCCGTTCCGGGGCCGTCCGGACGGCGTGCCGGACAGCGCCGGGTCCGCCACGATGTCGCGGTGACTGCTCCGGGAGACACCGGGCGGTGGGCGGTCCCGCGGCGCCGCTGGCACCGCCCCACCTGGCGGGACGGGCTGCACTGGCTGCTCGTGCTGGTGGTCGTCGGCGGCTCGTTCCTCGTCGTCACGGGGGACACGGGCACCCTCGCGCTCGCCGCTGCCTCGATGCTCGTCAACGTCGTCGCCTCCTTCCACCACGCCGACCCGGAGACCCCCTACGCGGCGCGCTTCTCCCGGCCACCGGACGCGGCGACCCAGCGGACCGTCCACGAGCACGTCGTGCGCGGGGAGCTGCCGGTGGACGGCGAGCTGCGCGACCTCGCGGTCGACTACGCGGCGGGGTGGTCCTGGCGTCTGGCGCGGTTCCTCGTCCTCGCGCCGGGGGTCGCGGCCGCGTGGTGGCTGGTGTGCGCAGCGCTCACGGTGTGGTTCGACCACGTCTGGCCGGAGTCGGCGGCGACGAGACAGGGGGGCCTCACGGCTGTGGTCGCCGGGAGCGCGGGGTGGCTGGTCTGCTTCCTCCCACCGGTCGCGCGCCGGTGGTGGCGACTGCGCCGCACGGTGTGAACGTGGCCGGGCTCAGCTCGTCGGCCGGTGGTGGCAGGGGCTACCTCCGGGCGATGGGACTCCGCCCGCCGCGACGACCCGGTCCCTCCCCGCGGCCTTGGCGGCGTACAGCGCCCGGTCGGCCGCGGCGAGCAGACCGGGGGCGTCGGTGCCGTCGTGGGGCGCGACGGCGGTGCCGATGGACACGGTGGGGCGGACCGTCGCCGGGACGCCACCACCGCTGTCGACCCGGACCCGCAGCCGGGCGCACCCGGCGCGCAGCTGTTCGGCCCGGCGGGCCAGGACGCGCCCGTCCGCACCCGGCAGGACGAGGACGAACTCCTCCCCGCCGGTGCGGGCCACCAGGTCGCCGGGACGCGCCGCGGCGGCGAGCAGCGCGGCGACCTCCACGAGCACGCGGTCCCCGGCGGCGTGGCCGTGGGTGTCGTTGACCCGCTTGAAGTGGTCGACGTCCAGCACGAGCAGCCCGACGGGGGCCCGGTGCGCGCCGGCGACGAGGGCCGCCGCGGCGGGGTCGAAGTGCCGGCGGTTGTGCAGTCCGGTCAGGGGATCGCGCACGGCCTCCTCGGCGAGCTGGGCGCGCAACCGCTCGGCGACGACGACCTGCTCCTCGAGCCGTTCGCGGGCCTGGACGAGCTCGGTGATGTCCCGGCCGACGACGACCCGGCCGAGCACGCGGCCGCGGCGGTCCAGGAGCGGGCTGATGCGGACGTCGAGGTGCAGCCCGCCGGCGTACCCGATGGTGTAGCTGAGCCCCTCCGGGGGCAGGTCGCCGAGGGCCCGGGCCGTGAGGAACATCCGGGCCGGGAGGCCGACGGGGTCGTCGGGCAGGTCCGGTCGCCGGGTGCGCAGGTACCGGCGACCGGAGGCGTTGAGGTCGACGACCGACCCCCCGGCGTCGACGACGACGATCGCGTCCTGCACCGTCTCCAGCACGCGTTCCCGCGCGATGGGGACGACCCGCAGCAGCCCGGTCGACAGGATCGCCCGCGCGTCCAGGAGCGCGGTGACGGTGAACAGGAGCGGGGTGAGGTCGCGGCCGGACAGGGCGGTCGACCCGAGGAGCACGACGACGTTCCCGACGAACGGGACGAGCCCGGAGATCAGCAGGGTCCCCAGTTGCCGCCGCAGCAGGGACGACCCGTGCCACCACGCCACCACCAGCCGGCGGAACGCCAGGCCGAGCACGAGGTAGCACCAGGCCGTGTGCACCCAGAAGACGGGACCGAACTCGTCGTGGAACCACGGCGGCCGGTCCAGCGGGGCGATCCGGCTGAACACCAGGTGGTGCCACGGGTCCGTGGCGACGGCGATGAGCAGCGCGACGGGCACCCCCGCGAGGAACGCGGTGTGCCGGCGCCGGGGGCGGAAGTGCGGGTCGCAGGCGAAGCGCGCCAGCAGGTACAGCCCGACGACCGCCCCGAGGATCCCCACGAACGAGACGTAGACGAGGCCGTCGTGCACGACCCGCGGCACCGGGAAGCTCAGCGGGGCTCCGACGGCCGACCAGAGCGTCAGGCTGGCCGCGGCCCCGGCGAGCGCTCCGGCCGCCGGGGTCGTGGCCCGGTGCCGCCAGGCGGCGACGGCGGTCGCGAGGTTGAGGACGGCGGCGACGACGAAGGCCGCGCACAGGGCAGCGCTGACCGGGTCGATCACCGCTCCCGCACCTCCCCGCGCCTACCGGCGGGGCGCTCGCCCCTCCCGGGTCCATCGGTGCCGTGCGGACGGAGCTGACGCGGGCCGTCGATCAGCCGCTGTGGGGCGCGTCCGCGGTCTCGTCCCTCCCCGCGTCCGCGGCGTCCTCCTCCGGTCGCGGCGGCACGTCCTCGTCCACCTCCAGCTCGGGGACCGGCGGGTCGTCGGGGTCGAACGGGGGTCGGCTCACCCCGCGACGCTACCCCCGGCCCACCCGCGGCGGCACGGCGACGACGTCGAGGTCCTGCGCCACGTGGACGGTCGTGGTCCCGCCCGCCGCGGCGACGGCCGTTCGCGCCTCGGCCCCGAGCTCGGCGGCGTCGTAGCGGGCCGAGACGTGCGTCAGGACGAGGGTCCGCACCCCGGCCCGGGCCGCCACGTCCCCGGCCTGCCGGGCCGTGAGGTGCCCCCGGGCGGTCGCGAGGTGGGCGTCGCGTTCGGCGAACGTGCACTCCAGGACGGCGAGGTCGGCGTCGCGCACGACGGCGCCGACGGCCGGGCACAGGCGGGTGTCCATGACGAACGCGACCACCTGACCGGGACGGTGCGTGCTGACGTCCTCCAACCGCACCCCGCGCAGCTCGCCCTCGCGCTGCAACCGCCCGACGTCGGGTCCGCTGATGCCGGCGGCGGCCAGGGCGTCGCGGGAGAACGTCACGTGCCCGGGTTCGGTGAGGCGGTACCCCAGGGCCGGGACGCGGTGGTCGAGCGCTCGCGCGGTGAGGGCCGACCCGGCCACGTCGGCGATCGGGACCTCCTCGTCGAGCGCCGGGTGGCCCTGGACCGTCACCCGCACGTTCGCCTGCGCGACGACCGCGAGGGCGCGCAGGTGCTCGAACGCGTCCTCGGGACCGTGGACCGTGACGGGGCGCCCGGGCCGGTCCTGGGCCATCCGGTTCAGCACTCCGGGCACCCCGAGGCAGTGGTCGTTGTGCCGGTGGGTGACGCAGATCCGCTCGATGCGCGGGGAGGAGACGCCCGCGTGCAGCATCTGCCGCTGGATCCCCTCACCGGGGTCGAAGAGGACCGAGGTGCCGTCCCAGCGCAGGACGTACCCGTTGTGGTTGCGCTCCCGGGTGGGCACGGCACCGGCGGTGCCGAGGACGACGAGTTCGCGCGGTCCGCTGCCCAGGCTCACGGGCCCAGTCTCGCCGCCGTCGCGCGGTCCGCTCAGCGGGGACGGGGCGGGTGCCGATCCCAGAAGTCCAGCACGGCCGCCGTGAACTCCGCGGGACGTTCCAGCGGGAGCAGTGTGCGGGCTCCGCGCACGACGACGACCCGCGCGTCGGCGCACCCGGCCGCGCTCTCGCGGGCCTGCTCCGGGGTGAGGTCCCCGCGATCGTCGCCGGCGAGCAGGAGGACGGGGACGGGGGAGCGGCGCAGTTCGCCGCCGAGGTCGGTCCGGCCGACGACGAAGGAGCGCAGCGTCTGCGCGACGCTGCGGGGTCGCGCGTCGTCGAGGCAGGCGTTGAGGACGCCGACCGCTCCCGGGTCCCCGGCACGCGTCGCGTCGGTCAGCTGCGCCGACGCGACGGCGGCGCGCAACGGACCCCGCGGACCCGTGCGCGCGACGACGTGGCTGAGCGCCGACAGGTTGCGCCGGCGGTTCTCGGGCAGGGGGGTGGTCGGGGCGCTCGCGGCCACGAGGGTGCGCAGCCGCTCGGGCCGCGTCCCCGCGATGCGGTACCCGACGTGCCCGCCCCACGCGTTGCCGACCCAGTCGACGGGCCCGGCGTCGACGACCCCCAGGTCGGCGAGACCGTCGAGGAGGTCCTCGGCGGCCAGGGCGCACTGCGCCATCGACGTCCGCTGGTCCAGGGGGTCGCTGGCCCCCCAGCCGGGTCCGTCGACGAGCACGAGCCGGCGGGCCCGGCCGAGGTCGGCGGTGACGCGCTCGAAGCTGCGGGAGTCGACGAACATGCTGTGCCACAGGACCGCCACGGGACCGTCGCCGACGGTGCGGACGGCCAGCCGGCCGAGCCGGGTGGGGACGAGGGTGGTGGACGTCGCCTCGCTCATCTGCGTGCACATCGCCGTCAACCACTTCCGGACGTCGGGACCCCGTCGAGCGGGGACCGCCTCGACGCCTTCGGGCGAGATGAACGTAAACCTGCGACCCCGTGCGGGGAAGTCGTTCGGTGTGCTCCGGCTCGCCCCTTTCGGGGGGCACCGCCGCGGGTGAGCGGTGTCCGTGTCGTCACCGTCCGTCCCCCCGGTGTGACCCTGCGGAGTGCTGTGGGGGAGCTGGGTGGAGCACTCGCCCGATCGGCCCTGCGTGGCACCGGGAACGGCCCGGGACGGGTGCGCGCTCGGTGAGCCTCGGTCTGCAGCCACCGCCGCGGCGCACCCGCCCGGCCCCGCACCCCTTGGAGATCCCGTGCGCACCAGAACCCTCGCCACCCTCGCGGCCGTCGGGCTCGCCACCGTGGCCGTCGTCGGCGCCGGGTCGGCCTCCGCGGCCGACGCGCCCCACCTCAGCCGCGGGACCCGCGTCGCCTCGCCGCTGCTGACGCACGGCCTGACGACCGCGGCCTCCTCCCTGCAGGGCCAGTCGTCGGCCTCGGTGCTGCGCTGGTCCGGCAGCGACCGCTACGCCACGGCCGCGGAGATCTCGCGCCAGACCGGGTGGGACAACGGCAACACCCTCGTCGTCTTCCTGGCCTCCGGGACGTCGCTGCCCGACGCCCTCGCGCTGGGCCCGGCCACGACGGGAGCGGGGCCGGTCCTGCTCACCGAGCGCGACCGCCTTCCGGACGCGACGCGGGCCGAGCTGCAGCGCCTGCACCCGTGCCTGCTCGTCGTCGCCGGCGGAGCGCCCAGCGTGTCCCAGGCCGTCGTCGACGACGCCTCGCAGTACGCGGACGTCAACGGCCCTGGCTGCCAGGGGGAGTGAGCCTCACGTCCTGATCCCGCCGGGGAAGGCGAAGAGGCCGTCGGGGTCGGCGGCGGCCGCGACCTGCTGCAGGCGAGCCCGGTTCGGACCCCAGCAGGCCTCGGCACGGTCCGGCAGGCCGGGGTCGGCGTAGTTCACGTACGCCGACCCGCCGGTCCACGCCCGCAACGCCTCGCGGGTGCCGGCGACGACGGCGTCGAACGCGGACGCGTCCGCCGTGCCCGTCCAGGTGGCGGTGTGCTGGACGGTGGCCAGGGCCGTGCGCCACGGGAACGCCGTCGCGTCCGGGGCCACGTCGGCGACGGCACCCCCCAGGGCGTCGAAGGACATCCCGGCCTCGACGGCCCCGCGCGGGAGCGAGATCGCCTCCGCCGCAGCCAGGGCCGCGTCCAGCCCGGCCTGCGGCAACGCGTGCGGCAGCATCGAGCTCGTGGCCGCGAACGGCTGCCGGTGCTCGGCGTCGAGGGCGCGCACCGTGCACGCGGCGGCGTCCAGCCCCGAGCAACCCGCCTCGTAGGCCATGGCGGGGGCGTAGGCGAGCCGTCGTCCCGACCGGGCGGCGGGGGTCGGCAGCCCGGACAGCAGCCCGGACAGGTCGGGGTCCCCGGACCCCGTCCAGGCTCCGGACACCTGGACGCGGTCCCCGCCGACGGGGTTGCGCAGCAGCTTGCACGTCGACCACAGCTCGCGCGGGGCGTCGGCCTGCCAGCGCTGCCACGCGCCGAGGACGTCGGCGCCCGCCGACAGCGGCCAGCGGAGGTAGAACACCGCCACCTGCGGGGCCGGCCGGACGGTCAGCGTCCACGACGTGACGGCCGCGATGCCGCCCCCGCCGCCGCGCAGGGCCCAGAACAGGTCGGCGTCGTCGCCGGAGCTGTCCGTTCCGACCGTGCGGGCGCGGCCGTCGGCGGTGACGACGTCCACCGTCTCGACCTGGTCGCACGTCAGGCCGAAGGACCGGGCGAGCACACCCACACCGCCACCGAGGGTGAGGCCGCTGAGCCCGACGGTCGGGCAGGAGCCCGCGCCGACCGCGACCCCGGCCGACCCGAGCGTCGCGTAGACGTCGACGAGCCGTGCGCCCGCCCCGATCCGTGCCGTCCGGGCGTCCCGGTCCACGGTGACGTCCGCCATCCCGGACAGGTCGGCCACGAGCCCGTCTCCGGCGGACCAGCCGCCGTAGGAGTGCCCGCCGGCCCTCAGTCGCAGTCCGGTCCCGCCGTCGGTGGCGAAGCGGACGCAGGCCGCGACGTCGGCAGCCGACCGGCAGTGGGCGACCGCTCGCGGCGCAGGGGAGAAGCGTGGGTTGTAGAGGAGTGTGGAGGCGTCGAAGCCGTCGTCGTAACCGGAGGGGCCCCGCAGGCTGACGCCTCCGGAGACGCGCAACGAGCTCCAGGCCGGGGTGGAGCCGGCCGATGCAGCGGACGACGAGGAACCGGGCGGGGTGCTGGGCGCCTTCGTCGGCGAACCCGCCGAGCACCCCGTGGTGGCGAGGGCGAGCCCGCCGGCGAGCAGGGCGCGGCGGGTCGGGCGAGGGGATGGTTCCACGGGCCCACTGTGCTCCCCGGGGGGCGCGCCGATCAGAGTTGAGCGGAACAAGCTCAAGTCTGGCAGAGTTGTCACCAGTGTCGTCAGTCCACACCGTCTGGAGGTAGTCCGTGGACCTCAAGCTCACCACCCGCGCCCAGGAGGCGCTGGCCGATGCGGTCGGTCGCGCCACCTCCGCCGGTCACGCCCAGGTCGAACCCCTGCACGTCCTCGCCGCCCTGCTGGGGCAGGACAACGGCGTCGCCGGGCACCTGCTCGCCGCCGTCGGCGCCGACCGGGCCCTCGTCGTCCGCCGCGTCGAGGGTGCCCTGGCCTCGTTGCCGAGCGCCTCGGGCAGCAACGTCAGCCAGCCGCAGCTGTCCCGTCCTGCCCTGCAGCTCATGCAGGCCGCCGGCGACGAGGCGCGAGCGCTGGACGACGCCTACGTCTCGACCGAGCACCTGATGCTCGGCGCCGCCGCCTCGACGTCGGCGGCCGGGGAGGCGCTGCGCGCCGTGGGTGCCACCCGCGACGCGCTGCTCGACTCCCTGCCCTCCGTCCGCGGCGGTGCGAAGGTCACCTCGCCCGACCCCGAGGGCACCTACAAGTCGCTGGAGAAGTACGGCGTCGACCTCACCGAACAGGCCCGTCAGGGCCGCCTCGACCCGGTCATCGGCCGCGACGCCGAGATCCGCCGCGTCGTGCAGGTCCTGTCGCGCCGCACCAAGAACAACCCCGTCCTCATCGGGGAACCCGGCGTCGGCAAGACCGCCGTCGTCGAAGGACTGGCCCAGCGCATCGTCGCCGGCGACGTGCCGGAGTCGTTGCGCGGCAAGCGGCTCATCTCCCTCGACCTCGCCAGCATGGTCGCGGGCGCGAAGTACCGCGGGGAGTTCGAGGAACGCCTCAAGGCCGTCCTGGCCGAGATCCAGGGGTCCGACGGGCAGGTCGTCACCTTCATCGACGAACTGCACACCGTCGTCGGCGCGGGTGCCGGCGAAGGCGCCATGGACGCGGGCAACATGCTCAAGCCCATGCTCGCCCGCGGTCAGCTCCGCCTCGTCGGGGCGACCACGCTCGACGAGTACCGCGAACGCATCGAGAAGGACCCGGCCCTCGAACGCCGGTTCCAGCAGGTCTACGTCGGCGAACCCTCGGTGCCCGACACCATCGGCATCCTGCGCGGGCTGCGCGAACGGTACGAGGCGCACCACAAGGTCGCCATCTCCGACGCCGCGCTCGTGGCCGCCGCGACCCTGTCCGACCGCTACATCTCCGGACGTCAGCTGCCGGACAAGGCGATCGACCTCGTCGACGAGGCCGCGTCCCGGCTGCGCATGGAGATCGACTCCTCGCCCATCGAGATCGACGAGCTCCGCCGCGCCGTGGACCGCATGAAGATGGAGGAGCTCGCCCTCGGCAAGGAGGACGACGCCGCCAGCCGCGACCGGCTCGAGACGCTGCGCCAGAACCTCGCCGACAAGCAGGAGCAGCTCACCGCCCTCACCGCCCGGTGGGAGCAGGAGAAGGCCGGCCTGAACCGCGTCGGCGACCTCAAGCACCAGGTCGACGAACTGCGCTCGCAGGCCGAACGCCTCCAGCGCGAAGGCGACCTGGGTGCCGCCAGCGAGATCCTCTACGGCCGGATCCCGGCGCTGGAGGCCGAACTCGCGCAGGCGCAGGCCGCCGAGCAGGACGTGGCGGCGTCCGCGCCCATGGTCGCCGACGAGGTCGGACCCGACGACATCGCCGAGGTCATCGCGGGCTGGACGGGGATCCCCGCCGGCCGGCTGCTGGAGGGCGAGACCGAGAAGCTGCTGCGCATGGAGGAGTTCCTCGGTGCCCGCCTCATCGGCCAGAGCGCCGCGGTGCAAGCCGTCTCGGACGCCGTGCGGCGCTCGCGGGCCGGGGTGAACGACCCCGACCGGCCGACCGGGTCGTTCCTGTTCCTCGGTCCGACCGGGGTCGGGAAGACGGAACTGGCCAAGGCCCTGGCCGACTTCCTCTTCGACGACGAACGCGCCATGGTCCGCATCGACATGAGCGAGTACTCCGAGAAGCACGCCGTCGCGCGGCTCGTCGGTGCGCCTCCGGGGTACGTCGGGTACGAGGAGGGCGGTCAGCTCACCGAGGCCGTCCGACGGCGGCCGTACTCGGTCGTGCTGCTCGACGAGGTCGAGAAGGCGCACCCGGAGGTGTTCGACATCCTCCTGCAGGTGCTCGACGACGGTCGCCTCACCGACGGTCAGGGCCGCACCGTGGACTTCCGCAACGTCATCCTCGTGCTGACCTCGAACCTCGGGTCGCAGTACCTCGTCGACCCGGACCTGTCGCGGGCGACCAAGCACGACGCCGTCATGTCGGCCGTCCGGGCGAACTTCAAGCCGGAGTTCCTCAACCGGCTCGACGACGTGGTGGTGTTCGACCCGCTGTCGACGCAGGAACTGTCGCGCATCGTCGAACTGCAGGTGCAGAAGATGGCCGACCGCCTCGCCGACCGCCGACTGGTCCTCGACGTGAGCGACGCGGCGAAGGACTGGCTCGCCATCTCCGGCTACGACCCCGCCTACGGGGCCCGGCCGCTGCGCCGCCTCGTGCAGCGCGAGATCGGCGACCGCCTCGCCCGGGCGATCCTGTCCGGGGAGGTCCGGGACGGGGACACCGTCGAGGTGGACGTCGCGCGCGGCAGCTTCGACCTCGACGACCCGGCGTCGAGCTCGTCCGGGCTCGTCGTGCGGCGGGCGGAGAACGCCGTCTCGATCTGAGACGCCGTCGGGCAGGTGGGGACGGGGCTCCCCGGTGACGACCACCGTCACCGGGGAGCCCCGTCCCGTTCCCGGGGAACGTCTCTCGGCGGTTGACACGACGCGTGTCCTCCGGGCACGGTGATCCCGAACACCATCCAGAGCGGCTGAGAGACCTGGCTCGACGACGCCGCAGCAACCCCCCTGCCCTGCAGGGTGCGGGTGCTCCCGCCAGGGACGATGGAGGGCACGGAATGACGCAGGACCGCACCACCGAGCAGTTCTCCCGGCTGCACCGGCGTCGGCACGTCGACCTCGGTCGGTGTGCGTCGTCGCGCTGTCGCTGCGCGCGCTGAGTCCCCGAACCCCTTCCCGCACGCCCAGCCGAACCCCGCCGTCCCGCCGTGGGCGGCACCGCCCTGCCCTGGAGGCCCCCGTGAGCACCACGTCCACCGCCGTCCCCGCCGACACGACCGACGCGAAGTTCGCCGGCTACGCCGACCCGTCCCGCCTCGTCAGCACCGACTGGCTCGCCGAGAACCTCGGCCGGGAGGGGATCGTCGTCGTCGAGAGCGACGAGGACGTCCTGCTGTGGAGCACCGGCCACATCCCCGGGTCGGTGACCGTCGACTGGCACACCGAGCTGAACGACCCCGTGACCCGGGACTACGTGGACGGAAAGGGGTTCGCCGAGCTGCTGTCCCGCAAGGGGATTCGCCGGGACGACACGGTCGTCTTCTACGGTGACAAGAACAACTGGTGGGCGGCCTACGCCCTGTGGGTCTTCACGTTGTTCGGTCACGAGGACGTCCGCCTGCTCGACGGTGGCCGGGCGAAGTGGATCGCCGAGGGTCGCGGGACGACGACGGACGCCCCCGAACCCGAGCGCACCGACCACCCCGTCGTGGAACGCGACGACACCACCGTTCGTGCCTTCGCGGCGGACGTCCGCGAGCACCGGGGTGGGCTCGTCGACGTGCGGTCGCCGCAGGAGTACTCCGGGGAGCGCACCCACATGCCCGACTACCCGCAGGAGGGCACCCTGCGCGGCGGTCACATCGCCGGCGCCGCCAACGTCCCCTGGGCGAAGGCCGCGAACGAGGACGGGACCTTCAAGGACCGGGCCGCCCTCGAGGCGATCTACCTCGAGGGCGCGGGCCTGAACGCGCAGCAGCCCACCATCTCCTACTGCCGCATCGGGGAACGGTCGAGCCACACCTGGTTCGTGCTGACCCACCTGCTCGGTCTGCCCGACGTCCGGAACTACGACGGCAGCTGGACCGAGTGGGGCAACGCGGTCCGCGCGCCCATCGTCGTCGGCACCGACCCCGGCCCGCGCTGACCTCCGGCCCTGGACCGGGACCGCCCGGCGGTCTGTGGGGTCATCCTATCTACGGAAGAGTAGATAAGATGACCTCGTCCGGGGACCCGGACGGCTCGGTGCCGCGGAGACGCGGCGGTGGGCACCACGCGACGAGGGGTGAGCCCGATGGACCGGATCCTGTTCGGGGCGGCGTACTACGACGAGTACCTGCCCACCGACCGCACCGCGACCGACATGGCGCTGATGCGCGACGCGCACTTCACCGTCATCCGCATCGCGGAGTCGACGTGGAGCACCCTGGAACCCCGGCCGGGCGTCTTCGACTTCACCCACGTCGACCGGGCCCTCGACGCGGCCGAGGCCTTCGGCCTGCAGGTCGTCGTCGGCACCCCGACGTACGCGGTGCCGGCGTGGCTCGTGGCGACGTACCCCGAGGTCCTCGCCGTCACCGACGCGACCGACACCCCCCGGTACGGCGCGCGGCAGATCATGGACATCACGGCCCCGGCCTTCCGCCTGCACTCCGAGCGCGTCATCCGCGCCCTGGCCGAGCGGACCGCGGGTCGGCAGCACGTCATCGGCTTCCAGGTCGACAACGAGACGAAGTACTACGGCGCGGCCTCGCGGTCCGTCCAGCGCGGGTTCGTGCGACACCTGCGCGAGCAGTTCGGCGACGACCTCGACGCGCTCAACCGGGCCTACGGCCTGGACTACTGGTCCAACCGCGTCGACGCGTGGGAGGACTTCCCCGACGTGCGCGGCACGATCAACGGGTCGCTGGCGGCGGCCTTCGACGCCTACCGGCGCGGGCTCGTCACCGAGTACCTCGGGTGGCAGGCGGGGATCGTGCGCGAGTACGCCCGCCCCGACCAGTTCGTCACCCAGAACTTCGACTTCGACTGGGCCCCGGGCTGGTCCTACGGCGTGCAGCCCTCGGTGGACCACTTCCGTGCCGCCCGGACCGTCGACCTCGCGGGCGTCGACATCTACCACCCCACGCAGTCGCGGCTGACGGGCAAGGAGATCGCCTTCGGCGGCGACATGGCGCGCTCGATCAAGGGGGGTGCGAACTACCTCGTCGCCGAGACCCAGGCGCAGGGCCAGCTGGGCTGGCTGCCGTACCCGGGACAGCTGCGCCTGCAGGCGTGGAGCCACCTCGCCAGCGGCGCCTGCGGTGTCATGTACTGGCACTGGCACTCGATCCACAACTCCTTCGAGACGTACTGGAAGGGCGTGCTGAGCCACGACCTGGAACCCGGCCCGACGTACGAGGAGGCCGGGGTCTTCGGGGGTGAGGTCGAGGAGCACGCGGCGTCGATCACGGGGCTGCGCAAGCAGAACCGCGTCGCGGTCCTCGTCAGCAACGAGGCGCTGACGGCCCTGCGGCTGTTCCGGCTCGAGACGGGGTTCATGTTCGGCGAGTCCGCCGGGTACAACGACGTGCTCCGCCGGGTCTACGACGCGTTGTTCGAGCTGAACGTCGAGGTCGACTTCGTCCCGTTCGACGCCCCGGACCTGGGGGCCTACGAGGTCCTCCTCGTGCCGGCCCTCTACACGGCGCCGCAGTCGACGGTCGACGCGCTGCGCCGGTACGTGCAGGACGGGGGCCACCTCGTCGCGACGTTCCGCACCGCGGTCGCCGACGAGCACCTCACCGTCTGGGACGACCGCGCGCCGCACGGTCTCACCGACGTGTTCGGTGTCACCTACAACCAGTTCTCGACGCCCGACGGTGCGCGCCTCGCCTTCCGCGACGGGTTCGCGGGCGGGGCGGACGGGGCGGCGGAGGTCGTGCTGGAACTGCTGACCCCCGCGGCGGGCACCGAGGTCCTGGCCCGGTACGACCACCCGGCGTGGTCCGGCTACGCGGCACTCACCCGGAACGCCTTCGGCGACGGGACGGCCACGTACCTGGCGACGCTGACCGACCTCGTGACGGTGCGGGCCGTCCTGGCGGACCTGCTGCGCGACGCCGGGGTGTGGGACTGGCCGCAGGACCTCGCGCTGGCTGCCCCGACGGTGGCCGTGCGGCGCGGCACGAACGGCCGCGGCCGGGCCGTGACGTACCTGCTGAACTACTCGGGTTCCCCCGTCGTGCTGCCCGCCCCGGTCGCCGGTCGGGACGTCCTGGGCGCCCGGGACGTGACGGCCGGGCAGGAACTCACGGTCGGCGCCTGGGACCTCGTCCTCCTGGAGGACTGAGGGTCGTCGTCAGCGGACGGCGCGGATCCGGGTGATGGCGAAGGCGCCGAGCAGCGCCATGACGATGGCCACGGGGAACACCAGGCCGTACCCGCCGGTCGCAACGACGAGCGAGGACGTGATGAGCGGCCCCACGGTCTGCCCGGCGGTGGTCGAGAGGTTGAGGATGCCCAGGTCCTTGCCGGCGTCGGACTGGTTCGGCAGGACGTCGACGTTGAGGGCCTGGTCGACCGAGGTGTAGACCCCGTAGCCGAGGCCGGCGATGGCCGCGTAGGCGAACATGCCCGCCGAGCTCGGCCACACCCAGGGCATGGCGATGCCGACGGCGAACAGGACGCTGGAGAGCACGACGGGCAGTTTCCGGCGGCCGATGAGGTCCGAGACCGGTCCCGACACCAGCGAGCCGAGGAGGGACACGACGAGGGTGATGACCGACATCGTGGCCAGCGTCGCGGCCGAGCGCGCGGTGCTCTGCCCGAGGTGGTCCTGGACGATGTAGAGCTGGTACGCCGAGATCATCTGGTAGCTGACGAGCATGAACAACCGGCCGACGAACGCCTTGTAGAAGTCCGGTGCGCTGCGCGGCGGCCGGAAGCTGACGAGGACGTCCTTGAGGGTCGTCGGCACGGCCGGCAGGTCGGTCGCCGGACGTTCGCGGGGCCACAGCACGACGGCCACGAGCGCGGACACCGCCATGAGGGCACCGCCGAGCACGAAACCCGTGAGGCCGCTGGTGATGAGGGCCGCGCCCACGAGCGTGCCGAGCGGGGTGCCGACGGACAGGCCCGTCCCGTAGAACGCGGACATGGTGCCGCGCAGGCGACCCGGGACGCGGTCGCTCAGGACGGCGACGGCCGGGGCCAGCATCATGTTCAGCCCGACCATGGCCACGCAGTAGAGGAGCGTGATGAGGCCGGCGCTGTCGACGAGCCCCATGCTCAGCATCGCGGCGCCCCCGAGCAGGCCACCGCCGACGACCCACGGGGTGCGCCGACCGAGGCGGCCGCGGGTGCGGTCGGAGAAGTTCCCGAACACGAGGTTCGAGACGAGCGAGACGACGGCGGTGACGGCGTTGATCGTGCCCAGCAGGGTTTCGGGGGAGGAGACGCCGATGTCCTTGAGCCGCTGCGGCAGCAGGACCGAGGAGATCGTCATGAGGCCGACGATCCAGAGCAGTCCGAAGAGGAGGAACCCGGCACCGAACCGGAACGTCGTCGCGCGGTCGAACCGGCGGCCGGTGTCGGGTGCGAGGTCGTCACCGTCCTGGCCGGCGGTGGCCACTGCGGTGGCGGGATCGGCGGCTCCGGGCGGGAGCAGGGGAGGGACGGCGCTGCTGTGCGTGTCCATGGCACCTTCTTCGGTCCTGGGAGGGGACGACTCCACCTCGAGACGTCGTGGAGCAGCCCTGCGCACCACTATCTACGCTTCCGTAGATAGGAGGAACGCAAGCCGACATCCGTCGGTTGTCAACGGTGCGGGTCGGGGGCCGGGGAACGTCGCGCGGCTCAGTACCGTGGGCCGGTGACCCCTTCCAGTGCCCCACCGGTCCGCCGCGTCCGCATGACGCGCGAGGCCCGGCGGGCGCAGATCGTCGAGGTGACGACCCGGATCATCAGCGAGCGCGGGTACGCCGCGTTGTCCCTCGACGAGGTCGCGCGGGCCGTCCCCATGACCCGGGCCGGGTTGCTGCACTACGTCGGGTCGCGGCAGGGACTGCTGCAGCTCGTCGTCGAGCAGGGGTACGACCAGCGCTTCGACCCCGAGGACTTCGTCGCCACGCAGGACCCTGCAGCCACCCACCCCGACGGCGTGTCCTTCCCGGCGTACCTGCGCTACCTCGTCGCCCACAACGCGCAGGACCCGCAGTTGCTGCGGCTCTACGTCGTCCTCGGTGCCGAAGCCCTCGTCGAGGACCACCCCCTGCACGACTACTTCGACCGGCGGCCGGAGCAGGTGTGGGCCCTCTACTCCGCGACGCGCTGGCGCCTACCGCCCGAGGTCGGTGGCTGGGAGGGGATGCGCGACCTCGTGCAGATGGCGATCGCCGCGATGGACGGGTTGCAGCTGCGGGCCTTCCGCAGCCCCCCGGTGGACCTGCCGTCCGCGTGGGCGACGTTCGAGGCGGTGCTGTTCCCCTCGCCCGTCTGGGACGGGTTCCGCTGATCCGCTGAAACCCGGTGGCCGGCCGGGGGTCGACGCTGCGACCGTGGCGGGGTGATCGCCTCGGGAGGGAACCGCGTCCGCTGGTCCGACCTGCCCGCGGCCGTCCACGACGCCGTCGCCGACGTGCTCGGATCGGCTGTGGTGCACGCCGTCTCGCAGCCCGGAGGGTTCTCGCCCGGGTCCGCCGACCGCGTGGCGACGGCCGGCGGGACCCGCGCCTTCGTCAAGGCCGTGAGTCCGGCGCAGAACACCGCCAGCCCCGCGATGCACGCCCGCGAGGCGCGGATCGCGGCGCTCCTGCCCCTCGGGGTTCCCGCGCCGCGGCTGCTGGGCGCGCGGGAGGTGGGGGACTGGCAGGTGCTCGTCCTGGAGGACGTGCCCGGCCGGCACCCGACCCTGCCGTGGCGGGCCGACGAGCTGGCCCTCGTCGTCGCGGCGTTGCAGGAGCTCGCGGCCGTCGGCACGCCCTGCCCGGTCCCGGACCTTCCGACGGCCCGGGAGTCGCTGGCCACGGAACTGCCGGCCGAGGCCCTGGCGCACCTCGACGGTGACACCCTCGTCCACCTCGACCTGCGGGCCGACAACCTGCTCATCGCCGACGGCCGGGCCGTGCTGCTCGACTGGCCGCACGCGGCGGTGGGTCCGCGGTGGCTGGACCTGCTCGCGCTGCTCTTCGAGGTCGACCGCCTCGGGGGTGAGGACCTGGCGGAGGAGGTGCTGCGCACCTCACCGTCGACGCGGGACGTCGACCCGGACGTCCTCACGACCGTGCTCGCCGGTTTCGCCGTCTTCTTCCTGACGCGCGCCGCCGAACCGGACCCGCCCGGGTTGCCGACGCTGCGCGCGTTCCAGCGCGCGCAGGGGGAGGCGCTGCAGCACTGGGTCGCACGCCGTCGCGGCTGAACCGCGCCGGTACCAGCGTGAGAGGCTGACCCGGTGCCCGTCTTCCGCGACGACCCCAACCGCGTGGACCCGGAGCTGACGGCGCTGCCGCGGGGTTCGGCCGTCTCCGAGGTCGCCCGCCAGATGACCACCCTCATCGCCGACGGCACCTTCGCCCCCGGGTCCCGGCTGCCTCCCGAGCGGCAGCTCGCCGAGTCCCTCGGTGTCGGCCGCTCGGCCGTGCGAGAGGCCCTCGCCGCACTCGAGATCCTGGGGCTGGTCTCGGTGCGTCCGGGGTCGGGCACCTACGTGCGCGACAGCATGTCGGAGCTGCTGCCCACGACGCTCAGCTGGGGGCTGATGCTGTCGGCCGCGCACACGGCGCAGCTCTCGGAGGTCCGCGGCGCCCTCGAGGTCCAGGCGGCGGTGCAGGCCGCCGAGCGCATCGACGACACCGGGCTGGAGCAGCTGCGCACCCACCTGGCGGCCATGGAGGCCTCGACGGGGGACCTCCAGGCGTTCATCGAGGCGGACGCGGCCTTCCACCGCCAGGTGGCGGCGGCCGCCGGCAACGACGTCATGGACGACCTGCTGCAGACGGTCCGGTCCCTCCTGCGGGTGTGGGTGGACCGTGGGCTGCGCTCGCAGGAGCAGGCCGAGACGGCGTGCCGGGAGCACCGGGCGGTCTACGACGCGGTCGCCGCGCGCGACGCCGACGCCGCCGGGCGGGCGATGGGGGCCCACATGCGCACGGCGGGCGACCGGGTCGAGCACACGGAGCCGACGTCCGGGGGCGTCCTGTCGCGCTGACGCCGGACCGGGCGGTGTGCGACCATTCACCACAACCGGTTGACCGGTAGGGGTGCGCCGGAAGGGTCGAGGAGGCCTCGTGGCCGTCGGAGTGTCCACCTACGCGTACAGCCACCGCTGGGACCCGTCGGGACCGGAACCCCTGTCGCTGCTGGAGATGCTGCACGACACGGCCGACCTCGGGGGCGAGGTCTTCCAGGTCTGCGACCACCCCGACCTCGAGGCGTTGACGCCCGACCTCGCGGCGGCCCTGCGCGGGGCAGCCACCGACCGGGGTCTGGTGCTGGAGACGGGCACCCGCGGCACGGGTGTCGAGCACCTGCGCCGCCACCTGCGGCACGCCCTGGCCCTCGGCGCGCGGACCGTCCGCTCGATGGTCTTCGCCGTCGTCGACGGGGTCGACGACCGGCCGTCCGCGCCGGAGAGCGTCGCCCGGCTGCGCGAGGTCGTCCCGGAGTACGCAGCCGCGGGGGTGACCCTGGGGCTGGAGACCTACGAGCAGATCCCGACGACGGAACTGCTCGGCATCGTCGAGGCCGTCGACGACCCGCACCTGGGGATCGTCCTGGACCCCGCGAACTGCGTGGCCGCCCTGGAGCACCCGCGCGACGTCGTGCGGCGGCTGGCCCACCGGGTCGTCGACGTGCACGTCAAGGACTTCGCGTTCACCCGGCGCGACGGGTGGGCCGGCTTCACGCTGGCCAGCTGCCCGCTGGGGGAGGGGCAGCTGGACTACCGGGACCTGCTCGACGTCGTGCAGCCGGATCCGCAGCGGGTCCACCAGGTCCTCGAGCACTGGGTGCTGCCCCGCGAGGACGGCGCTGCGACGCGGGCGGTGGAGGCGGACTGGACGCGGTGGTCGCTGCGGACGCTGCAGGGCTACCAGCTCTAGAACCTGTTCCTCCGAACCGGTTGACCGGTTTGCCTTCGCGTGGCACAGTCGTGGTGAGCCGCCGGCGCACCTGCGCGGCGCACTCCCGGCCACCACGACGTGGCTCCGACCGTGCGAGGGAGCACGCCCATGAGCAGCAGCACCACCTCCGACGGCAGCACCGCGTTGCGCAAGGCCGCCCTGCGGCTCATCCCGTTCGTCGCGGTGATGTTCTTCATCAACTACCTGGACCGGACGGCGATCAGCTTCGCCGGTCCGAACGGGATGAACGACGACCTGGCCCTGACGGCCGCCCAGTACGGGTTCGCCGCCGGGATCTTCTTCGTCGGCTACATCGTCCTGGAGATCCCCAGCAACCTGGCCCTGCACCGGTTCGGCGCCCGCAAGTGGCTGGCCCGGATCATGGTCAGCTGGGGGATCGTCGCGATCCTGTTCACCTGGGTCCAGAGCGACACCCAGCTGTACTGGCTGCGCTTCCTCCTCGGCGTCACCGAGGCCGGGTTCTTCCCCGGCGCGATCCTCTTCCTCACGCTGTGGTTCCCCCGCGAGTACCGTCGTCGGGCCCTGGCCGGTTTCTACCTGGCCCAGCCGCTGACGACCGTCATCGGCGCCCCGCTGGCCGGTTTCCTCATGCAGTCCGGGCACGGGGTGTTCGGCCTGGAGGGCTGGCGCTTCATGTTCCTGTGCGTCGGGGTGCCCGCGATCGTCCTGGGGGTGGCGTGCTGGTTCTACCTCACCGACCGTCCCGAGGACGCGCGCTGGTTGACGGCCGACGAGCGCGCCTGGATGCGCCGCGAACTCGACGCCGAGGCCGGCGAGAACGAGCAGCGCGGTCACGTCTCGGCCCGCCGCATCCTGCGCGAGGGTCGCGTCTGGGCCCTGGCCGTGGCGTACTTCGGCCTCATCTACGGCCTGTACTCCCTCGCCTTCTTCCTGCCCACGATCATCGGCGGTTTCCAGGAGCGCTTCGGCACCACGTTCTCGGTCTTCGAGAAGGGTCTGGTCACGGCCGTCCCCTACGTCCCCGCGGCCGTCGCGCTGTACCTGTGGTCGCGCCACATCCACCGCCACGGGTTCAAGAGCTGGCACATCGCGCTGCCCACGCTCCTCGCCGGGCTCAGCGTGCCGATCGCCCTGTACATGGACTCGCCCTTCCTCACCATCCTCGTCATCGCCGTGACCGCCTGCGGGATCTTCATGGCGCTGCCGAACTTCTGGTCGCTGCCGGCGCAGTTCCTCACCGGTGCGGCCGCCGCCGCGGGCATCGCCTTCATCAACACGTTCGGCAACATCGGGGGTTTCTCCGCGCCGTACGTCACGGGCTGGTTGACCGACCTCACCGGTGACGAGAAGCTCGGCCTCTGGCTGACCGGCGGCCTGCTGGTCGTGTCCTCGGCCATCCTGCTCGAACTGTCCCGCCGCAGCCGGGCGGCCTCCTCGCCCGACCCCGCCACCGCCCAGACCACCGCCGCCTGACCCCCACCTTCCAGGAGTGACGAGATGACCACCTCGACCGAGAACCCCGCCCCCACCGTTCCCGCGACGGCACCCGTCGTCGTCGCCGTCGTCGGCGCCGGCGGGAAGATGGGCATGCGCGTCTCGCGCAACCTGGCCCGGTCCCACCACGAACTCCGGTACGCCGAGGCCTCCCCGGCCGGCGTGGAGCGGATGGCGGCCGAGGGGCGCACGGCGGTGCCGACGGAGCAGGCCGTCGCCGGTGCCGACGTCGTCGTGCTCGCCGTGCCGGACACCGTCCTCGGGGCGGTCTCGCAGTCGGTCGTGCCGGCGATGGAGCCGGGCTCGATCCTGCTCACCCTGGACCCGGCGGCCGCGTACGCGAACCTGCTGGCCCAGCGCGAGGACGTCCTGCAGGCCGTCGCGCACCCCTGCCACCCGTCGGTGTTCCTCGAGCGCACCCGGCCGGAGGAGTACGCCGACAACTTCGGCGGGGAGGCGGCCCTGCAGAACGTGGTCGCCGCGTTCGAGGCGGACGACCGGGAGAAGCGGGACGTCGCCGAGGACGTCATCCGGATCATGTACGGCCCCGTCGACACGGTGCACTGGGTGACCGTCAAGCAGTTGGCCTACCTCGAGCCCACGCTCGTCGAGACCGTCGCCTGCATGATCGGGTCGCTGCTCAAGGACGCCCTGCACGAGACCGTCCACACCGTGGGCGTGCCCGAGGAGGCGGCCAAGGCCATGCTCTTCGGGCACGTGCAGATCGCGCTGACCAACACCTTGCGCGGGTCGAACCCGTTCTCCGAGGCCTGCCTGGTCGCCATGGACTACGGCCGCGAGACGATCGTCAAGGACGACTGGAAGAAGATCTTCTCCGACGGCGAGCTCGACCACGTCATCACCCGGATGCTCAAGCTCGACGGCATCCAGCGCTGACCCAGCACCGTCCTCCCCTCGTCGTCGCCCAGCACGGCGACGACGGGGGAGAATGGCCGGGTGACCACCGTCCCGACCGAGCAGCTGACCGACGTCCCCGCCGAGCAGGTGGCCGCCGAGTCCGCCCGCCGTCGCACCATCGCCGTCATCAGCCACCCGGACGCCGGCAAGTCGACCCTCACCGAGGCGCTCGCCCTGCACGCCAGGGCGCTGCGCGAGGCCGGGCACGTCCACGGCAAGGCCGGCCGCGCCGGGGTCGTCACCGACTGGCAGGACATGGAGAAGCAGCGCGGCATCTCCATCAGCTCCGCCGTCCTGCAGCTCGACCACCGGGACACGGTCGTCAACGTCGTCGACACCCCGGGCCACGCCGACTTCTCCGAGGACACCTACCGCGCGCTCACGGCCGTCGACGCCGTGATCATGCTCATCGACGCGGCTCGCGGCATGGAGGTGCAGACCCGCAAGCTCTTCGGCGTCTGCAAGCAGCGGGGCCTGCCCGTCATCACCGTCGTCAACAAGTGGGACCGCCCCGGCCAGGAGGCGCTCGCGCTGCTCGACGAGGTCGAGTCCGTCACCGGTCTCCGGCCCACCCCCGTGACCTGGCCGGTCGGCATCGCGGGCGACTTCCGCGGGCTGCTCGAGCGCACCACGGGCGGGTACGTGAAGTACACCAAGGCCCCGGGCGGCGCGACCCTCGCCCTCGAGCAGCGCTTCGACGCCGCCGGCGCCGAGGCGGAGGAGGGTGACGTGTGGCGGCAGGCCGTCGACGAGCACGAACTGCTCACCGCGACCGGCGCCGACCACGACGAGGAGGAGTTCCTCGGGTTCCGGACGACGCCCGTGTTCTTCACGGCCGCCGTCGCGAACACCGGGGTCGGGCAGGTCCTCGACGCCCTCGTCGACATCGCCCCCTCCCCGCGCGACCAGCACGACGTCGCCGGTGAGCTCCACCCCGTGACGAGCCGGTTCACGGCGCAGGTGTTCAAGACGCAGACCGGCATGAACCCCGCCCACCGCGACCGCCTCGCGTTCGCGCGCATCCACTCCGGGGTGTTCCACCGCGGGATGACGGTCCGCGACGACCGCAGTGGCCGGCCCATGGTGCTCAAGCACGTGCAGACGGTGTTCGGTTCGGACCGCTCGACGGTCGACATCGCCTGGCCCGGGGACGTCATCGGCCTCGTCAACGCCCGGCACGTCAACGTCGGGGACACGTTGTCGGAGAACGGGCGGACGGCCTACCCGCCGCTGCCCGTGTTCGCCCCCGAGCACTTCCGGACCGTGCGCCCCAAGGACCTCGGATCGGGCAAGCAGTTCCGTCAGGGGTTGCGCGAACTCGACGCCGAGGGCGTCGTCCGCGTCCTCACGTCCGACTCCCGCGGTGACGGCGAACCCGTGCTGTCCGCCGTCGGTGCGCTGCAGTTCGACGTCGTGCAGTACCGCATGACGCACGAGTTCCGTTCGCCCGTGCTGTTCACCGAGCTGCCGTTCACGACGGCCCGGATCATCGAGGCGAAGGACGCCCCGCTGCTGCGCGCGCACCGCGGGTGCGAGGTCGTCCAGAACGGCGAGGGCCGGGTGTTCGCCCTGTTCACCGACGAGTGGCGGGTGCGCAGCTTCGAACGCGACAACCCGGACGTGCGGCTCGAGGAGCTCGTCGCCACCAGCGACTGAGGCCTGCGGCAGACTGGACCGGTGGCGATCGACTACCGCAAGCCCGGTCGGGGCCCGGCCACCGGTGGCCGCCTCGTCCCCTGCCTGCAGGCGACGTCCTCCGGGGCGGCCTACGGTGCCCTGACGTTCCGCGTCGGGACGGCCGACGAGACGGTGCCCACGCGCGGGACGACCCACCTCGTCGAGCACCTCGTCATGCGCCACGCGCACGTCGTCGACCTGCGCTGCAACGCCTCCGTCGGCCTCACCCGCACCACGTTCTGGGCCGCGGGCACGGAGGCGGAGGTGGAGGGGTTCCTCGGGCGCGTCCAGGAGGCCCTGCTCGACCTGCCGGTGCGGCACCTCGACTCCGAACGCGCCCTCATCGCCGTCGAGGAGGAGCACCACCCCGTCGCGGTGCCGTCCCCCGTGCAGCACTTCGGCGCGCAGCGGTACGGCGTCGTCGTCTTCGAGCAGCAGCTCGACCACCTCACACCCGAGCACCTGCGCAGCTGGGTGCGGGACCGGTTCACGGCCGGCAACGCCGTCCAGGTCCTCGTCGGCGCCGACCGGGGGCGCTGCGCCGTCCGGTTGCCCGACGGGCCGTCCCACCCCGAACCGCCCGTGCCCGCACCGGGGCGTGCCCGCGTCCACGTCGACCCCACCGAGCGCACCGTCTGCCTCACCGCGCTCCTGCCGACGAGCTGGGCCGTGCCGGTGCTGGCGGCCGTCCTCGACCGCGCCGTCGCCAACCGGCTGCGGCACCGCGAGCACCTCGCCTACGGGGCCGGCGCCGGCCACCTGCGCATCACCCTCGACACGACGATGCTCACCGTCACCTCCGACTGCGTCCCCGGCCGCGAGGCCGACCTCGTCGCCGCCCTGCTCGACGAACTGCGACGCCTCAGCACCGACCTCGACGGGGAGACCGTGCTGCGCGCCGTCGGCCGGGTCGTGGAGGGGGCCGAGGAGGACGCCGGGTCGACCGGGCTGACGGAGGAGGCGTGGCGGCTCCTGCACGGTCGGGACGTCCCCGCGTCCGTGCAGACCCTCGAACGCGACCTCGACGCCCTGACCACGGACGACCTCCGCGAGCTGCTGCGCACGGTCCTCGACACGGCCGTGCTGCGGACGCCCGTCCCCGTCCCGACGCCACCGGGTTTCGCGCTCGAGGGTCCGAGCACGCCCGAACCCTGGCCCGGCCGGGAGTTCACCCGGGCGGACGGGCTGTGCGCCACGGTGTCCGCCCGAGGCCTGCAGGTCGGCGACGTGCAGGTGACGTGGGGTTCCCTCGTCGCCGCGTTCGTGGACGGGGACGACTGGTCCCTCGTGTCGCGGCGGGGGGTCCGGATCGACCTGCGGCCGGGGGAGTTCGGCGCGCCGTTCCTCGCCGAGCTGCGGGACCGGGTGCCGACGTCGGTGCGGATCGACGGTCCCCCGCGCAGGACGTGACGACCTGCCGTCAGGCCGGCAGCGTGTCCGGTGCGTCGTCGGGAGCCTGCTCGTCCACCTGGTCCTCGGGCTCGTCGGAGAACTTCGGCGCCGGCGGCACCCACGCGCGGAGGGGTTGCACCACCGACGAGTAGAACGTCTCGAGACCGTCGGTGACGGAGGGGATGAAGGCGTTCTTGACGCCGGACCGCTTGGTCCCCATCGGGTTCGTCCGGGACAGGGTGAAGGCGGCGACGGCGACGTCGCGCTCCGGGATCAGGGTTCCCGGAGCGTTCCGCACGTCTCCGAGCCGTTCGCAGGTGGAACCGCTGCGGCCGCTGAAGCTGACGTCGACCAGGACGTCGTCCGGCGCGTCCTTCAGCTGCTTGAGCAACCAGTTCACGCGCCGGTGGGCGGTTCCCTCCTGAGGTGCGGGCACCCGGACGGAGGAGCGGATCTGACTGGTCCGCAGGTCGGCGACGACGGACACGGGGCCCGCCGCCCCGGGGATCCGCACGGTGGCCTCCAACTCCCCTGACGTCACGAGGCGGGTCGTCGTCGCCGCGACCCGTGCGACGGGGTCCGCGGCCACCTTCCGGGGGAGCACGTGGGTCACGGTCACCCCGAGTTCCGCCGTCAGTTGCAACCGCAGCTGACGCACGAGGCGGATCCAGGCCTCGGCGACGGCGGGCACCTTGCGGTCTCCCACCCGCAGGGTTCCCGCCGAGACGGCCTCCCGGACCGTCACCCACGCCGCCCCCATGTCGTCGAACCCGGAGGCGCCCGACCGAGGGTGCTGCAGGTAGCGGATCAGTTCGTGCAGGATCCAGGCCTGCAGTGGATCTGCGACCCCACGGTGGGTGAGGGCCATCTGTGCCTCGTGCAGCACCTCGGCCCACGACAGGTGGTGGAGGGAGACCTTCCGCAGCTTGCGCTTGTCGACGTCGACGGGGTGTTCCCCGGCCGCCGGCGGGATGTCGTTGGAGATGGTGATGACGGCGTCGAAACCCTGGGCGCGGGCCACGTCGAGGTAGTTCTCGACCTGGTCGCGGCGCAGTTGCCCGTCGCCCGTCTTGACCTCGACCAGACCCGTCCAGGTCTTCCCCGCCCGGGCGACCCGCAGGACGCCGTCGGGGTAGACGCGGGCCTCGGCCAGCTCGAACGGGACCTCGAGGTAGGCCTCGACGGCGCCGCCGGGTGCCCCGAAGTGGGACACGACGCCCCGGGCGAACCCGCGGACGGCCATCATCGTGGCGAGGAGGGCCGAGGTGGCCCGCTTCTCCTGCTCGCCGGCGCTCCCGACGCCGTAGACCGAGAACAGGCGGGCGGCTTGCCAGGTGTCGGCTCCGGCCAGTCGGAGGGCGGGCGGTTTCGCCTGCGGGGGAGCGACCTTGCGGGTGCGGACCCCCGACCGTGCCGAGGCCCCGGGGACGGACGGCGTCACCGTCGGGTCGGCGACGTCGGCGACGTCGGCGTGGACAGCGGTGGTCGTGGGATCGTCGGTGCTCGCGCTGACGGTGACCGTGGTGACGACGGTGGTCGAGGCTGCACCGCTTGCGGGGGTGTCGCCGGCCGTCTCGACGGACGGGTCCTCGGCCGACGACTCGTCCTCCGCGTCGACGACCTCGACGAGGTCCTCGACGGGGGTCTCCTCGACGGAGGTTCCGTCGAGGGGGGTTTCGTCGTCCGGCACCACCGTGAGGGCGGCGTCGGGGTCCTCCTCGACGGTGACGCCGAAGTCCTGTGCCAGACCGCTCAGCCCGGTGTCCCAGCCCTGGCCCACGCAGCGGATCTTCCAGTCCTCGCCTCGCCGGTAGATCTCCGTGAACACCAGGGCGGTCTCGGTGGAGGCGTCCTCGACGTCGCACACCGCCAGCACGGTGTTGGCGGCGTCCAGCACCCTGAGCCGCAGGTCCGTCAGGTCGCCGAAGGTCCCGGCCTCGCGGCTGGCCGCGACGGCGATGACCGCCACGTCGGCGGCGACCTCGTCCAGGTCGATCGAGAGCCGCTCCTCGACGGACGTCTCGGAGCGGGACCGCCCGGTGTGGTTGACGGATCCGTCCGGGGAGGTGGGCTGGTTGTAGAACACGAAGTCGGCGTCCGAACGGACCCGCCGGGCCTCGCTCAGCAGCAGGGCGGAACCGTCGACGTCGGCGTCACCGTCGTCGCGCCAGCTGAGGACCACGCGGAGGCGCCTGGCCTCGGAGGGCAGGGTGCGGTTCGCCCCGCGGGCGAGCGACTCGATGTCCACACGATCGAGTGTGCACAGTTCCGGCGCTCGGTGCCGTTGTTTCTGGGGAAAGGGCCCGACCAGCTCAACCGGCGCCTCAGCCCACGAACCGTCCCGGCGTCGTCCCCAGCACCCGCCGGAAGTGCCGGGTCAGGTGCGGCTGGTCGTGGAACCCCGCGAGCACGGCGGCCTCGGCGGGCCGGTGGCCGGACAGCAGCAACCGCCGGGCGAGGTCGACGCGACGGCCGGTGAGGTAGGCGTGCGGGGGCATCCCGACCTCGCGGGTGAAGGTGCGCACCAGGTGCGCGTCGGACACGCCGAACCGGGCGGCCGCGTCGGCCAGCAGCACCCCGTCGACGACGTGGTCGTCCAGCAGTTCCCGCAGCCGGCGGGCGAGCGGGGCGTCGCGTCGCGCCGATGGCGGGGTGCGCAGGACCAGCGCCCCGACGGCCTCCAGCAGGACGGCGGCCCGGGCCTGCACGTCCAGCGGGTCGGCGCCCGCCGTGAGCCGGGTGTGCAGGGCCCGCACCGCCGCGGCGAGGCGGGGGTCGGGCAGTTCCGGGGCGCCCACGAGCCGTCCCGTCGCAGCCGGGGGCAGCGCGTCGGGTTCCAGGTACAGCACCCGCTTGCGGAACCCGGCGGACGTGACAGCACGCCCGTCGTGCGGCACGTGCGGGGGCAGCAGCGTCACGAGCCGGCCCGTGTCGTGCGGGCGGCGGTCGAGGTCGTAGTGGACCGCCCCGTCCTCGACGAGCAGCAGCGTCCACGTGTCGTGGGTGTGCAGGGGGTAGGCGTGCTCGACGAACCGGGCCGTCAGCACCTCGGCGATGCCGGGGACGTCCGGCCGGTGGCTGTGCACCCGGTCCGGCCCCACGTCAGGAACGTACAAGACCGCGCGGCCCGCACCGGGGGAGCGTCGTGCCGTGACCGATCCCCGTCCCGACACCCGCACCGCCGTCGTCGTCCGCGACGACCTCGCGCCCTGGCGGCGCCTCAACGTCACCGCGTTCCTGCTGAGCGGCATCACCGCGGCCCACCCCGACCTCGTGGGCGAGCCGTACGCCGACGCCGACGGCAACACCTACCTGCCCCTGCTGTCACAGCCCGTCCGCGTCTTCGAGGGCGACGCCGCCACCCTGCGCGCCGCACGGCAGCGGGCGGTGGGCCGCGGACTGCCGACGGCCCTGTTCACCGCGGAGATGTTCACGACCGGCCACGACGCCGCGAACCGGGCCGCGGTCGCGGAGGTCACCGCCGACGCCCTCGACGTCGTGGGCGTGGCGGTGCACGGCCCCAAGAACGGGATCGACAAGGTTCTCAAGGGAGCCCACGCGCATCCCTGACGCTCGGTTACATTCGAGAGGTGACCTCGAGCAACACCCTCTCCGGACCTCCCGTGTCGGTGGGCGTGCGGCTCGAGGAGTGGGTCACGCCGGTCGTGGTCGTGACCCTGGCGGGCGAGGTGGACGCCTTCCTGGCCGCCGACCTCGAGCGGTGCATCGACGAGGCCCTCGCCCAGCGGCGGCCCGTCGTCGTCGACGCGTACGACGTCAGCTTCATGGACTCCACGGGCCTCGGCTTCCTCGCCCGCCTCGCCTCCCGCAGCGGGGAACGGCACATCACGGTGCTGGGAGCCCCCGAGCACGTGCGCCACCTCGTCCACCGTGCTCGACTGGACGTGATGATCGACCTGCAGACCCACCCCGGCGCCACCGCGTGACCCGGCTCGACGTCCTGGACTGGCGCCGTCGCGTGAGCGACCTGTACGCCGACGTCCGCGCGCTGCCGCCCGCGGAGGGCCACGCCCGGTGGCGCTCCGGTCGTGAGGAGCTCTTCAGCCACCACCCGGCCGGTCCGTTGCTGCCGGACGACCGCGCCGCCTTCACCGGTCTGCCCGTCGCGCCCTACGACCCCGCGTGGCGCTTCGAGGTGCCCGTCGAGGACGCCGAACCGCTGCGGCGCGAGGCCGTCACCGGCACCGACGGCACGGTCGTCTTCGAACGGGTGGGGACCGTCGCGCTGCCCGACGTGGGCACGCTCGACGTCTGGTGGCTCGACCAGTACGGCGGCGGGCTGTTCCTGCCCTTGAAGGACCCCGGCCCCGGCTACGGCGGCGGGCGCTACCTGCTCGACACCGTGAAGGGCGCCGACCTGGGCAGCACGGCGCGGGGGCTCGTCGTCGACCTGAACTTCGCCTACCCGCCCAGCTGCGCGTACGACCCCGAGTGGGCGTGCCCGCTGCCCCCGCCCGGCAACGTCGTCGACGTCCCCGTGGCGGTCGGTGAGCTCGCCGGCCCCTGGGGCGGCTGACCGCTCAGTCGAACGGGACCGCTTGCGCCGGAACGCGATCGCGCAGGTCCACAACGCGGGGGGCGCGCCCCCTGCGCCAGGCGCCGAGCAGCTGCTCGGTGGCCTCGTCGTCGCCCGCGCAGCGGAACATGCCCAGGGTGTAGATGCGGGCGGCCTCCTCGGCCTGCCGGTGCCAGGAGAACTCCTCACCCAGCTGCAGGTAGACGTCGACGTCCGCGCCCCGGCTGTCGAGGATCTCGTCGGCCAGGACGACGGCCTCGCGCAGGTGCCCGCAGACGAGCAGGGCCGAGACGACGTAGCACCGGGTGTCCGGGGCGACGTGGTCACCGGTGCCGAGGGCCTCGCGGGCCAGCCGCAGCGACCGTCTCGCGTCCCCCGCGAAGGCGGCGTGCTCGCTCGCCGCCACCAGCAACCGTCCCCGGGTGACCGAGTCGCCCGGCACGGCGCGCCGGGCCCAGGCCTGCAGGAGGTCGGCGACGGCCCGTTGGCCCCGGGCGTCGTTGGCCGCGCTCAGTTCGACCCGCTCGAGGTCGTCGCAGCTCACAGGTGCTCGCACCGTTCGAACCTAGTGACGCGACTCCTCCGCCGTCGCGCCCGCAGAGCCCGTTCGGGCAGGGTTCACGCGTTCGGCGCAAGCTCCACGATCACCGGTGCGTGGTCGGACGCACCCTTGCCCTTGCGCTCCTCGCGGTCGATGGTGGCCCCCGTCACCCGCCCGGCCAGGGCGGGGGAGCCGAGGACGAAGTCGATCCGCATGCCCTGGCGCTTGGGGAAGCGCAGCTGCGTGTAGTCCCAGTACGTGTACGTCCCCGGACCCGGCGCGTACGGGCGGACGACGTCCGCGAAGCCCGTCTCGACGAGGGAGCGGAACGCCGCCCGCTCCGGCTCGGACACGTGCGTGGCCCCCGCGAAGAAGTCGACGTCCCACACGTCGTCGTCGGTGGGGGCGATGTTGAAGTCCCCGACGAGCGCCACCTGCGCCTGCGGGTCGTCGGCCAGCCAGCCCGCGCCGGCCGAGCGCAGCGCCTGCAGCCACGCGAGCTTGTAGACGTAGTGCGGGTCCTCCAGCGTCCGGCCGTTCGGCACGTACAGGCTCCAGACCCGCACCCCGCCGCACGTCGCCCCGATCGCGCGCGCCTCGGCGGCCGCCGGTTCGCCGAAGTGCGGCACGTCGGGGGAGAACTGCGTGCTGACGTCCTCCAACCCCACGCGCGAGACCAGCGCGACGCCGTTCCACTGCGACAGCCCGTGGTGGGCGACCTCGTAGCCGAGGTCGCGGAACGCCTGCTCGGGGAACTGCTCGTCCTTGCACTTGGTCTCCTGCAGCGCCACGACGTCCACGTCGCTGCGGTCGATCCACGCGAGCACGCGGTCGAGGCGGGCACGGACGGAGTTCACGTTCCAGGTCGCGAGGCGCACGCGGCGGACGTTACCCGCCCCGGCCCGGGGTGCCGGGCAGTGCCGTCGGCAGCACCTAAGCTTCGGGTCCGTGAGCACCGACCGAGAACGCCTCGCCGACCTCGTCGCGGCCAAGGCCGTCGTCCACGGCAAGGTCACGCTGTCCAGCGGCAAGGAGGCCGACCACTACGTCGACCTGCGGCGCATCAGCCTCGACGGCGAGGCGTCCGCCCTCGTCGGGCCCGTGCTGCTGGACCTGGTCTCGGACTGGGACTTCGCCGCCGTCGGCGGGCTGACCCTGGGCGCCGACCCCGTCGCGCTCGCCATGGTCCACGCCGCCAACGCCCGCGGCTGGGCCCAGGCCCACGGCGGAGCCGCACTCGACGCGTTCGTCGTCCGCAAGGCCGAGAAGACCCACGGCCTGCAGCGCCGCATCGAGGGTCCCGACGTCGCCGGCCGCCGCGTGCTGGCCGTCGAGGACACCTCCACCACGGGGAGTTCCGTGCTCACCGCCGTCGAGGCCCTGCGGGCGGCCGGCGCCGAGGTCGTCGGCGTGGTCGTCATCGTCGACCGCGCCACGGGGGCCAAGGAGAAGGTCGAGGCGCAGGGCGTCCCCTACCGGTTCGCCTTCGGCCTCGCCGACATCGGGCTCGCCTGATGGGCGCCACCGGGACCGTCGTCCTGGTCGTCGTCGTCCTCCTCGTGCTCGTCGTCGCGCTGTGGGCCGTCAGCACCCGCGCCGCCCTCGTGCGGATGCGCGACCTGGCCGTCGAGGCCGGCGCCCTCGCCGAACAGCGCCGCAGCCGGCTGGCGGACCTGTCCGCGCACGTCGCGTCGCAGGAGGCGAGCGAGGCGGGTCCGGACCCGCAGACCGTCAAGGCGCTCGTGGACGCCGAGCACCGCCTCGCGGGGGACGTCGCCTTCCACACGGCGGCCGTGCGCGCCTACGACTCCCGCCTGCACGCCGTCCCCGCGTCCTGGGTGGGGGCCGTGTCCGGGCTGCACCCGCTCGGCGCCTCGGCGGAACACCAGCGCTGAACGAGCCCGACGTGCTGGCTGACGTCCTCCCCGCGCTGCGCTGCCCGCACTGCGCCGGGGAGTTCGAGCTGTCCGGCCGCACCCTCGGATGCGCTGCGGGACACCGGTTCGACCTGGCCCGGCAGGGGTACGTCAACCTGGTCGTCGGCCGCGCCGCGACCGGTGACAGCACCGGGATGGTCGCCGCCCGGGACGCGTTCCTCGGCGCCGGCCACTACGCCCCGGTCGCCGCGGCGCTCGCCGACCGGGCCGTCCCGGGGCTCGTCGTCGACGTCGGCGGGGGCACCGGGTACTACCTGGCCGCCGTCGTGGAGGCCGTGGGTGGGCCGGGGGTCGTCGTCGAACCGTCGACCGCGGCGCTGCGCCGCGCCGCCCGCGCCCACCCCCGCGTCGCCGCCGTCGGGGCGGACGTCTGGCGCGGTCTGCCGTTCGCGACGGGGTCCGTCGACCTCGTGACGACCGTGTTCGCCCCGCGCGGCGTGGCCGAGGTCGCCCGGGTGCTGCGGCCGGGCGGCCGCTGGACCGTCGTGACCCCGCTCGCGGACCACCTCGAGCAGGTGCGCGAACCCCTCGGCATGGTCGGGGTGGAGGAGCGCAAGGCCGAGCGCCTGCACGCCGACCTCACCGACGGGGACGCGTTCGAGGTCGTGGCCGAGGACGAGCTGCGCTTCACCCGGACCCTGGACCGGGAGAGCCTGCGCGCCCTCGTGCTCATGGGCCCCAGCGCCCACCACGTCGACCCGGCGGCGCTCGACGCGCGGCTCGACGCCGTCCTCGCCGGTCGGTCCGGTGGCGTCGACGTGACCGTCGGTGTCCGCCTCACGGTCGCAGCGCTGGACAACGATCCCCCACCCCGCCGGCCGGGCGGACGGCAGGCCCGAGGCCCTCGACGGTGACCGTGAGTGAGGCCGCGGCGAGGTGCGACGCGAGGGCGTCGGTGCCGCCGGTGGGGACGGCGACGACGGCGTGCCAGCCGTCACCGCCCCAGTCGACGTCCTCCACGGCGAACGTGCGGCGCAGTTCGGCCTCCACCCGCCCGCCGTCGCCGAGTCCCGCCGACACCCGGACGAGGTCGACGCGACGGCGTGCGACGGTGCCGGAGTCGGCGAGGGCCGCGCTGACCGAGCCGCCGTAGGCGCGCACGAGGCCGCCGGTCCCCAGCAGCGTCCCGCCGAACCAGCGCGTCACGACGACGGCGACGTCGCTGACGCCCGCACCGCGCAGGGCCGCGAGCATCGGTGCTCCGGCCGTCCCCGCGGGCTCACCGTCGTCGGAGGAGCGCTGCTCCTGCCCGTCCTCGCCGACGACCCACGCCGTGCAGTGGTGGCGGGCGTCGGGGAACTCGCGGCGCACCCGGGCCACGACGTCCTCGGCCTCGGCGACGGAGCCGACCGGTCGCAGGGTCGCCACGAAGCGGGAGCGCTCCACGACGAGCTCGGTGCGGACCGCGCGGGCCGGGACGGGCAGCGGGTCGCTCACGAGCGGGAGCGGGCCCGCCGGCGGCGGATCCAGGAGACGAGCGGGGCGACGATCGAGGCGAGGATCGCGACCCCGGCGATGGAGTAGGCGAGCGTGCGCACCCAGGGCAGGGAGTCGGCGGCGTAGCCGGCGAGCACGAGCAGCGCGCCCCAGCACAGCGCGCCGACGACGTTGGCCGAGGCGAACTTCGCGTACGGCATGGCCGCGGTGCCCGCGATGATCGGGGTGAAGGCGCGCAGCCACGGGATGAACCGGCAGGCGACGACGGCGAACCAGCCGTACTTCGCGTAGAAGGCCTCCGCCTTCGGCAGGTGGTGTGCGGCCTTCCCCGCCCGGCGCTGCAGCCAGGGCCGTCCGAGCCGGCGCCCGGACCAGTAGCCGACCGTGTCACCGAGGATGGCGGCCAGCGTCACCCCGACGACGAGGACCGGCAGCGACAGCGGGGAGTCCTCCCGCGCGGCGAGCAGGCCCGCCGTGAAGAGGACGCTGCTGCCGGGGAGCCAGAACCCGACGAGCGTGCCCGTCTCGGCGAACACGATCCCGAAGACGAGCAGGTACAGGCCGAGGGCGCCCAGGTCCTCCAACGGGGGGTCGGCGAGGTGGGCGAGCCAGTCGGACACCCGCCGATCCTCGCACTGGGAAGGGGACCCTCACACGGCGAGGGTCGCGAGCCGGGCCCTCTCGTCGTCGTCGAGGCGCCGCGGGCGGCCGGTGGCGAAGTCGTAGGCCACGCACACGGTCGAGGCGACGACGTAGGTCGTCGGGGTGCCGGTGGCGGGCGGGTCCGGCTCGCAGACCTCGTAGTCGACCTCGAAGCTGGCACCGCCGACGCGGCCGACCCACAGGTCCACGGCGACCGGTTCCATCCGGTAGTCCAGCGGCGCCTTGTACTCGATGGTGTGCTTCGCGACGACCATCCCCGTCGCCAGCATCGGCGCCGACCCGTCGGGGGAGGCCATGCCGAACGCGCGGACGCGGGCCTCCTCCAGCAACCGGAGGAGCTCGACGTTGTTGACGTGGCGGTAGGCGTCCATGTCGCCCCACCGCAGGGACAGGAGCAGGCGCTGGCGCGGCACCCGGACATCCTGCCCGGTGGTGGTCAGTGCTGGTTCTCGGGGGTCTGGTTCTCGGTGGCACCGCTCTGACGGGGCAGCGCGCCGGCCTTGCGCTGCTTGTGGCGGTCGCGCAGGTACTCGATCCCGACCGGGATGAGGGAGAGGACGACGAGGAGCAGCAGCCCCAGCTCGAGGTTGTCCCGGATCAGCTTGACGCTGCCGAGCGCGTAGCCGAGGAGGGTGATCCCCGACGCCCAGGCCACCGCGCCGATGGCGGAGAACGTCAGGAAGACGCGGCGGGGCATCGCTCCCGCGCCGGCGGCGAGGGTGATGAAGGTGCGGACCACCGGGACGAAGCGGGCGAGGATGATCGCGCGGGCGCCGTAGCGCTCGAAGAAGTCGTGCGTCTGCTTGATCCGCTTGGGCGTCAGCAGCTTGGAGTTCTCCCGCTGGAAGATCGCGGGCCCGGCCTTCTTGCCGATCTCGTACCCGACCGCGTTGCCGAGGAACGCCGCCGCGGACAGCAGGAGGCACGACACCCACAGCGGGTCCTTGAGGATGCCCGAGTGGGTGAACAGCCCGACGGTGAACAACAGGGAGTCGCCGGGCAGGAAGAACATGAACAGCCCGCACTCGACGAACACGATGGCCACCGAGACCCACAGCGCGGCCATGCCGAGGGAGTCGAGGAAGCTCTCGGGGTTCGCCCAGTCCGGCAGCAGGGCCGGGACGGCGGACGGCGCGGCGGACCCCAGGGCAGCCGAGAACTCGGCGAGGAAGGACACGACCCCAGGGTAAGTGCCGGGAGACCGTGCCCGGGCGACCCAGCCTGGAGATCAACCCAGAGGATGACGTGCGGCGGCCAGGTCCACCCGCTCGGCGGACGACGGGGGGACGGCTGGTGAGGGGGCCGGGTGGGGTTGGTGCGCGCTGCCTCCCCGAGGTCGGTGGTCGTCCCCGAGGAGGCAGCGCGCACGTCGACGCGCGGGCGCGTCAGACGGTGCGGGTGGTGGGGTCCCAGTCCGCCGGCAGCAGCTCGGCCGGGGTCACGGTGCTGGTGACCGGCACGAACGCCCCCGACTGCGCCGACTCCGCGATCGAGACCATCGCATCGACCACGTGGTGGGCCAAGGCCCCCTGCACCCGGTGCGGACGCCCCGCCCGCACCGCCCGGGCCATCTCCAGCACCCCCGTCCCCCGGGTGGACAACGCCGTCGTGGACGCGATCGTCTCCCAGTCCTCACCCCCAGCACGGCGGATGCGCACGTCCCCGTCGAAGGTGTTCGGGTCCGGCAACGCCAACGTCGCCTCCGTCCCGGTGATCTCCACGAACCCGTGCCGCGGCAACGGGGAGTCGAAGGAGAAGATGCTGCTGCCCGAAGCGCCCCCCGCGAACTGCGTCAACGCGCTCACGTGGGTCGGCACCGTCACCTCGAACACCTCCCCGGCCTTCGGACCGGACCCGATGGTCCGCTGCGCCCGGGACTTGCCCGCCACCGCGGCCACCGACGTGATCGGCCCGAACGCCTGCACCAACGTCGTCAGGTAGTACGGGCCGATGTCGAACAACGGACCGGCCCCGGCCTGGAACAAGAACGCCGGGTTCGGGTGCCAGGACTCCGGGCCCGGGGACTGCATCAACGTCAACGCGCTCAACGGGGTCCCGATGTCCCCACGCCGCAGCACCGCCAACGCCGCCTGCAACCCCGCCCCCAAGAACGTGTCCGGCGCACACCCCAACCGCACCCCCGCCGCCTGCGCGGCCTCGATCAACGCCCGCCCACCTTCGCGGTCCAACGCGACCGGCTTCTCCGACCACACGTGCTTGCCCGCCCCGATCGCGGCCAGGGACACCTCCACGTGCGCGGCCGGGATGGTCAGGTTGATGACGATCTCGACGTCCTCGTGGGCCAGGACGGTGTCGATGCCGCCGTGGGCGGGCACCCCGTGCTCTTCGGCGCGGGCCTTGGCCGCGGCGGGGAACAGGTCCCCGATGGCGTGGACGGTCACGTCGGGGAAGGAGGTGAGGTTCTCCAGGTACGTCCCGGAGATCACCCCCGCACCGATGATCCCGATCCCCACCGGACCCGACCGCTGCTGCGGGGCGCTCACGCCGGGACCCCGTGGCCGAGGGCGGAGACGAGGTTGGTGTAGCTGTCGTGCACGGCGGTGAACATGTCCCCGGTGGTGCCGTCCAGTTCGATGACGCCCAGGTCCACACCCCCGCACGCGGCCAGGATCGCGCCGGTGTCGAGGGACCCGGTCCCGAACGCGACCTGCTTGCTGTCGTCGCGTGATCCGTCACCGTCCTTCAGGTGCACGGCCTTGACCCGCGACCCCAATCGCCCCAGCAGGTCCGGCACGTCCACCCCGCCGACGACGGCCCAGTACGTGTCGACCTCCAACGCGACGGAGTCGTGCAGGTGATCGGCCAGCAC
>NZ_JBFBND010000038.1:0-43649 GCF_040702905.1 Kineococcus sp. NPDC059986 | reverse complement strand
ACGATCTCCACCCGACGTAGCTTGCGTGGCCGTCCTCGCATCGTTCGCACACCCCTCCTGGGACAGGGATGTTGCAGGGACCGCTTGACTCCAAGCAGCTCGTGAGGGCGGAAAGAGTGCTTTCCGCGAGGTGGGTGGGTCAGGCGCGGGTGGCGCCGTCCGGGTCGCGCTGGGTGCTGTGCCCGAGCCGGACCTCGACCTCGCGGTGGCCGCCGTCGCGCACCTCGACGTGGGTGGCCACGGGCGGGAACCCCGCCGCGGTCAGGGTGTACCGGCCGCGGGTGAGGTCGTCGAAGGCGAACGTGCCGTCGACGTCGGTCGTGGCGGTGTCGACCACCGACCCGCCCTCGTCGACGAGGGTCACCGACGCCTCGGCGACGGCGGAGCCGTCGGGGGTGGCGACCGTCCCCACGAGCCGCCCGCCGGCGCTCAGCGCGACGTCCAGCTCGAGGTCGTGGCCGTGCTCGACGACGAGGTTCTGGGCCACGGGGCGGAACTGCGAGGACAGCACGCTGAGGACGTAGCTGCCCGCGACGAGGTCGCCCACGCGGTACCGGCCGTCGTCGTCGGTCCGGGTCGTCGCGACGACGGCGCCCTGCACGTCCAGCAGCGTCAGCACCGCCCCCGCGACCGGCCCGTCGGCGCTGCGCAGGACCCCGTGCAGGGCCGCGCTGCCGACGAGGCGGACGTCGTGGCGCACGGTGCGCCCGGCGACCGGGACGAGGTGGGCGACGGGCCGCGCGTCCGCCGCGGCCACGATGAGGACGAAGGTCCCGCCGGCCTCGAGCGGCAGCGAGAAGAACCCGACCTCGTCGGCGTGCGCACGGGCGAGCTGGCGGCCGGAGTGGTCGGTGACCGTGAGCACGGCCCCCGTCAGCGCGCGCCCGGCCGGGTCGGTCACGAGGCCGACGACGCCGAGGGGCAGGTCGGCGAGGACCCGCGCGACGCGCTCCTCGGCCGGCAGACCCGCGGGCGGTCCGGCCGGGGTGTCCTCGGCGTGGCGACGCTCCTCCCGCGGTGCGGGCAGGTCACCCGCGGCCGAGGGGGCGGTGTCGTCGGCCGTGCCCGTGGCGACCGCAGCCGTCCCGGCTTCCCGGGCCAGCAGCGCCTCCAGGCCGCGGCCCTCGGCGTCGACGTTGGGCACGAGCCGGCTCATCCAGCGCGGCATCCACCACGCGGCAGGGCCCATCAGGGTGAGGGCCGCGGGCATGAGCACCATGCGGACGACGAGGGCGTCGGCGAGCACCCCGACGGTCAGCGCCATGCCGATCGAGCCGATGACCTGGTCCCCGCTCGTGGCGAACCCGACGAAGACGCCCGACATGATGAGCGCGGCCGCCACGACGACGGGCGCGGAGCGGCGGAACCCGGCCAGCACCGCGTCCTTCGGGCTGCGGCCGTGGGCGTGCTGCTCGTGGATCGCCGAGACGAGGAACATCTGGTAGTCCATCGCGAGCCCGAAGAGGATTCCGACCACGAGGACCGGCATGAAGCTCAGCAGGGGCCCGGGCTGGGCGATGCGGAAGACGTCGGACAACCAGCCCCACTGGTAGATCGCGACGACGGAGCCGAGGGCCGCGCCGAGCGAGAGCAGGAACCCGACGGTCGCCAGCAGCGGCACCGCCAGCGAGCGGAACAGCATGACGAGCAGGAACAGCGCGAGGACGACGATGATCGCGATGTAGACGGGCAGGGCGTCGTTGAGGGAGTCCGTGACGTCGATGTCGAGGGCCGTCTGGCCCGTCACGAGCACCCGCGCCCCGTCCGTGTCCGCGGTCGCGGACCGGATGGCGCGCACCAGGGTGCTCGTCCTCTCATCGGTCGGCCCCGACGCCGGGACGACGGTGATGAGCTGCGCGGTGCCGTCCTTGGAGGGGATCGCGGGCACGACGGCGGCGACGTCCGGCAGGCCCTGGACCGACGTGGCCACGCGGCCGGCCGCGGTCGCGACGGACGACGCGTCCGTGCCGTCGACGAGGACCAGCAGCGTCGACTGCGAGCCGGGGCCGAAGCCCTCGACGAGCAGGTCGTAGGCCTGCCGCTGCGACGTCGCGGGGTCGGCGTTCTCGGCCGACGGCAGCGCCGTCCGCATCGAGGCGACGGGGATCGCGATGGCGCCGACGGCCAGGACGGCCAGGAGCAGGGCGACGACGGGGTGGCCCGTGACCCCGCGGACCCAGCGCCCGAGGAACCCGCGGCCGGCCAGGTCGATCGTGCCCCTGTCGACCAACGAGTCGTCGCTGTCGGCCACGGCCCGCAGGCCCGCGCGGTCGCGGCCGCGCTCCTTCTTGGGCAGCACGCGCATCCCGAGGACCTTGAGGAACGCGGGCACCGCGGTGAGGGCGACGAGCACGGCGATCGCGACGGTCCCGGCGGCGGCCAGGCCCATCTGGGTCAGGAACGGGATGTTCACGACCGAGAGCCCCACGAGGGCGATGACGACCGTGGTGCCGGCGAAGACGACCGCCGTCCCGGCCGTCCCGACGGCCTTGGCGATCGCGAGGTCGAGCTCCGCGCCGCGCCGCAGTTCGGTGCGGGTGCGGGCGAAGACGAAGAGGGCGTAGTCGATGCCGACGGCGAGGCCCAGCATCCCGGCGAGGGCGGGAGTCGTCGTCGACAGCGAGACGACCTTGCCGAGCGCCGTGATGCCGAGGATGCCCGCACCGACCCCCAGGCCGGCGGTGAGCAGGTTCGCGCCCGCGGCGGCGAGCGAGCCGTACGTCAGCAGGAGGACGAGGGCCGCCACGGCGACCCCGATGGCCTCGCTCGTGTGGCCCGCCTCGCTGCGCTGGACCTGCGAGGTGACCTCGACGCGGACCCCGTCGACGGTGCGGTCGGCCACGCGTTCCAGCCCGGCTTCCTGGGCGGCGGTGACGTCGCCGGCGGTGCCGTCGAAGGTGACGCGGGCGGCGGCGATGCGCCCGTCGCGCGAGACCATCGGGCTCTGCTGCGCGAACGGGTCGGTGACGGACGCGATCCCGTCCAGGCGGCCGACCTCGGCGACGACCCCCTCGACGACCGTGGCGTTCGCGGCCGTCAGGGTCTGCCCCTGCGGGGCCTGGAAGACGACGGTCGCCGTCGCGTTGTCCGCCCCGCTGGAGAACTTCTGCCCGAGCAGGTCCAGGCCGTCGCTGGCCTGGGTGCCGGGGATCGAGAAGCTCGTGTCCTGCGGTGCGGTCTGCTTGAGCCCGAACGCCAGGCTCGCGAGGGCGGCCACCAGGACGGCCCAGACGGCCAGCACCAGCCAGTGGCGACGGGCGCTGAAGCGCCCGAGTCGGTAGAGCAGCGTGGCCACGGGCGGGCTCCTTGTGACGGCGACGGGGCGGGACCGTCGAGGGATCTGAGGGGTCCGTCGACTGCGGTGGCGACGAGGAACGTGCTGTCCGGCCAGTCGACGGTACCCCGGCACCGGGGCCGTCGCCAACGGTTCGGCGCTAGTCGATCGGCTAGTGCTGACGGGGTGCGGGATCCCCCGGAAGTCGTACCGGCGGCGGTCACCGGGCGCGGGAGGGCGGCGCGGATACAGTGCTCACGGGCGCCCAGCTCACAGGTGCTGACGAGGAGACGCATGACGACGACGGCCGGCGAGGCTCGGCCCGCCGGGCCCGGGCGGCAGCGGTTGCACGAGGCGGCCCTGCGGTTGTTCTCCGAGCACGGCGTGAGCGGCACGTCGCTGCAGATGATCGCCGACGAGGTCGGCGTCACCAAGGCCGCCGTCTACTACCACTACCGGACGAAGGACGACCTCGTCGTCGGCGTCGTCGCGCCGTTCATCGACCGGTTGTTCGACGTGCTCGAGGTGGCGCGCGCCCGGCGCGGGCGGCGGGCGCAGGTCGAGGTCCTCCTCACCGGGCTCGTCGACCTCATCGTCGACGTCCGGCACCTCTACGTCGTCGCGGCCTTCGACCCGGTCATCGCCCACCTGCACGAGCACTACCCCCGGATGCGGGAGATCGGGGACCGGATGCGGGAACTGCTCGCCGGTCCCGACGCCGACGCCGAGCGTCGCGTCGCGGTGGTGTTCTTCCTCTCCGGGCTCGTCGGTCCCCTCGGGGACGAGTCCTGCCGCGACATCCCCGACGAGGACCTGCGCCGCATGCTCCTCGAGACGGGTCGGCGGTCCCTGCTGCCGCGCAGGGCGTCCCGCGCGTGAGCTGGATCGCGGTGCTCAGCGAACTGCTGGTCGTCGTCGACTACGCGGTGAAGGTGTGGGCCATCGGGACGGTGCCGGAGGACCGGCGGCCGGGGTCGTCCTCGGCCTGGCTGCTGCTCATCCTCTTCCTGCCCGTCGTCGGGTTGCCGCTGTTCCTGCTCTTCGGCAGTCCCTACGTCGCCGGGCGGCGCCACCACGTGCAGCAGCTGGCGAACCAGGTCATCGCCGACAGCGTCGTCGACCTGCCGTCGATCCCCGACGGCGTCGTGGTGGACGAGCACCTGCGGTCGCTGCTGGAACTCAACCGCCGGCTCACGTACCTGCCGTGCGTCGTCGGCGACCACCGTCGGCTGCTGGCCGAGGACGAACTCGTGCCCGCCCTCGTGCGGGCGGTCGACCGCGCCGAGCACACCGTCCACGTCGAGTTCTACATCGCCGCCCTGGACCCCACGACGGAACCGTTCTTCGACGCGCTGCGCCGGGCCGTCGCCCGCGGGGTCCGGGTGCGGTTCCTCTACGACCACCTCGGCGCCCGCGGGTACCCGGGGCACGTGCGGATGAACGAACGGCTCACGGCCGACGGGGTCGAGTGGCACCGCATGATGCCCATCGACCCGCTGCGCCGCCGCTGGCGCCGGCCGGACCTGCGCAACCACCGCAAGCTCGTCGTCGTCGACCGCCGGACGGGGTTCGTCGGGTCGCAGAACCTCATCGACCCCGGCTACCTCAAACCCCGGCACGTCCGCGCGGGGCGGCGGTGGGTCGACCTCAACGTGGAACTCACCGGCGCCGTCGTGCAGTCGCTGGAGGAGGTGTTCGCGACGGACTGGTACGCCGAGACGAGCGAGGTCCTCGACGAGGTCTCCTCGGCGGCCGAGCAGAGTTCCCCCGGCGGTTCCAGCGGTGCGTTCCAGGTGGTCCCCTCCGGGCCGGGGTACCCGACGGAACCGAACCTGCGGATGTTCTGCGCGCTCATCCACGCCGCCACGCGGCGGGTGTCGATCGTCAGCCCGTACTTCGTCCCCGACGAGGGACTGGAACAGGCCATCACGACCGCGTCCTACCGCGGGGTGGAGGTGGAACTGTTCGTCTCGGAGAAGGCCGACCAGTTCATGGTCCACCACGCGCAGCGGTCGTACTACTCCTCGCTGCTGCGCGCGGGCGTGCGGATCCACCAGTTGCCGGCGCCCACCGTCCTGCACGCCAAGGTCCTCGTGGTGGACGGCGAACGAGCCGTGATCGGGTCCAGCAACATGGACATCCGCTCGTTCAACCTGGACTACGAGGTGTCGCTGCTCGGCCTGGAACCGCAGTTCGTCACCGACCTCGCCGCGGTCGTCGACGACTACCGCGCGCGGTCGGTGGAACTCACGGCGCAGGAGTGGGCGCGCCGCCCGTACCGGCAGCGCTACCTCGACAACGTCATGCGTCTGACCGCTGCGCTGCAGTGAGTCCGGCGCACCACACGGGTCGGGTCAGGGCGTCGGGGCGACCTTGACCTCGAGGCCGTCGAGGTAGCTGCGGACGTTCGCGCGGACCTGCTCGACGTTGTCGCCGCCGAACTTCTCCACGACGGCGTCGGCCAGCACGAGCGCGACCATGGCCTCGGCGACGACCCCGGCGGCCGGGACCGCGCAGACGTCCGACCGCTGCGCGATCGCCTGTGCCGCACCGCCGGACGCGGTGTCCACCGTGTCGAGGGCGCGGGGGACCGTCGAGATGGGTTTCATGGCGGCGCGGACGCGGAGGACCTCGCCGTTCGTCATGCCGCCCTCGAGGCCGCCCGCGCGGTCGGTGCGGCGGCGCACGGTGAAACCCTCCGTGCCCTCACCGCCGTCCACGCGCTCGATCTCGTCGTGGGCCGCGGAACCCCGGCGGCGGGCGGTCTCGAAACCGTCGCCCACCTCGACGCCCTTGATGGCCTGGATGCCCATGAGCGCCGCGGCCAGTCGCGCGTCGAGCTTGCGGTCCCAGTGGACGTAGGACCCCAGCCCCGGCGGCAGATCGTGGACGACGACCTCGACGACCCCGCCGAGCGTGTCGCCCTCGCCGTGGGCGGTGTCGATCTCGGCGACCATCCGGGCGCTCGCCTCGGGGTCGGCGCAGCGCACCGGGTCGGCGTCCACGGCGTCGCGCTGCCCGCGCGCCGGCACGGTCCCCTCGGCGACCGCCTGGGTGCCGATCGAGACGACGTGGGAGAGGACCTCCGCGCCGACCGTCTGGGCCAGGAACGCGCGGGCGACCTCGCCGAGCGCGACGCGGGTCGCCGTCTCGCGGGCCGAGGCGCGTTCGAGGACGGGACGCGCGTCGGGGAAGCCGTACTTCTGCATGCCCGTGAGGTCCGCGTGGCCGGGGCGGGGGCGGGTGAGCGCCGCCGCGCGGCCGCGGGCCGGCATGCGACCGGGCTCGTCGTAGCGGCGGCCGTCGGCGTCGGCCGGGTCGGCCGCCATGACCTCCTGCCAGCGGGGCCACTCGCTGTTGCCGATGCGCAGGGCGATCGGGCCGCCCTGGGTCAGGCCGTGCCGGATGCCGCCGATGACCTCGAGCTCGTCCTGCTCGAAGCCCATCCGGGCACCGCGGCCGTGACCGAGGCGGCGACGGGCCAGGGCCCGCCGGATCTGCGCGCTGTCGACCTCGACCCCCGCGGGGAGGCCTTCGAGGATGCCCGCCAGCGCGGGGCCGTGCGATTCACCTGAGGTCAGCCAGCGCAACACGTACCCGATTCTGCCGTACCCGCCACGGCCGCCCGTCCGCGCCGGGGGGCTCGGGGTGGGCGCTTGATGCGCCGAACGGGTGGATCCGGACGTTCTAGAAGGTTCTTGGCTCCGCGTCGCTCCAGTCCGGTCGGTCGTCGTCCGAACCACGTCTAGAAGTTCTAGATGCTGCGCCCGCCGGCGCGGTGGAGTCGGAAGTGAGGTGGTCCGGGTGTCCCAGTCGCGCCCCGTCTCGGTCGTGGTGCTGTCGCGCCCCCGCGTCCCGCACGTCGCGCTGTCGGTCGTCGCCGCCCGGGGCCGCCACGCCCTCGCGGGTCTCGTCGCCCTGTCGATCGGCGTCGGCCTCCTCGGCGGGCCCTTCGCGCCCGTCGCCGCCGCCTCGCCGGTCTCCTCGCTGTGGTCGGCGAGCAGCGGCGCGACCCTCGCCACCGTCGGCATCACCGCGGTGGGCGCCAACCTGGCCACCCTCGGCGTGGGCCCCGCCGTCGGGACCGCCGATTCCAGCTCCCCCCGCCGCGTCGTGGCCGACGTGAACACCCTCGCCGCGAACGTCGCCGGGCTCGGGGTGCCCGTCTCCGTCGCGCACCAGGAGGGCCCGGGGGACAACCCCACGCCCGCGGGGAACGGTGCCGGCGTCGGGGTCTCCGGCGGACTGCTCACCGTCCAGGCCGTCAAGGGCACGGCCGGCGCCCGCTGGGCCGGCGACGCCGTCTGCCTGCCGAACGCGTACGACCTGACGAGCACCACGACGAGCACCGCGGGTCTCGCCGTGACGGGGCTCGTCAGCACGGGCGCTCTGAGCTCGTCGACGAGCTCGGGCTTCACCGCGGCGGACGCCTCCCGCCGCGTGGGCGTGCGGGGCGCAGCCACCACCCAGTCCGTCGACGTGTCGCTGACCGGCGGTGTCGTGGTGCACGTCCCGAGCCAGACGGCGTCCGTCTCCGCGTCGGGGACGGCCGGTGGCGCCGTCGCGAACTTCTCCGACAACCCCGCGACCGTGAGCGTCGGCGGCGGTGCACCGGTCCCCCTGGCCAAGGGGACCTCCCGGACCATCACCCCGGTCCCGGGGACCACGCTCGCCATCACGTACAACGGCGCCACCAAGGTCCAGCCGAGCGACGGTCGCTCCGCCTCGGTCACGACCCCCGGTCTGCTCACCGTGTCGGTCAAGGTCCTCGGAGTCGCCTCCACCACCGTCGACCTCTTCCCCCTCGACACCCGCGTCGCGGCTCCCGCCGGCGGCGTCGACTGCACCGTCCCCGCGCCCGTCATCACGGCCCCGCTCGACGGCACCGTCCACACCTCCGGCGCCGTCACCGTGGCCGGCACGGGTGTCCCGGGCGCGACCGTCACGCTCAAGCGCGGCACGACCACCGTCGGCACCTCGACCGTCGGCCCGGCCGGCACCTGGACGACCACCGCCACGCTGCCCGACGGCGCGACCACCCTCACCGCGACGCAGACGGCCTGGTCGCAGGCCTCCGGCGCCTCCAACGCCGTGGCGCTCACCGTGGACAGCACCCCGCCCGCGGCGCCGGTGATCACCTCGCCCGTGCCCACGGCCCCCACACGCACCGCGACGTACCAGCTCACCGGGACCGCCGAGGCGGGCAGCGCCGTCACCGTCTCGCGCGGGGCGGACACCTTCGGGCCGGTCACCGCCACCGGCGGCACCTGGACCGTCCTCGTCACCCTCGTCGAGGGCCCGAACACCTTCACCGCCACGGCGAAGGACGCCGCCGGCAACGTCTCGCCCGCCTCCGCCGGGTGGACGATCACCGCCGACACCACCGCTCCGGTGGCGCCCGTCGTCACGGCCCCGGCCTCCGGGACGGTCACCCGTCAGGCCACCCCCGTCGTCTCCGGGACCGCCGAGGCCGGGACCTCCGTGACCGTCATGACCGCCGCCGGCGCGGTCCTCGGCACGACCACCGCCGACGGGTCCGGCCGGTGGAGCCTCACCGTGACCGGTGCGCTGCCCGAGGGCCCCTCCGCCCTCTACGCCGTCTCCACCGACGGGGCCGGCAACCAGAGCTCCTCGGCCCAGGTCCTCGTCACCGTCGACACGCAGGCCCCCGGAGCACCCGGCGTGACCACCCCGCAGGACGGGTCGTCCGCCGCGGTGCCCGCCACCTCGGTCACCGGCACCGGTGAACCCGGCGCGACCGTCGCCGTCGTCGTCGACGGGGCGACCTTCGGCACCGCCGTCGTCGACAGCGCCGGCCGCTGGACCGTCACGGGCACCCTGCCCTCCGGAGTCGGCGCCCACTCCGTCGCGGTCGCGCAGACCGACGCCGCGGGGAACACCTCCGCGCCGACCACCGTCGGGTACCGGATCGTCGTCCCCGCCAACGCCGTCAGCGTGCCCGTCGTGGCCGACCCCGCCGGGACGTCCCTGACGGCCGCGAACACCGTGCGCGGCAGCGTGTCAGGTGTCCTGCCCGGCGACACCGTGGCCGTCACGGTCACGCCCGCGGCCGGCACCTCCGGCAGCCCCCGCACCCTCTCGGCCACCCTCGACCCCGCGACGGGCGCGTTCGAGGCGCCCGTGACCCTGGGCGACGGCGGCTGGGTCGTCACCGCCACCCACACGAGCGGCGCCCAGACGTCCGACGCCAGCGCCCCCGTGCTGCTGACCGTCGACTCCACGCGTCCCGACGCCCCGGTGGTCACCGCACCGGCCGCCGGCACGACGGTCACGACGTCCACCCCGCTCGTCACCGGCACCGCCGAACCCGGCTCGACCGTGACGCTCACCGTCGGCGGCCAGACCATCGGCTCGGGCCTGACCGGAACCGACGGTTCCTTCGCCGTCGTCACCTCCGCACTGCTCGAGGGGCCGGTGACGGTCCACGCCAGTGCCGTGGACCCCTACCGTCGCAACTCCTCCGACGTCCAGGTCTCCTTCACGGTCGACGCCCTCCCGCCGGCACCCGTGACCATCACGGCCCCCGCCGCCGACGCGGCCCTGCAGGGCACCGCCACGGTCTCCGGGACGGACGCCGAGCCCGGCGCGACCGTCACGGTCCGCGACGAGCTGGGTCTCGTCCTGGGCACCGCCACCGCCGACGCCCAGGGGGACTGGTCGATCGCGCCCAGCACCCTGCCCGACGGCCGCCACACCGCCACCGCCCAGCAGGTCGACGGCTCCGGTCGCGCCTCCGCGCCGACCAGCGTCAGCTGGACCAACGACACGACCGACCCCGACGCCCTCACGGTGGCGTCCCCCCTGGGGACGGTCGCCGTCCGCGACACCGTGCCCGCCGTCACCGGCGCCGGGGCCGAACCCGGCGCGACCGTCCAGCTCCTGGCCACCGACGGCAGCGTCCTCGCGACGACCCCCGCCGCCACCGACGGCACCTTCGCGACCGGCCCCACCGCCCTGCCCACCGGCACCACCGAGGGACCCCTCACCGTGAGCGTCGTGCAGGTCGACCGGGCCGGCAACGTCTCCGCCCCGGAGGCCGTGCACCTCACCGTGGACACCTCCGCGGCGCCGCCCGTCGTGACCACCCCGGCCGACGGGACCACCTCCCGCGACACGCGCCCCGCGCTCAGCGGCACCGCCGAGCCCAACGGTTCCGTCGTCGTCACGCTCGACGGCACCGCCCTGCCCGCCGAGCCCGTGGCCGCCGACGGCACCTGGGTCGCCCAGCCCGGCTCGGCGCTCGCGGACGGCGCGCACACGCTGACCGCGGTGCAGACCGACGCCCTCGGCAACGTCTCCGCCGCGTCCCCGGCCGTGTCGTTCACGACCGACACCGTGGCGCTGCCGCCCGTCGTCACGTCGGCGCTCGTCGACACCACCGGCCGCGGGACGTTCTCCGGGACCGCCGAACCGCTGGCCCACGTGGTCGTGCGGACCCTGACGGGCACCGTCGTGGGCGAGGCCGACGCCGACGCCCAGGGCGCGTGGACCGTGCAGGGCACCGGCGTCAGCGTCCTGACGGTCGTCACCGTGCGGCAGACCGACCCGGCCGGGAACACCTCCGCGCCCTCCCTCGGGCTGCAGGTCTCGGCCGGCCCCCTGACCACCCCCGCGCCGACGGCCACGCCCACCGCGACGGCCACCGCCACCTCCACCGCGACGGCCACCACCACGGCCACCGCCACCGAGGTGCCGACCGCAACGGCGTCGCCGACGACCAGCGGCGCCGTCTGCGGGATCCCGGTGCTCGGTGGGCTGCTGTGCCCGACGGACACCCCGACGACCGCGTCCCCGACGGACACGACGACGTCCGGCCCGTCCGCGACGGCCACCGTCACGGACGTCCCGACCGCGACGGCGTCGCCGACGACGAGCGGCGTGGGCTGCGCGATCCCGGTGCTCGGCGGACTGCTGTGCCCGACGGACACCCCGACGACCACCCCGACGACCACCCCGACGACCACCCCCACCACTCCGACGGGTGTCCCCACCGACTCGGGCACTCCCTCGGGCACTCCCTCGGGCACGCCCACCGGGACGCTCTGCGACCTCCTCGGCGCTCTCGTGTGCCCGACCTCCGTGCCGACCACCAGCATCCCGGGCACCACCAACACCCCGGGCACGACGAGCACTCCGGGGGTCACCCCGACCGTCACGGTCACGGTCACCCCGACGAGCACCCCGTCGGTGACCAAGCCCACCGCGCCGGCCACCCCGGCGGCGCAGGGGCCCTCGATCCTCGTCCCCGCCGACGGCTACGTGACGGCCCAGGGCCACCAGCTCGTCCGCGGTCGTGCGGCCCCGGGCACCACGGTCATCGTCAAGGACGGCGCGACCGTCCTCGGCACCGTCGTCGCCGACGCGAACGGCATGTGGACCATCGCGCCCACCAGCGCGTTCACCACCGGCCAGCACGCCCTGACGGCCACCCAGGTGAGCGCCGACGGCAAGCGCGCGACGTCGAGCACGAACCGGCTGACGATCAGCGCGGCGGCCGGCGTCGGGCCCGTCATCACCTCGCCCATCACGGGCACCGTGACGCCGCGGACCCGTCCGACGTTCTCCGGCACGGCGGCCCCCGGCTCGACCGTGACGCTCCGCACGCTCGACGGCCGCGTCGTCGGGACGGCGCTCGCCGTGGCGAGCAGCGCGGACCCGTCCACCGGCGGCTGGGTCGTCCCCGCGGGCTTCGACCTGCCGACGGGGGACACCACCGTCGTGGCCACCCAGGTCGCGGGCGGGGTCGCGAAGACCTCGAACACGACCACGGTGACCGTCGACCCCAACGCTCCGGCTCCGGTCGAGATCGACGCCCCCTTCGACCTGACGGTGAGCGCCACCGGTCACGAGACGGTGACCGGCACCGGTGAACCCGGTGGTGTCGTCCGGTTGTGGACGAACTCCGCCACCGACCACGACTTCGGTCAGCTCCTCGTGGGCGCGGACGGCCGTTGGCGCGCCGACCACGTCGACATCGACCAGGGCATGCGCTACGTCGTCGCCTTCCAGGACGTCGTGTGGGGTCCGGGCATGGTCACGAAGAGCACCGCCGGTGCGGGCCGGACCCCGGCCACGCCGCAGGAGCGGGGGACGGCTCAGCTGCTGTCCACGCGCTCGGCGACGCTGCTCGCCGACGGGGACACGACCACCGTCAGCTCGACGTCGCAGACGGTCCGGCTGCTGCGGGCCGCCTCCGCGACGCCGCTCGTGGCACCGCCGGTGGTCCTCACACCGACGGAGGGCCAGGTCCTGGCGGGCAACCGTCCGACCATCACCGGGACCGGGGAGCCGGGGGCGACGATCACCGTCCTCGACTCCGCGGGCAACGTCCTGGGCGTCGCGCTCGTCGCGGCCGACGGGTCGTGGAGCCTGGTGCCGGCGAGCCCGCTGCCCGTCGGGACCACGTCCGTCCGGGCCGTGCAGACGCTCGCCGACGGGACCGCCGTCGGGACGAGCGACGTCCGCAGCTTCGTCGTCCCGCAGACCGCGGCCGGCGCGCCGTTGCCGACCGACCCGGCCCTGCCGACGGCTCCGGGGGCCCCCGCCCCCGGGACGGCCGCGGGCAGCCCGACCGCCGCGACCTCGCCGTCCCCGGCGACGGTGGCGCGACCCGTCAGCGGTTCCGCCACCACGGCCCGGGCGGCGTCGGGGTCGGCCACCGCGGTGAAGGCGGCCGTCGTGACACGGCTGGCGCGCACCGGCGCCGACCTCGGACCGCTCGGGGCCGGGATCGGTCTGCTCCTCCTCGGCGTCGGCGCGATCCTCGCGGCCCGCGTCCGTCGCCGTCGACCGGTCGTCGCGACGACCGTGGCGCTGCTCGACACCGCGGTGGACTCCGAACCCCTCGGAGTCCCGGACCCGCTGCGGCGCAACGGTGGAACGGGCGTGCGAGCGGGTGCCGCGGTCCTCGACCTGCCCCGGTCCACCCCGACCGGGACCACGACGAGCCCACCCGCCGCGGTCGGTCCGCGACCGTGGCAGGGACCGGACGCGCTGTCGGGCCTCCCGCGCCTGGCCCCGGGGCCGGCCCCGGGTGGACGGCCGCCGGCGCTCCGGCGCGGCCGGCCGGCCGACCACCTGCCGCCGGCCCGAGGGGGCAGAGCGCGGCCCGGGGTCAGTCCGCGAGGTCGGTGAGCAGCGGGTCCACGCGGTAGGGGACCAGTTCGCGCATGGCCAGGGAGGTCCTCGTCCGCACCACGCCGGGGATGGACAGGACCTCCTGGCCGACGCGGTAGAGGTCGTCGGCGTCGCGGGCGACGATGCGGCACATCAGGTCCCCGTCACCCGTGATGCCGTGCACCTCGAGGACCTCGGGGGTCTCGCGCAGCCGGCGCAGGGTGTCCTCCTGCTGGCCCTGGTGGATCTCGATCATGACGAACGCCGAGACCGAGAACCCCAGGGCGGCGGGCGCCAGCCGCCGGGAGAACCGGTGCAGCACACCGTCGGACTCGAGCCGCTCGAGGTGGGCCTGGACGGTGCCGCGGGCCAGGCCGAGCAGGCGCGAGAGGCCGAGCACGGTCGCGCGCGGATCCTCGTCCAGCGCGAGCAGGATCCGGGCATCGATGGAGTCGAGGCGGCGCACGGACGACATCTTGACGCATGGCGTGCCAACTCCGGCGGACAATGTGCCCACCGAGGTGTGCGGCTCCTGTGCACCGCGCCACCCGGCGGGGGTGCGGCGGGGCGTCAGAGGACCTGACGCACGCACTCCTCGAAGCCGGTGACGTGCTCCCGCGCCAGGTCCGCCGCCCGGTCGGCGTCGCCCGCCGCGATGGCCTCGAGCAGCTCCACGTGCTCCCCGACGTGACCCGCGAAGGTCGGGAGCCGGTCCAGCACGAGGCACCAGATGCGGGTGGCGAGGTTGTCGAGACGGACCAGCACGTCCTCCAGGTGGGCGTTCTGGCTGTGCCGGTAGATGCTCCGGTGCACCTCGACGTCGTGCTTCATCAGTTCGCGCTGCGTGAGCTCCCCGCCGTGGGCGGCGTCGGGCAGCAGCGCGACGGTGCGGGCGAGGGACCGCAGCTCCTCGCGCGCCGCGGGGCCGGCCCGGCGGGCGGCGGCGGCGGCGGCCACGGGCTCCAGGGCCCGGCGCACCTCGGAGATGTGGCCCAGGTCGGTCATGTCGACGGTCGTGGCGAAGGTGCCCCGCCGGGGGTAGGCGACGACGAGCCGGTCGACCTCCAGGCGCTTGAGCGCCTCGCGGACCGGTGTCCGTCCGACGCCGAACTCCTTGGCGAGCAGGTCGTCGTTGAGGGGTTCGCCGGGGCGGATGTCGAGGACCACGAGGCGGTCCCGCAGCCGCTCGTAGGCCACGTCCGCCAGGGACGGCGGGGCCGCGGGAGCCGACGGGACGTCGTCGAAGGTCGTCAGCGCGCTCACCGGGTCATCCTACGCGACCTCTGGTACACCAGTCCTGAACCAGCCGTCGTCCACTCCGCCGGTCGGCCCACGGGTGAGGCGCACCTCACCCGGCGCGCGCGGGTCGCACTGGCCCCTGCGACGATGGCGGCATGAGCGGCACCCCGGACGCACGCACCTCACCGGTGCAGTCCGTCGACCGCGCCGTGACGGTCCTCGAGGTCCTCGCCGAGCTCGGCGAGGGGGGAGTCACCGAGATCGCGCACCGGCTGGACGTCCACAAGTCGACCGCCTTCCGCCTGGTCACTGCGCTGGAGGCGCGGGGGCTGGTCGAGCAGGTGGGCGACCGCGGCAAGTACCGGCTCGGCATGGCCGTCGTCCGGCTGGCGGGGGCCGTCACCGACCAGCTCGACGTCACGCGTCGCGCGCGCCCGGCGTGCGAGGAGCTGGCCGCCACGACGGGGGAGACGGTGAACGTCGCCCTCCCCGACGGGGACGCGGCCATCAATGTCGACCAGGTGCGCGGGGCGTCCTCCGTCGTCACGCACAACTGGGTGGGCGAGCGGACCCCGCTGCACGCGACCTCGAGCGGCAAGGTGCTCATGGCGTTCTGCCCGCCCGTGCGGGCCGCGGGGACGGCGGGGCGGCTGCGGCGCTTCACGGACGCGACGACGACCCGACGGCGCGACCTCGAGGACGTCCTGGACAAGGTCGTCGTCGACGGTTTCGCCACCACGGCGGAGGAGCTCGAGGTGGGGCTCAACGCCGTCGCCGCCCCCGTGCGCGGTCCCGACGGGTCCGTCGTCGCCGCGATCAGCGTCTCCGGGCCGTCCTACCGCCTGACCCCGCAGCGCCTCCAGGAGGTCGTCCCCGCCGTGGTGGCGGCGGCCGACCGGGCGTCGACCGCCCTGGGCTGGCGCGCCTGACGGTCCCGGTTCAGCCGGCCGGTCGCTGGTAGACGTCCGGCACGCCGTCGCCGTCCTCGTCCACCTGCTCCAGCTCGTGCAGTCGCCGGTAGGTGCGGTTGCGCAGGCGCAGCACGACCGTGGCGAGGGCGGCCGCCACCAGGGACCCGGTGAGGACCCCGACCTTGACGTGCTCGTCGCGCAGGCTCCCCGCGCCGAAGGCGAGCTCGCCGATGAGCAGCGAGACCGTGAAGCCGATGCCGCCCAGCAGCGAGGCGCCGAGGACGTCCCACCAGGACAGCGAGGAGTCCAGGCGCGCGCGGGTGAAGCGGCAGACCAGGGCCGTGGCCCCGAGGATCCCGACGGCCTTGCCGACGACGAGACCGACGACGATCCCGAGCGCCACCCGGTCCTGCAGCGCGCTGACGAGGCCCGAGAGCCCGCCGACGGTGACGCCGGCGGAGAAGAAGGCGAAGACCGGGACCGCGAAGCCCGCCGACAGCGGACGCCACCGGTGCTCGAAGTGCTCGGCCAGCCCGGGACCCGCCTCCGGTCCGCCGGCGGCCTGCGAGCGCAGGACGGGGACCGTGAAGCCGAGGAGCACCCCGGCGACCGTGGCGTGGACGCCCGAGGCGTGCATGAGCGCCCACGCGACGACGGCCAGTGGTACGAGGAGCCACCAGGTCCGCACCCGGCGCTGGACGAGGACCCCGAAGAGGGCGATCACCGCCACGGCACCGAGCAGCGGTCCCACGGACAGCTGGTCGGTGTAGAAGACCGCGATGATCGTGATGGCCAGCAGGTCGTCGACGACGGCGAGGGTCAGCAGGAAGGTGCGCAGCGCCGTGGGCAGGTGGCTGCTGACGACGGCGAGCACCGCCACGGCGAAGGCGATGTCCGTGGCGGTCGGGATGGCCCAGCCGCGCAGGGCGTCCCCTCCGCCCGCGTTGACGACCGCGAAGAGCGCGGCCGGCACGGCCATCCCGCCGACGGCGGCCAGGACCGGGACGACCGCCCGTCGCGGGTCGCGCAGGTCCCCGGCCACGAACTCGCGCTTGAGCTCCAGACCGGCCGTGAAGAAGAAGATCGCGAGCAGGCCGTCGGCCGCCCACTGCCCGAGGGACAGGTCGAGGTGCAGGGCGTGCGGGCCGACGACGGTGTCCCGCAGGCCGGCGTAGGACCCCGAGGCGGGGGAGTTCGCCCAGGTCAGGGCGAGGACGGTGGCGACGACGAGCAGCGCCCCGCCCACGGTCTCGCGGCGCAGGAGCTCGGTGATGCGCTGCGTCTCGGTCCAGCTGCCGCGGGAGAAGAGGGTGCGACGGGGGGTGGAGGTGTCCACGGAGGGGCCTTCCGGGGTCGATGGAGGACGAGATCGCCGCAGCGACCGCCGACCAGACTTCCCGGCACTCCGCGGACGAGGTTACCGGGTCGTCCCTTGACGACGCACAGCGACCTCCGTAGGCTCGCCACTGGTATATCAGTCCAACCGTCCCGCGGTGCGAGCACTCGCCCGGACCGCGGCTCCGGGACGGCTCGTCCGCCTCAGGCGGGGCGGGGTGTCCCCACCTCGACCACGACGTCACCGTCCACGACCTCGACGAGGTGCGTCCGCACCGGCGTGAGGGCCGGCGGGCTCGACGGGACTCCCGTCCGCAGGTCGAAGGCCGACGCGTGCCGCGGGCACTCCACGGCGCAGTCCTCGACCCAGCCCTCGGCGAGGGACTCGTCGGCGTGCGTGCACCTGTCGTCGATGGCGAAGAACTCGCCGTCGACGTTGAACACGGAGACCGCGCCCGGGAGCCCGGGTCGGTCCACGCGCACGACCTCCCCGGGCGGCAGGTCGCTCACCGGGCAGACCACCAACCGCGTTCCCGTCATCGCCCCTCGTCCCCCTCGTGTCGTGCGCCTCGTGCGGTGCGGCGTCCCTCCGGATGCTGCCACCGGCGGCCGGTCGTGGCGCAGCAGGGCGTGCGGTGGCCGGGGTCCTGTGTTCCGTCCCTGTTCCCCCTGTGTTTCGTTCTGGTGAATCCGTTGCTCACCGCGCAACAACCGCAGTACGTTGCCGCAGCGTCACTCCCACTTCCCGGGTGCTCTGCACCCCCGTCCGGAGAGGACCTCTCGTGATCGACGAAGAGCATGTGGAGAGCACCCGGGGGCGCCCGCTCGACGTCCCGGTGCTGGTCGTCTCGCTGGTGGTCGTGGCGGTGCTCCTGGTGGTCGGGGTCACGGTCCCGGAGGGACTGGCCTCGGGCAGCGGAGCGGCCCTGTCGTGGATCACCGCCAACCTGGGGTGGGCCTTCGTCCTGGCGGCCACCGGGTTCGTCGTGTTCGCGCTGGTGCTCGCGTTCAGCCGGGTGGGCCGCATCCGGCTGGGGGCGGACGACGAGCGTCCCGAGCACTCGCGGGCGTCCTGGATCGCGATGATGTTCTCGGCGGGCATGGGCATCGGGCTGATGTTCTACGGCGTGACCGAACCGGTGACCCACCTGATGACGCCCCCGGAGGCGGGCATCGAACCGGGGACGGACGCCGCGGCCGGTGAGGCCATGAACTACGCGTTGTTCCACTGGGGCCTGCACCCGTGGGCGATCTACGCGGTCGTCGGGCTGGCCCTGGCGTACTCCAGCTACCGCAAGGGCCGCACCGGCGGGTTCTCGGCGGCGTTCGCGCCGCTGCTGCGCGGTCGCCGCGGGGCCGGCGCCGCCCGCGCCATCGACGTGCTGGCGATCTTCGCGACGATCTTCGGTTCCGCCGTCAGCCTGGGACTGGGCGCGGCGCAGATCAACGGGGGTCTGTCGCAGGTCTTCGGCGCCGGCAGCGGGACGAGCTGGCAGGTCGGCATCATCGCGGTGCTGACGGTGTGCTTCGTGATCTCGGCGATCAGCGGCATCGAGCGGGGCGTCAAGATCCTGTCCAACACGAACATGGTGCTGGCGGGTCTGCTGCTGCTGTTCCTGTTCGTCGTGGGCCCGACGGTGTTCATCCTCGACCTCATGCCGAACGCGGCCGGGAACTACCTGGCGAACCTGCCCGAGATGTCCGTCCGGACCGGGGCGTACGGCGGTTCGGAGTGGTTGTCGGGCTGGACCATCTTCTACTGGGCGTGGTGGATCTCGTGGACGCCCTTCGTGGGCGCGTTCCTCGCGAAGATCTCGCGCGGCCGGACCATCCGTGAGTTCGTCGTCGGGGTCATGCTCATCCCGACCCTGGTCTCCCTCATCTGGTTCTCCGTCTTCGGCGGCACCGCGATCCACGAGCAGTTGACGGGCGCGCTGGACGTCCTGGCCAGCCCGGACCAGAACACCCAGATGTTCACGCTGCTGCAGCAGTTCCCCCTGGCGGGGGTGACCTCGGTGATGGTGGTGGTGCTCGTGGCCATCTTCTTCGTCTCGGGGGCCGACGCCGCGAGCATCGTCATGGCGTCCCTGTCGAGCTTCGGCGACGACGAGCCGCGCCGGTGGCTCACCGCCCTGTGGGGTGTCCTGACCGGTGCCGTGGCCGTGGTGCTGCTGTACGCCGGCGGTCTGCAGGCCCTGCAGAACGTCACGATCATCGCGGCGACGCCGTTCCTCGTGGTGATGGTCGCCCTCTGCGTGGCCATCACCAAGGACATCCGGTCCGACCGGCTCATGCGTCCCGTGAGCGCGCGGCCCGTGCAGGTGGACGTGACGCGGGACGGCGTCCCGGCGGAGGTCGGGGGCCACGAGCGGGTTCCCGTCGACGACTGACCGTCGGGCCGCCCCGACCAGGCTGACCTCCGCCCGCGTGGGCGGGGGTCAGCCTGTCTTCAGGTGGCCGAGGCGCCAGGAGATGCGGTGGGCGGCCGCCACGAGGCCCTCGACGAGGACGGGCACCGTCTCGGCGTTGACCCGGTAGCTCGGCCCGCCCACGGTGAGCGCGCCGACGACGGCGTCGGTCGCATCCTGCAGCGGAGCGGCCACCACGACGAGTCCCACCTCGTGCTCCTCCGCGACCTGGGCCCACCCGCGGCGCCGGACGGCGGCCACGTCGGCCCGCAACGCGGCGGCGTCGGTGATCGTGGCCTCGGTGTACCGGGGCAGGTCCGCCGCCACGGCCCGGTCGAGTTCGGCCGGACCCATGGCCGCGAGGAAGACCTTGCCCGCCGCGGTGGCGTGCAGGGGACCGCGGCGTCCCACCCAGTCCGAACTCGTCACGATCGCCGGCCCGGTCACCTGGTCCACGGTGGTGACCTCGTGCCCGTCGGTCACCACGACGTTGACGGTCTCCCCGACCTCGGCGGCCAGGTCCGTCGCGACGGGTCGCGCGGTGGCGGTGAGGTCGAGACCACCGGCCGCGCCCGCCGCCAGCCAGCGGACGGTCTGACCGAGCCGGTACCTGCCCCGTTCACCGTCCTGCTCCACGAGCCCGCGCGCCTCGAGCGTCGCGAGCAGCCGGAAGACCGTGGACTTGTGGATCCCGACGTCGGTGGCCAGTTCCGTGAGCCCCGCCGACCGGCGCCGGGCCAGTGCTTGCAGCAGCGAGACCGCCCGGTCGACGGACTGGACCGTGGCGTCGCGCGGAGCGGGCGTCGGGGGCACCTGCCGACCCTACTCGGGACCCTGCCGTGTTTCTGCTGTGTTTCGCGGGAAGTCGTTGGGGCCCGGCGGGTTCGCCGCCGTCCAGCGGCCCCGTCAGCGGAGCCGGGTCCCTGCTTGACACGGCCTTCTCCGCGGTCTCAGACTCGTTCCGCGATGAGGCACCCGTTCCACCATGCGCAACTGTTCTGACCCGGACCCGACTCCTCGAGAGGGAGAGCAGCATGACCGCTCACACCGTCGCCCCCGGCAGCTCCCGAGAGGCCCTGGACGCCCGCGAGGACGTCGACGACCTGGTGCGCCGGCGCGTGCCCGGGATGAGCCTGGAAGCGCCGTTCTACACGTCCGAGGAGGTGTACGAGCGGGACCTGGACGTGGTCTTCGGGCGGCAGTGGATCTTCGTGGCGGCGGCGGCGGAGATCCCGGAACCGGGCGACTACGTGACGGTGGACATCGGGAAGTGGTCGGTCATCCTGGTCCGGGACGACGACGAGCAGGTGCAGGCGTTCCACAACGTCTGCCGACACCGGGGGTCGCAGCTGCTGGCCGAGCGCCAGGGGTCGGTCGGCAACATCGTGTGCCCGTACCACAAGTGGACGTACGGGGTGGACGGGAAGCTGCTGTTCGCCGAGTCCCAGCCCCCGACGTTCGACAAGTCGTGCTTCTCGCTGCGGTCTGTCCACGTGCGGAACCTGGCGGGTCTGGTCTTCATCTGCCTGGCGCAGGACGCGCCGGAGGACTTCGACGCGGTGGCCGCGGTGCTGGAACCGCACCTGCGTCCGTACGAGCTGGACAAGGCGAAGGTGGCGGTGACCAACGACCTGCCGGAGGCGGGGAACTGGAAGCTGGTCATCGAGAACAACCGCGAGTGCTACCACTGCGACGGGCACCCGGAGCTGATCTCGGCGTACTTCCCGCTGTTCGCCTACGAGGCCGAGGACATCACGCCGCGGTTGAAGCCGCTGTACGACCGGTACGTGAAGGCGGCGGACGCGCTGGCGAAGGTCCGGGCCGACCACGGTCTGCCGTTGCGGGACCACCGCGAGCTGGACACGCGGCAGGTGGGGTTCCAGCTGTCGCACCTGCCGTTGGACGGGGAGGGGAAGTCGTTCGCGCCGAACGGGGCGGCGGTGTGCACCAAGCTGCTGGGGTCGGTGCGCGACGCGGCGTTCGGCGACCTGTCGCTGCACATGCAGCCGAACTCGTGGTTCCACCTCCTGTCCGACCACGCGGTCGTGTTCTCGGTCCTGCCGACGTCGACGGGGACGAGCACGTTGCGGACGACGTGGTTGGTGCACCCGGACGCGGTGGAGGGGGTCGACTACGACCTGGAGGCGTTGACGGCGGTCTGGCGGGCGACCAACGACCAGGACCGGGCGCTCGTGGCGGGGACGCAGGTCGGCTGCACGAACCCCGGGTACGTGCCGGGGCCGTACTCGATGGTGGAGGACGACGTCGAGGCGTTCGTGAACTGGTACGTGACGCGGCTGCGGGAGGCGATCGCGTGACGATCACCGACACGCAGGGCGTTCCGCACCCGGGCGAGATCACCGCCTGGGGCGACGACGTCGACGTCGCCGAACTCGTGTGCGGCGGTGTCCGGGAGATCACCCACGACGTCAAGACGTTCTGGTTCGAACCCGTCGGCCCGCAGGTCTTCCACTTCGACCCGGGCCAGTTCGTCACCTTGCACCTGGAGGTCGACGGGCAGCGCGTCGAACGCTCCTACACGATCTCCTCCCCGCCGACCCGGCCGCACCGGCTCGCCATCACGGTGAAGCGCAAACCCGGGGGACTGGTCTCGAACTGGCTGCACGACAACCTCGCGGTCGGCGACCGGATCACGGCCGCCCCGCCGCTCGGGGCGTTCAGCATGGTGCACCACCCCGCCCGCAAGTACCTGTTCCTGTCGGCGGGGTCCGGCATCACGCCGCTCATCTCGATGACCCGCACGCTCGTCGACCTCGGTTCCGACGTCGACGTCGTCTTCGTCCACTCCGCGCACAGCCCGGCGGACATCATCTTCCGGCCCGAGCTGCTGGGGATGCCGACCCAGTTCCCCACGGTGAACGTCGTCCAGGTGTGCAGCCGGGACAGCCCCGGCCAGGAGTGGTGGGGCTGGAAGGGTCGGCTGACGCGGGAGGCGTTGGCCGAGATCGCCCCCGACCTGCACGAGCGCGAGGTGTTCGTCTGCGGACCGGACGGGTACATGGCGGCCGTCCGGGACATCCTCACCGAGCTCGAGTTCGACCTCGCCCACCACCACGAGGAGACCTTCACCTTCGAGGCGCTGCCGCAGGGGGCGTTCGCCGACACCGACCCCGTCGACGTCGGCACGATCGGCGCCGACGTCCCGGCCGGTGCCGACCCGGGCACCTTCACGGTGTCGATGGCGAAGTCCGGCCGCACCTTCCCGTGCAGCCCGGACGAGTACATCCTCGACGCCGCGTTCCGGGCCGGGATGTCCCCGCCCAGCTCCTGCAGCCAGGGCATGTGCGGCACCTGCAAGACGGTGCTGCTCTCGGGCGAGGTGGACATGCAGCACAACGGGGGCATCCGCCCCCGCGAGGTCGCCGCGGGCAAGGTGCTCATCTGCTGCAGCCGTCCCCTGGGGGACGTCGAGATCGACGCCTGACGGTCACGGGACCGGTGGGCCGCCGTCGCACCCCGGTGGTCCACCGCCGTCCCGTGAGGGCCGGCCCGTCCCTCAGGGTTCGAGGTTCTCCAGGTCCTCGAGGAGCCCGGGGTGGCGGGGTTCCCACCCCAGCACCGCCCGCGTGCGGGCGCTGGTGGCCGGCTGGTCCGCGGCGAAGACGGGGCCGAAGGGACCGAACTCCTCGGCGGGGACGGGCCGGACGGGGAGGCCGAGCCGCCGGCCGACGACGGCGGCGATGTCGCGCACGGCGTCACCCTCGTCCGCGACCGCGTGCCAGACCGTCCCGGCCGTCGCCGACTCCAGGGCGAGCCGGACGAGGACGGCGGCGTCCAGGGCGTGCACGGCGGGCCAGCGCTGCGTGCCGTCCCCGGGGTACCCCGCGACCCCGCTGCGGCGGGCCGCGTCGGTGAGCAGTCCGGCGAACCCGCCGGCCCCGCGGTGGTGCACGGTGCGCGGCATCCGGACGGCCGAGACGCGCACGCCCTGCCCCGCGAGGGCCAGGGCGGCGGCGACGGTGCGGCTGCGGCCGGCCACCGGCCCGTCGGTGGGGAGCGGATCCGTCTCCGTCGCAGCGCGTCCGGTCACGGCGGGGGTCCCGGAGACGACGACGAGGGGTTTGCCCGTGCCCGCGAGCGCCGCGCCGAACGCTGCGACGGCCGCGCCCTCCTGGGCGATCGAGGCGGCGAGGGCGTCGGCGTCCGGAGTGGCGTGGTCGAACGCGAGGTTCACGACGCCGTCGGCCGCCTCCGCCCCGGCGCGCAGGACGTCGAGGTCGGCGAGGGAGCCGCGCAGGGGGTCGGCGCCCGCGGCGCGCACGGCCTCGGCGGAGGCCTCGGAACGGGCGAGGGCGAGGACGGTGTGGCCGTGGGCGAGGAGTTCGGCCGTGACGGCCGCACCGATCGTGCCCGTGGCGCCGGTGACGAGGACGTGCATGGCGGACCTCCGTGGTCGCAGGTGACGGGACGGTTGTCCCGTGACTGCACCGTAGCGGGTGATGGGACTCTTGTCCCGTCGCGACGGGACTCCGGTCCCGTGACCTAGGCTGGAGGTGTGGCGCGTTGGGAACCGGGAGCTCGCGAACGTCTGGTCGTGGCCGCCGTCGACCTGTTCACCGAGCAGGGCTACGACGCCACGACGGTGACGCAGATCGCCGAACGCGCCGGCGTCACCAAGAGCACGTTCTTCCGGCACTTCCCCGACAAGCGGGAACTCCTCGTCGCCGGGCAGAAGACGCTCAGCGCCCTGCTCACCGAGGGGATCACGGCCGCTCCTGCGAGCGCCGGACCCCTCGACGCGGTCGCGGCCGGGCTCGAACTCGCCTGCGGTGCCATGGGGCCCGCCAACCGCGACCTCGGGCCGCGGCTCAAGGCCGCCGTCGCGGCGAGCGTGGAACTGCAGGAACGCGACGCGCTCAAGAGCGTCGGGCTGGCCACCGCCGTGGCGGACGCGCTCGTCGCGCGAGGGGTCCCGCAGGCCCAGGCCCACCTCGCGGGCGAACTCGGGGTCCTCGCCTTCAAGCGGGGTTTCGCCGCTTGGAGCGAGGCGGAGGCCGACCGGGCGGGGCGCTACTGGGACCACACGTCCACGGCCTTCGCCGAGCTGCGGGAGGCGGCGGCCGCGCTCCGCTGATCCGTCGCCGTCCCGGTACGACCGGTGACCCGTGCGGCGGACGGGGGATCCGCGGCGGGTCCGGCGCCCGGGAGCGGCGCGACCCCCAGACTGCTCGGGTGTCGAGCGGCCCCCCTGCACCCCACCCCTCCCGGACCAGGCGGTGGGTCGGGCGCGGGGTGCTCCTCCTCGTCGCGCTCCTGATCGCCGTCGTCGCGCAGGACCTCTTCGACCACGGGCACACCCTCGGCGGTGCCCTCGCCGTGGGCGGGATGCTCGCGGCCGGTGGCTGGGTGAGCGACCTCGTCGCCGCCGGCGTCACGCGGCGGGTGACGCGGCGGCGCCGTGGGGTGTGACGTCTCGCGAGGGTGGGTGACCGCGAGGTCGTCGGGCTCGCGGACCCGGGCTCGTCCCCCGGAGAAGACCTCGACGAGCTCCTGCTGCCACGAGGCGGACGCGGTCCGAGGTGAGGACCGAGGAAGGCTGATCATTTGCTGCAGCAACAGCTTTCGGGTCGCAGTGCTGGTCCGGGCCTGGTCGAATGCCCACGACAGCGTCCCGGCGGGATCACCCGCCGAGAACAGCCGACACCACCGGGAGAACGACCATGGGCCTTCTGAAGGGTCTCCTCAAGGGAGCCGTCCTCGGCAAGATCATCCAGAAGCTGACCGGTTCGGGGCAGCCGCGCCGCTGAACCGGCGGTCGGCCGAGGGCTGATCGGCGGGACGGGAAGGGGAGGACCACGTCGGTGGTCCTCCCCGTCCCGTTCGTTGTGCACGACGGTCGGCGGCGGGAGTCCGGCGCCGGGGACACTGGCCGCGTGGTCCACGCCCTGGCCGTCGCGGCCGCCTCGTCCCCGGCGCCCCTCGACCTCCCGCTCGTCGCCGCGCTCCCGGTGGCCGCAGCGGCCGCCTTCGCGCTGGCCGCGCTGTCGGCCGTGGCGGGGTTCGGCGGCGGCGTGCTGCTCCTGCCCGTCCTGGTGGCCGTGTTCGGGCTGCGCGTCGCCGTGCCGGTGCTGACGCTGACGCAGTTGGCCAGCAACGGGTCTCGGGTCTGGCTGAACCGCGCTGACGTCCGGTGGGGTCTCGTCGGTCGGTTCGCCCTCGGGGCCGTCCCCTGCGCCCTCGCCGGGGGGTTCCTGCTGGCCCAGGCGCCCCTCACCGCCCTGCAGCGCGTGCTGGGGGTGTTCCTGCTCGTCGTCGTGGTGTGGCGCCGGATGCGGCCGCACCCCCGCCCGCCGAGCGAACGGGCCTTCGTCGCCGTGGGGGCCGCCTCGGGGGTGGGGTCGGCCCTGCTGGGGTCCGTCGGGCCGCTGACCGCCCCGTTCTTCCTGGCCTACGGACTGACCCGCGCGGCCTACGTCGGCACCGAGGCGGCCGGTGCGCTGACGCTGCACGTGAGCAAGCTCCTGGCCTACGGCGCAGGCGATCTGCTGACGCCGACGGTCCTGGCGTACGGGCTCGCCCTCACCCCGGCGACCCTCGCCGGGGCGTGGGTCGGCAAGCGCATCGTCGGCCGGCTCAGCGAGCGCGTGTTCGTGCTGCTCGTGGAGGTCGGGCTCGTCGTGGCCGCGGTCCTGCTCGTCGTCGGGGTCTGAGGGACGGGTCAGCCCCGCGACGCTCTCCGCAGGACGGTGACCTCGCGGACGGCGGTCTCGACGAACGTGAGGGCCGCCAGCGTCGCGAGCGCCGTCCCCCACCAGGGCAGCGCGCCGGACCACCAGACGAGCCCCGCGATCGCGACGACCGGCAGGGCCAGGCACACGTCGCACGCCACGAACGCGCCGTGCAGCGGTGTCGTGCCGCGGCGCCAGCGGGCGAGCCCAGCTCGGGGGACTGTCGGCGGCGGGACGGGGGCCACACCGCGCATCCTCGGGGAACTCCCCGCCGGCGGCCAGGGGTTCACCCGTTCGGCCCCCCGGGGCCCGGACGTCAGGCGACGGCGCGGGCCGTCGCCCGGTCGGTCAGCAGGTCGTACACCGGCCGCGACCGCAGGACCACCGCCACCAGCAGGGCGACGGCGCAGGCGCCCAGCATCGGGAACAGCTGGTTCGTGCTGCCGGTGAGTTCGGTGGCCAGGACCAGACCCGTCACGGGCGCGTGGACCGTCGCCGTGAAGAACGCGGCCAGGCCCACCAGGGCCAGGGCCGCCGGTGGTGGCGCGGTGCCGGGGGAGACCTGCACCGCGACGAGGCCGACGAGCAGTCCGCAGTCCGAACCCAGCACGAGCATCGGGGCGAACAACCCGCCAGGGGTCAGGGCGGCGTAGGACACCACGCCCAGGACGAAGCGCAGGGCGAGGACGCCGACCACGACGAGGAGGGAACCGTGACCCAGCAGGGCGTCCTGCGTCAGGTGGTCACCGCCACCGACGAGGTGCGGACCCCACCAGGCGACCGCGCCGACGACGGCTCCGATGACGGCGGCCCGCGCCTCGGGCGGCCACCGGCTCGCGTCCACCCGGTGCAGCCCGGCCAGGACCGCGCGGTTGTAGAGGACCCCCAGCAGTCCGGTGACGAGCCCGACGACGAGGACCCACGGGGCGCTCGCGAGCGACGGGTCGTCCATGCGCGGCACGTGGAAGTCCGGCGCCCCACCGGCCAGCGGTGCGGCGACGGCGAACCCGGCGGCCGAGGCGACGAGCGTCGCGATGGTCGCGCGCGGGTGGAACGACTTCAGGAGTTCCTCGAGGACGAACACCCCGCCGGCGATGGGCGCGTTGAACGCGGTGGCGAGTCCCGCCGCGGCACCGGCGGCGACGAGCAGTCGCAGGTCCGAGCGGGAGCGCCGCAGGAGGGAGGAGACCACGGCCGCCACCGTGCTGCCCATCTGCACCGACGGTCCCTCCCGCCCGAGGGCGAGACCGCCACCGCCGATCGCGAGCAGGCCACCGACGTACTTCACCGGCAGGATGCGGAACCGGCCCGGACCGGCGCGGCCCTCGACGACCGCCTCGACGTGCGGGATGCCGCTGCCCTCCGCGTGCGGTTCGACGCGGCGGACCAGCGCCGCGGCGAGGGCGGTGCTGACCGCGCAGCCGAGCACGACGAGGAGGAGACCCAGGGCACCGTGCCCGTGTGCGGAGCGGGTGAGCCGCTCACGCCAGCTGTCGGCGTCGGCGAGGGCGAGCCGGAAGGTGGCGGCCGTCAGCCCCGTCAGGGCTCCGACGCACGCCGCGGCGACCGCGAACCCGAGCAGACCGCCCGCGCTGTCGCCCGTCTCGTCGACGGGCTGGGCCGGTCCGCGCTGCCGGCCGGGGAGGAGGTGGCGCAGCCGGTCCGGTCGACGGTCGTGCCCCATGGGTCCATCTGTACCGGACGCGCGAGGCGGCACCTCACCGGGGTGGTCAGGCTGCCGGGACCCGCCGCGACCGCATTGCCGCCAGCACCGCGCCGACGGCGACGACGCCGGCCCCGAGGTACAGCACGCTCGTCACGGCCCCGGCGTGGGAGGCCGCCGATCCGGCCGTGACGCCCGTCGCGACGAACACGACGCTCACGGCGCCGGAACCGAGGGACTGCGAGACGGTCCGGTTGAGGTTGAGGACGCCGGCGGCGGAGGCCGAGTGCCGCAGCGGCGCGGCCCCCATCATGTCCCGGTTGTTGGGGGACTGGAACACCGCGAACCCGAACCCGCACACCGCCGTCCGCACGAGGATGTCGACGGTCGAGGCGTCGGTGGGCAGCAGCGCGAGGGAGACGAGACCGCCCGCCAGCACGGTCAGGCCGGTGAACGCCAGCAGGGTGGGCGAGACGCGGTCCGCGGCGCGACCCGCCAGGGGGGCCACGACGACGATGACGGCCGGCCACGGGGTGAACAGCAGCGCCGAGCGCAAGGCGCTGTCCCCGAACGACTCCTGGAACAGGAACGGCAGGGCGACGAACGCCGTCCCCTGGCCGAAGAAGGAGCAGGTGGCGGTGACCACGGCGAGGGAGAACGGACGGGTGAACAACCCGGGCGGGATGACGGGTTCGTCGGCGCCGCGCTCGACGCGCACGAACAGGACGGTGACGACGACCGCCACGACCAGCAGGGCCACCGAGACCGGAAGCGTCGCGACGGCCCCCAGCCCTCGGACCCCGAGGAGGAACGCCGCGATCGCCCCGGCCACGAGCAGCGCGCCGCGCAGGTCGAACCGCGACGGCCGTGGCGGCACGCTCGGCAGGTAGCGCCACCCGAGGGCCGTGGCCGCCGCCCCGATGGGGACGTTGACGAGGAACAGCCACGGCCAGGACGCCACGCTCAGCAGCACCCCGCCCAGAGCCGGTCCGGCCGACGTCCCCAGCGCCACCGTCATGGCGTTGAGCCCCAGCACGCTGCCGAGCTTCTCCGGGGGCACCACCCGCCGGAACACGGGGATCGGGACGGCGAGCACCAGCGAGGACGCCACGCCCTGCAGGACGCGGGCCGCGACGAGGAGGTCCAGCGTCGGCGCGGCCGCGCAGGCGACGGAGGCGAGCGTGAAGAGGGGAACCCCGACCAGGAACAGCCGCCGTCGGCCGACGCGGTCGCCGAGCGCAGCCGTGGCGGGGATGCAGCAGGCCGCCGCCAGCAGGAACGCCGTCGTCACCCAGACGGTGTCCGAGGGCGAGGCGTGCAGGTCGCGGGCGAGCGTCGGCAGGGCGACGTTGACGATGGACGCGTCGATCGTCGCCATGAACGTCGCGGCGAGCAGGGAGGCGAGGATCGGACCACGCCGCACCGCGGGCCGGTCCGGTGGGTCGGTGCTCAGGACGACGTGTCCTTCCGTGCGTCGGCCGGCGCTGGGCGACGCCGGAGGCCGGGGGCCTCGGGCAAGCATCCGTCACCCCGCCGCCGGGGAGGCGGCGGGGTCGGGCTCACGCGCTCTTGCGGGCCGCCGTCTTCTTCGCCGCGGTCTTGGTCGCGGTCTTGGTCGCGGTCTTCGCGGCCGTCTTCGCCGCGGTCTTCTTCGCGGTGGTCTTCGTGGCCGCCGTCTTCTTCGTGGCCGTCTTCTTCGTCGCCGTGCCGCCGGCCGCCTCGTCGGTGACCTCGGAGGGCGCGGGCGTGCCGGACCCCCCGCGGGCGCGTTCGACGGACCGCTGCAGGGCCGTGAGCAGGTCGACGACCTCGCCGCCGCGCGTCCCGCCGTCGCTCGCGCCCTCGTCGGCCTGGGCCGCCGGGGCGACGTCGGCGTCGTCGAGGCGGGCGTCGATGAGCTTCTTCACGGCGACCGCGTAGTCGTCCTCGAACTCCTCGGGGCGGAAGTCGCCCGCCAGGGACTCCACGAGCGAGGCCGCCATCGTCAGCTCCTGCGGGCGCAGTTCGACCTCGGTCTCCAGGACCTCGAACTCGGCGGCCCGGATCTCGTCGGGCCACAGCAGGGTCTGCAGGACGATCGCCTTGTCCCGCACGCGCAGCAGGGCGATGGACTCCCGCTGACGCAGCGCGACCTTCACGACGGCCACCCGGTCGGTCGCGGTGAGCGCCTCGCGCAGCAGCGCGTAGGGCTTGGCGGCGCGGGACTCCGGCTCGAGGTAGTAGGGCTTGGACAGCATCATCGGGTCGACCTGGTCGACCGGGACGAACTGCAGGACGTCGATCTCGTGACCGCTGGCGACGGGCAGCTCGTCGAAGTCCTCGTCGCTGAGGACGACCAGTTTGCCGTCGGGGCTCTCGTACCCCTTGGCGACCTCGTCGTACGAGACCTCTTCGCCGTCGATGGAGCAGGTGCGCTTCATCTTGATCCGCCCACCGTCGGTACGGTGGACCTGGTGGAAGCGGATGTCGTGCTCGCCGGTCGCGGCGTAGAGCCGCACGGGCACGTTGACCAGACCGAAGGACACAGCGCCCTTCCAGATGGCGCGCGGCATGACGTACCCCTTCCGGAGCTCTCGGTTCCACGGTACGGGGTGGACCCGGTGGCTGCACAGGATTCATCGGCCGTCCTGGAACCCGACGTCTGGCGCGACCGCGCGCGCCGGCACGCGGACCGCGCGGCGGCCCTGACCGGCGACGCGGCCGCCCGCCGGGGTCGGGGCGAGACCCACCCCGTCGAGGACTTCCTCTACACGTACTACGCGTGGGCGCCCGGCAAGCTGCAGCGCTGGCACCCCGGCGTCGGCGTCGTCCTGGCCGGTGCGCAGGAGCGCGCGGACTGGGCGAACTACGTCGCCGTCCCCGGCGGGGTCCAGGTCGACGCGGCCGGGATCGTCGCGCGGCGGCGCGCCACGGTCACCCTCGCCCGCGACGTCCTCGTGGCCACCCGGGGCCGCGCCCCCCAGCTGGCCTGCTTCGGGCTGCACGAGTGGGCGATGGTCCACCGCACCCGCCCCGAGGAGGTCCGGCACGCGGGTCTGCCCCTGCGCCTGGGTCACGCGGGCACCGACGAGGTGGTGGAGTCGCACCGCATCCGCTGCAGCCACCACGACGCCTTCCGGTTCTTCACTCCCACGGCCGTGCCGCTCAACGAACTGCAACCCACGCGGCAGGACCAGCCGGCGCAGGAGCAGCCCGGCTGCCTGCACGCGACGATGGACCTCTACCGCTGGGCGATGAAGCTGTCGCCGGCCGTGCCGGGTGAACTCCTGCTCGACTGCTTCGCGCTCGCCAAGGACGTCCGCGTCCTCGACATGCGGGCCTCGCCCTACGACGTGACCTCGATGGGGTTGACCCCCGTCGCGATCGAGACGCCCGAGGGCAAGGCCGAGTACGCCCGCGCGCAGCGGGAGTTCGCGGAGCGGGCCGACCCGCTGCGCGTCGCGCTCGTCGCCGTCTGCGAGGCGCTGTTGCGGGCGTGAGCGTTCGCCTGCTCCGGGAACGGGTTCCAGGCAGACTGGCTGTGTGCGCCGCCTCGTCCCCCTGACCGTGTTGCTCCTGGCGCTGTCCGCCTGCGGTGCGGACCACCCGGCCGGGACGTCCGCCTCCGACCCGACCCCGGTGACCGCGACCCCGTCGGCGACGGGGGAACTCCCGCCGGGGTGCGAACCCCCGCCCGACGCGGCCGAGGGTGACTCGTGGATCTGCGTCAGGACGGGCGACGGGGGTCCGGACGCGGAGGCGGCGAACCGGGAACGGCTCGCTGCTCAGGCCCGGGAGAGCCCGGGGTGGTCGGACGAGGACGCCCAGCGTGCGGACGAGGAACGGTTGCGTCAGGTGGCCGAGCAGGACGACGCCCTCGTCGCCTCCGGGGCGTTGCCGGCGGACCGGGGGCCCCTGCTGGTCCGCACGGACTTCTCCGACCAGGGACGGTGGGACGCCCTCCTGACGACGGTGGACACCCCGACGGCGGAGGGTTTCAGGCCCTCCCTCAGCACGATCGAGCAGCAGCGGTGGAACGGAGCTTCGGTGTCGGACGTGGCCGCCGCCGCGCCACCGCACGTGCTGGTGGTGGTCGCGGACGCGACGACGTTCGCCACCCCCGCGCTGCCGTTGCTGGTGGCGGAGAGGGAGGACGACGGTGTGCAGGAGCAGCGCGTCGTGGCCCGCGCGCTGGCGTCGGTGGTCGACGACCTGTCGACCCATACCAAGGACTGGGAGGAGTTCGCCGCCGGCGCTGACGCCGACGGCGTGTTCCGGGGTTCCCCCTGACCGCTGGGTCAGACGCCCGCGCTCGCGTCGTCCGTCTCGGTCGCCGCGACCCAGTCGCGCTTCTCCTCGCGCCAGCCGTCCTCGGTGCGGCCACGACGCCAGTACCCCGAGGCGGACAGCAGTTCCCGGGTGACCCCGAGGTCGGTGCGGGCCCAGCGCCGCACGGCGCGGACGGTGTCGGCCTCACCGTGGACGAAGGCGTGCGGGGCGCCGGACGGCAGGTCGAGGGTCCGCAGGAACTCCACGAGCGCCTCGGGGTCCGGTGCGGCGCGGTGGACCCAGTGCAGCCGCAGGTCACCGGGGGAGGTCAGCGGGAGTTCCTCGGCGGGGGAGTGCACCTCGACGACGGCGACGGCCGTCGCGCCCGCCGGCACCCGTTCCAGCGAGGCGGAGATCGCGGGCAGCGCACTGGCGTCGCCGACGAGCAGGTGCCACGCGGCGTCCGCGGCCGGCGTGTACGCCCCGCCCGGTCCGAGCATCCACACCTCGTCGCCCGGCTGCGCGGCGGCCGCCCAGGGGCCGGCAATCCCCTCGTCGCCGTGGACGACGAAGTCGATCGTCACCTCGCCGTCGGCCACGGCGCGGACGGAGTACGTGCGCTGGGCGGGCCACTCCTCCCGCGGCCGTTGGGCGCGCACGGCGGCGACGTCGAACGGTTCGGGGTAGGTCACACCCGGGAGCGGGAAGACGAGCTTGACGTAGGAGTCGGCCTGCTCCACGGCGAAGTCCGCGAGGTCTTCGCCGCCGAGGACGACGCGCACCATCTCGGGGGTCAGGCGTTCGACGCGCTGCACCACCCCGCGCCGCTGGCGACGGCCACCGCTCGGCTGTTCCGCGTTGCGCTTGAACGGGTTGCGCACGGTCCGCTCCTCACTCACCCTCGGCGCGCCCCGCGCGCCAGTACCCCATGAAGGCCACCGAGGACCGCGGGACGCCGACCTCGCGCACGAGGTGGCGCCGCAGCGCCTTGACGACACCCGACTCCCCAGCCAACCACGCGTAGAGGCACTCCGGGCCCGCCGCCTCCGCGTTCTCAGGGACGTCCCAGAGGATGCCGTCCTCGTCCTCGCCGTCTCCCTCGCCGGTCCGGTCCGAACCGTCGTCCGAGCGCACCTCGTCGACGAGGGCGGCCGCGACGTCGTGCACCCGGCGCTGCAGCAGTTCCCCCGGGGCGTGGACCCCGTTGCGCGGCAACCACTCCACGGTGAGGTCGGCGTCCGAGCGCAGGTCGAGGAGGTCCCCGGCCGTCGGCACCTCCAGCAGCGCCGTCACCTTGACGCCGGCCGGCAGCCCCTCCAGGACGGCGGACACGGCCGGCACCGCCGTCTCGTCCCCGGCCAGCAGCAGCGTGCGGGCCCCGGCGGGCGGAGCCCACTCCACACCCCACATGCGGCCCGTGCCGGGGGAGTCCGGTCCGACGAGGACGACCTCGTCGCCCACCGCCGCACCGGCCGCCCAGCGGGAGGCGGGTCCGGCGTGACCCGCCCCGTCCTCGACCCCGTGCAGGACGAAGTCGACGTCGATCTCGGCGTCCGCCGCGGCGGACGCGGGCCGGAACGCGCGCACCGTGTACGTCCGCATGACGGGCCGGACCTCGTCGGGCAGTTCGCGCCACCACGTGTACCAGTCGCCCTCGGGGACCCCGTAGTCCTCGAAGGGACGCGGGAACAGCAGGACCTTGAAGCGCTGGTCGTCCCCGGCCGCGCCGAAGCGGGCGAGCTCGGGGGAGGTCATCGTCAGTCGGACGAAGCTGGCCCCGAGCCGTTGCGTGGCCGCGACCCGGACGCGGAACAGGGTGTAGGTCGCCCGCGCCGCCTCCCGGCGCTCGACCCGCAGCCCGTCCGTCTGCTCGTCCGTCTGCACGCTCATCCCCACAACCCCTCGCTCGATGTGAGGACAGCCTAACCAATGCTGGGGACGATCGGAACCGCCGGGCCCCCACTGGCCCGGCGGGCGCCACCCCAGCAGAGTGGGACCGTGCTCCCCATGCTGGCGACCGCCGCACCGGCCGCCGGGGTGCCCACGGACGGGGACCGGTGGGCGTACGAGGTGAAGTGGGACGGCATGCGCGTCCTCGCCGACGTCCGCGACGGCCGGGTCGCGCTGCGCTCGCGCACCGGCCGCGACGTGTCCGTCACCTTCCCCGACCTCGCCGGGCTCGCGGAGGCCCATCCCGACGTCCTGCTCGACGGGGAGGTCGTGGCCCTGCAGGACGGGCTGCCCTCCTTCGCCGCGCTCGCCGAGCGCATGCACGTGCAGGACGCGCGGTCCGCCGCCCTCGCCGCGCGGCGCACCCCGGTCACGCTCATGGCCTTCGACGTCCTGCGCCTCTACGGCGTCGAGCTCACCGCCCGCCCCTGGCAGGAACGGCGGGAAGCCCTGGACCGGCTGCCCCCGTCCGGTCAGGCGTGGCAGGTCTCGCCGGTCTACCCCGAGGCCGCCTCGCTGCTCGCCGCGACCCTCGAGCAGGGGCTCGAAGGGGTCGTCGCCAAGCGCCGGTCGTCGTCGTACCAACCGGGTCGGCGCAGCCCCGACTGGGTCAAGCACGCGCACCGGCGCCACCAGGCCTGCGTCGTCGTGGGGTGGCGCCCCGTGACCGGCTCCCCGTCGCGGATGGGGGCGCTCCTGCTCGCGGTGCCCGGACCGGACGGCGGGCTCCGCTACGCCGGACGCGCGGGCAGCGGGCTCGGCGGTGCGCTGGAGCAGGAACTGCGCGCCGTGCTGGCGGGGCACGAGCTGCCCCGGCCCGTCGTGGACGTGCCGCGGGTCGACGCGACGGGCGCCACGTTCACCGAACCCGTCGCCGTCGTCGAGGTGCGTCACCTCGGCCGCACCACGGGCGGCAGGTTGCGCCAGCCCACGCTGCGCGGACTGCGCGGCGACCTCGACCCGTCCGACGTCCGGGAGGAGTGACGTGGCCGCACGCAGCGAGGGCGAGGACACCGTCGTCGAGGTCGACGGACGTCGACTCCGGTTGCGACGCCTGGAGAAGGTCCTCTACCCCTCGACCGGGACGACGAAGGCGGAGGTGCTCACCTACGTCACGACCGTGGCGCCGGCCCTCCTGGCCCAGCTCCACGACCGACCGGTCACCCGCAAGCGCTGGCCCGACGGGGTCGCGTCCTCGTCCTTCTTCGAGAAGAACGTGCCGCGCGGGATGCCTGAGTGGGTGCGCACCGTCGAACTCGACGCCCCGGGCAGCACGAAGAACCGGGAGACGATCCACTACCCGCTCGTCGAGGACCTCGCCGGCCTCGTGTGGCTCGTCAACCTCGCCGCCCTCGAACTGCACGTGCCGCAGTGGCGCGTCGGGCCGCGCGGGGGGGTGCGGCAGCCGGACCGGCTCGTCGTCGACCTCGACCCCGGGGAGGGTGCGGGCCTGGCCGAGTGCGCCGAGGTGGCGCTCGCGGTCCGCGAACGGCTCGCCGCCGACGGGCTCGAGTGCCACCCCGTGACGTCGGGGTCGAAGGGCATGCAGCTGTACGCCGCGGTCAGCGGGGAGCAGGACGCCGACGTGCTCCGCTCCTACGCCCACCGGCTCGCCCAGGGGCTCGAACGGGACCGGCCCGACCTCGTCGTCAGCCGCATGACGAAGGTGCTGCGCGGCGGCAAGGTGCTGCTGGACTGGAGCCAGAACAACTCCGCCAAGACGACGGTCGCCCCGTACTCCCCGCGCGGGCGGGAGCGGCCGTGCGCCGCGGCGCCGCGCACGTGGGACGAACTCGACGCACCGGAGACGTTGCGGCAGTTGACGTTGGAGGAGGTCGGGGAGCGCTACGCCCGCGACGACGACCTGCTCGCGGACCTGGCGCCCGGGGCCGACCCGGGGCCTCGCGTCCCGACGTCCTGACGGCGGCTCAGACGCGGACGCGGGCCACGCGCACCTGGCCCGGGTGCAGGCTGATGCGCGGGGAGTAGCCGAACACGGCCGAGGCGGTGAGGAACTCCTCGGTCCCGAAGTCCACCGACGTCAGGCTCACCTGCAGGTACCCCCGCAGCCCGGCGAGCTGCCCGTCCGCCACGACGGCGTACAGGGGGCGTTCGCGCCGGGAGGTGAACTGCACGTCCGCCTCGCACCACCCCGCGTCGACCGTGCGACGGCGACCGCCGATGAGCCGCAACCCGGCGTACCGGCGCAGCTCGGCGTCGAGGTAGGCCGACGGGCTGTCCACCGCGGCCGAGGCCTCGCTCACCGCCTGCACGGCGCCGACGAGCCAGTCCGCGAGCGCCTCGGGGGCCACGTCCTCGACGTCGACCTGCGGCAGCAGCCGTTCCAGGCACGCGTGGTCGACGGCGCCGGCCAGGGTCGTGAGGGCTTCGGTCTCGGCCCGCGTGACGTCGTCGAGGTCCGCGCGGCGCACCGGGACGGGCTCGCCGACGGCCCGCACCTGGGTGCGGGGGTCGCTGTCCCCGGGGGCGTCGGCGTCGTCCCACAGGCTGAAGGCGCTCTGCCGGTGCACGTCGCCGACGTGCTCGGCGTCCAGGGTGATCGTCTCGCCCCGGCGGGACAGGACGGTGGGTTCGCTCTCCATCGCCGACGATGGTAGGGAACGTCCGGGGCGGGGGCGAACCACTTCCCGCCGCTGTGGACGACCGGGGGGCCACCGGGAGCGCCGGAAAGGCGTTGACCGCGCCGCCGCGCCCACGGTCGACTGCCGGGGTGCTGCACCCCCGGACCCACCTCACCGCCGACGACCTGCGCGCCGTCGCCGACCTCGAAGAGCGCGTCGTGGCCCACGACGGCGGACGGCTGAAGATCGAGTGGGACTCCCTGCGCGCCCGCTCGGCCGACCCGGGCGGAGGGCCGACCACCGACCTCCTGTGGACCGCGCCCGACGGGCGGGGCGTCGGCTACGTCGGCTTCGACTCCTGGGACGGGCGCACCGTCGAGCTCGTCGGCATGGTCGACCCCGCCGAGCGGGGCCGGGGGACCGGGACGGTTCTGCTCGACGCGGCCGTGCAGGTGTGTCGCGACCGCGGGTTCGCGCAGGCCCTGCTCATCGTGCCGCGGCCCTCGGAGGCGGGGCACCGCCTGGCGAGGCGGCTCGGCGCCCCCCTGGAGCACTCCGAGCACGCCCTGCGCCTGGACGCCCCGCCCGCCGCCGGCGACGAGGACCCGCGGACGACCCTGCGGACGGCCACCGCCGAGGACCTCGACGTCCTGGCGGACCTGCTCGCCGACGCCTTCGGCCACCCGCCCACCCACCTCGCGGCGAGCTTCGCCGAGGGCGACACGGTCGCCGTCGAGCACGAGGGCGCCGTCGTCGGAACCCTGCGGCGGCCGCGGGACGGTGCGTCCGGGGGGATCTACGGCTTCGCCGTCGCGCCGATGTTCCAGGGTCGCGGCATCGGCCGCGACGTCCTGCGCCGGGTGAGCCGGGAGTTCTTCGCCGACGGGGCGACGTCGGTGCGCCTGGAGGTCGCCGTCGACAACGACCGGGCGCTCGGCCTCTACACGTCGGTGGGTTTCCGGCGGGTGCAGACGGAGGACTACTACGACCTGCCGTTGTGAGCGGCTGCTGAGGGCTTCCCAGCGTCGTCGGACGGGGCGCTCAGCGCGGCTCCCGGTCGATGTGGAGTTCTCGGTCGAGCGTCTCGAGGGTCACCACGGACAGCAGTTCCTCCGCCTCCCGGAGGATCCCCCGCAGGATCTCCTCACGGTCGACCTCCCAGGCGAAGGCCCAGTCGGTGGCCTCGTCGAGCATCCCCAGGAGTTCCGGCGGCAGGTCGAGCCGGGAGGAGACCTGCCAGAGGAGTTCGGCACCCTCCTCGGGGGGCACGAGTCCGGCGACGATCGACCGCGCGTACGTGTGGGCCATGACCCACCAGGCCTGCCGCTCGCTGAGGTCCGGTGCCCCGAGTTCGGCCAGCGCTCCCGTGAACAGGTCTCGCACGGTCCGGGGCTCGTCCTGGGTTCCGGCCAGTTTGCGCAGGAGCGGGCTGTCGTACCCGTGGGCGAGCGCCGTGACGCCCCAGGCGGGCATGTCCTCCGGGGTCAGGTCACCGACGAGGGCCCGCGCTCGGGCGCGGCGCAACGGGTCCACGCGGCCAGTGTCACCGGAGGAGGACCCCGGGGGCCACCGCGTTCCGCCCCCGACGACGGTCCCCCCGGGGGACGATGGACGGGTGAGGAGTCGAGGGCGAGGGCCCGGGCACGGCCGTTCGACGTCCTCCCTGGCGGACCCGGTGGTCCTGCGCCCCTCGGCCCGGTGGCCGGCGGCGGCGACGTCCGTGCTGCTCACCGCGTCCGCGCTGCTCCCGGCGGACCACGTGCGGGACGTGGGCGCCTGGTGCTTCGCGCTCGTGGGAGTCGTCGCGCTGGCCCGGGTGCTGACGGTCCGCGTGGTGGTCGACGGCCTCGGCGTCCACCACCACGGCTTCTTCGGCTGCCGCTCCACCGCCCGCGGTGACGTCGTGGACGTGGGGACGCGGAACTCCCGGCAGACCGGGGCGCCCGTGCTCCACCGGCGCGACGGGAAACCCGTCGTGCTCACCGTCCTGAGCTCTCCGGGCGGAGGGGACGCCGCCGCCGCGGAGGTGCGCCACGCCCTGGCCGCGACGCGCTGGCAGGTGCTCGCAACGGACGGCCCCTGAGCGGGGACGGCTGCAGCTGGCAGGGGCGTCAGCGCAGGAAACCCGCCAGCTCCCGCAACGACGTCATCCGGTGCTCCTCGTCCAGCGGCCCCTCGCCGTGCCGGTCCAGGTGCACGGCCCGCAGCCCCGCCGCGCGGGCGCCCACGACGTCGACGGGGTGGTCGTCGCCGACGTGCAGGGTGCGCGCGGGGTCGGCGTCGACCGCGGCGCAGGCGGCGAGGAACACCTCGGGACGGGGTTTGGCCAGACCCAGCTCACCGGCGGTGAGGACGGGGCCGACGCGGCCGGTCAGTCCCAGGGCGTCGAGCTTGGCGTGCTGCTGCTCGGGCACCCCGTTGGTGAGCAGGGCGACGCGCAGTCCGGCCGCGGCGACGGCGGCCAGCGCGTCCTCGACGTCGTCGAACCCGACCCAGTGCGCGCGGTACCGGGCGAGGTACCCGTCGCGGAACTCCGCGTCCAGGGCGGCGTCGTCGCCGACCGGACGGCCGAGCAGGGGCAGGAACTCCCGCAGCCGGCGGCGGCGGTGCTCCTCGTGGGAGACCAGGCCGTCGCGCCACGCGCGGTGGTGGCGTTCCTCGGCGTCGTGCCAGGCGTCCTGGAGGGCGGGTGTGGGCACCAGACCGGCGGAGGCGACCCAGTCCGCCACCGCGGCGCGCGAGGCGCCGCGGTGGTCGAAGAGGGTCCCGTCGAGGTCGAGCACGACCGCCTCGAGACCGCCCTCGGGACGGGGGAGAGGGCTCAGAACACGCCCAGCTGCTCGACGTGCTTCTTCCGCGTCCGCCACGCGCCGGCGAGGATCACGACGAACAGCGCCAGGTGCAGCCAGTTGCTCGCGGCGTTGACGGGGAGGTCGGTGCGCGAGGCGTTGACCATCAGCCCGGCGCCGCCCATGCCCGCCGCCAGGTAGGCCAGCGCCACCCAGATGACGACCTTGTGGGCCTGCCGCGGCGACCCCGAGAACGCGAGGACCGTCAGCCCGAACAACACCTGCACGCCGATGACGACGGCCGAGGTGCGGAACAGCCCGAACAGGTTCGCCTCGGAGGAGTAGAAGCCCAGCTGCGAGTAGTTCGAGGTGATGCCCGGCACGGCGCCCAGGACGCCGAGCAGCAGGACGAGGACGGCGATCGCGCGGGCGTACCCGCAGACCGGGCCGCCGGCCTCGGCGGGGTTCGCGGACTCGATCGCGAGGGGCGGGTGCGCGGGAGCGTTCATGGTCACCATCATCCCCGACTCGCGCGCTCAGTGCGGCAGCAGGCGGTGCGCCTCCGCGGCGCCGACACCCTGCGCCTGCAGGAGGTCGACGACGGTCGAGCGCAGCTGGGCCACGACGACCGTCGCCGACAGCGACTCCGCGCCCAGCGTGCGCGGGCCGAGGGTCACGGCGAGCTCCTGCAACCCCGCCACCGACGGCGGCAGCGTCTCCCCGGGGTAGGCCGGCTGGCCCGTCGAGCGGACGGCCGCCGCGAGCTGTTCCATCGCGCCCGCGAGGGAGTCCGGCAGCTGCTCGTCGTACTGCAGGGCCGTGCTCACGCGGCGCAGCGCGACCCGCAGGTTGCGGGTGGCGCGGTCCATCCCGGCCTGCAGCTTCTTCTGCTGCACGATCTCGCTGCGTCCCCGCCGGCGCAGCGGGGACAGCCGGTGCACCTCCTGCCCCGCGTTCACCGACTGCGACCAGCCCTCGAGCTCGGACTGCGTCCCCCGGGCCCGGGACAGGACCTCCTCGGCCCGGTTCGCGTCCCGCGCGCGGACGGCGTCCGCCGCGTCCTCCAGGAGGTCGGCGAGCTGCCCGGCGTAGGCGCGCGACCGCCCCCGCACGTCGCGGCGCGGGTCCGGCGGCAGCAGCGCCGCGACGACGAGCGCGACGACCACCCCCGTCATGGCGTCCAGCCAGCGGGCGCTGCCCGTGCTCCCCGGCATCGGCGGGTAGGCGACGATGAAGCACGCCTGCAGCGCTGCCTGGTTGACGAGCAGGATCCCGGAGTCCAGGAACCGGGCGACGAACATCGCCGCGACGACGATCCCGGTGATCTGCAGGGGCCCGCGGCCGACGAGGTGCACGATGAGCGTGCCGAAGAGGACCCCGATCGTCACCCCGACGCCCAGCTCGCCGACCCGCCGCAACCGCTGGTTGTTCTGCACCCCCAGGCACACGACGACGGCGACGCAGGCGAAGACGGGGTAGCTCTGGTCCCACAGCGCCTGCGCCAGCAACCACGCGACACCGGCCCCCAGACCGCACTGCATGATCTGCCACCACGACCCCTGCCAGCGCTGCCAGCCCGTGCGCACACGGCGACGGGCGCTGAGCGCGAAGGGGATCGTGCGGGGCACGGCACGATCCTGCCGCACCCGCGCCCACCCGCGCGGCGGGCGCACGGTCGGGACGCCCCCGCCGGAACCTCTACCCTCGGTGCCCGTGGAGGTCCTCGTCATCGGCTCCGGTGCTCGTGAGCACGCCCTCGTCCGCGCCCTGCTCGACGACCCGGGGGTGGACCGCGTCGTCGCGGCCCCGGGCAACGCCGGCATCGCGCTCGTCGCCCCCGTCGAACCGGTGGACGCCACCGACCCCGACGCCGTCGCGGCGCTCGCGGTCCGGCTCGGCGCCGACCTCGTGGTCGTCGGACCGGAGGCGCCGCTCGTGGCCGGCGTCGCCGACGCCGTGCGCGCCACCGGCATCCCGGTCTTCGGCCCCTCGGCCGAGGCCGCCCGCCTCGAGGGCTCCAAGGCCTTCGCCAAGGAGGTGATGGCCGCGGCCGGCGTGCCGACGGCCATGGCGCACCTGTGCACGACGGAGGAGGAGGTCGCCGCCGCGCTCGACGCGTTCGGCGCCCCCCACGTCGTGAAGGACGACGGGCTGGCCGCCGGCAAGGGCGTCGTCGTGACGTCCGACCGCGAGGCGGCGCTCGCGCACGCCCGCACGTGCCTGGCGCACGGCCCCGTCGTCGTCGAGGAGTTCCTCGACGGCCCCGAGGTGAGCGTCTTCTGCCTCACCGACGGCACGTCCGTCGTCGCCCTCGCCCCGGCGCAGGACTTCAAGCGCGCCCTCGACGGCGACGAAGGGCCGAACACCGGCGGCATGGGGGCGTACTCGCCGTTGCCCTGGGCCCCGGAGGGACTGGCGGCCGAGGTCGTCGAGCGCATCGCGCAGCCGGTCGTCGTCGAGATGGCCCGGCGCGGCACGCCCTTCTCCGGTGTCCTCTACTGCGGGCTGGCCCTCACCTCGCGCGGCACGCGCGTCATCGAGTTCAACGCCCGCTTCGGGGACCCGGAGACCCAGGTCGTGCTCGCCCGGCTCGCGACGCCGCTCGGCACCGTCCTCACCGCCTGCGCCACGGGCACCCTCGACACCCAGCCCGACCTGCGGTGGCGCGAGGACGCGGCCGTCACGGTCGTCCTCGCCTCGCCCGGCTACCCGGAGGCCCCCCTCACCGGCGGCACCCTGCGCGGGCTGGACGCCGCGGAGGCCGTCGGTGGCGCCGCCGTCCTGCACGCCGGGACCGCCCCGGCGCCCGACGGCACGGGCATCGTCAGCGCCGGCGGCCGCGTCCTGTCGGTCGTGGGGGTCGGCGGCGACCTGCACGCCGCCCGCGCGAGCGCCTACGAGGCGCTCGAGCTGATCGACCTCGACGGGGGCCGGTTCCGGCGGGACATCGCGCTGGCCGCGGCGAACGGCACGACGGGAGTGGGCGCGTGAGCACCGTCGACCTCCCGGGCTGGACCCACCGGTACTCCGGGAAGGTCCGCGACCTCTACGTGCCCGCCGGCGCGGACGACGGGACCGTCCTCGTCGTCGCCAGCGACCGGATCTCGGCCTACGACCACGTGCTCGCCACGCCCATCCCGGACAAGGGCAAGGTGCTGACCGCGCTGTCGCTGTGGTGGTTCGAGCAGTTGGAGGACCTGGTCCCGCACCACGTCGTCTCGACGGACGTCCCCGCGGCGGTCGCGGGACGGGCGATGGTGTGCCGTCGGCTGGAGATGTTCCCGGTCGAGTGCGTGGCGCGGGGGTACCTCACGGGTTCGGGGCTGGTGGAGTACCGCGAGTCCTCGTCGGTCTGCGGGATCCCGCTGCCGGCCGGGCTGGTGGACGGTTCGCGCCTGGCGGAACCGGTCTTCACCCCCGCCACGAAGGCCGACCTCGGCGAGCACGACGAGAACGTGACGTTCGAGCACGTGGCCGCGACCGTCGGCGCGGAGGCCGCGGCGGAACTGCGCGACCTCACCCTGGCGGTGTACCGGCGGGCCGAAGGCATCGCCCGGGAGCGCGGGATCGTGCTGGCCGACACCAAGTTCGAGTTCGGTCGGGCCGACGGGGTGACGGTGCTGGGCGACGAGGTCCTGACGCCGGACTCGTCGCGGTTCTGGCCTGCCGAGACGTGGGAACCCGGGCGGGCCCAGCCCAGCTTCGACAAGCAGTTCCTGCGCGACTGGCTGACCTCACCCGCTTCGGGCTGGGACCGGAAGGCTTCGCACGAACCGCCGGCGCTGCCCGCGGAGGTCGTCGAGCGGACGCGGGAACGGTACGTCGAGGCGTACGAACGGCTCACCGGCGAGTCGTTCACCGCCTGACCTTCCACCGCCCGATCGTCCACCGCACGACCCCACCGGAACGCCGCGGGGGGCCGGACGTCCCCGTCCGGCCCCCCGTGCTGCTGCTGGTGTCTCAGCGCTCGAAGACGTCAGCGCTTGAAGACGTCCTTGACGTCCTCGCCGAACTGCTTGGTGGACGCCGCGGCCTGGTCCTTCTGGCCCTCGGCCTCGAGCTTCTCGTTGTCCGTGGCCTTCCCGACGGCTTCCTTGGCCTGGCCGGCCAGCTTCTCGGCGGCGTTCTTGGCCTTGTCGGCGATGCTCATGGGAATCTCCTCTTCTCGGGTTCTCTCGTGGCCCACCGGCGGTCGCCGGTGGTGGTCTGACGGGTCCGACCACTGCGGTGCGCGGCGGGGTGGTGCTGTGCCGTGTGGTGCTGTGGACGGGTCGGTCTCACTGCACCCGGACGGTGTTCTTCTCGGCGTCGGCCTCGTCGTCCTCGGGGAGGTGGACGTCGGAGATCTCGAGGTTGACCTCGGTGACCTGCAGGCCGGTCATGCGCTCGACGGAGGCGATGACGTTGCGGCGCACGGCGGAGGC
>NZ_JBFBND010000037.1:0-44601 GCF_040702905.1 Kineococcus sp. NPDC059986 | reverse complement strand
ACCCTCGTCCCTACGTCTGGGTCAAGACCGCCGAGCAGATCCTGGAGTCGCTCGGCGACTACTGCCAACGAATCATCGACTCACGACACTAGCCGCGCACCCCCGCCGCCGCGACGGAGGCGGACTGCTCCAGCAGGACGGCGTTCACGAACTCCGTCGCCCACGAGAGGATCTCCGCGTCCCGCAGCGGTTTGCCGCCGATGTGGGCCGTCATGGGGGCCGGCACGAGCGCGACGTCGAGCGCGGGTTTGAGGATCGTCCCCGGGTAGAGGCGCTTGAGGCGCAGTTCGCGCGACTCGGGCAGGTTCACCGGGGCGAACCGCACCTGCTTGCCCAGGAGCGCGACCTCCCGCAACCCGCCCTGGCGGGCGGCGATGCGGAACTTCGCGACCTCCAGCAGGTTGAGGACGGGCTGCGGCGGGGTGCCGTAGCGGTCGACCAGCTCACCGTGCAGGTCCACGAGGTCCTGGGCGGAGTCGGCGGCCGCCAGTCGCCGGTAGGCCTCGAGGCGCAACCGCTCCGAGGGCACGTAGTCGTGCGGCAGGTGCGCGTCGACGGGCAGCTCGATCTTGACCTCGGTGGGTTCGGGTTCGGCGTCCTCGTTCGCCGCACCGGGCACCTTGTTGCGCACGTCCGCGACGGCGTCGGCGACCATCCGCATGTAGAGGTCGAAACCGACCCCGGCGATGTGCCCCGACTGCTCCCCGCCGAGCATGTTCCCCGCCCCGCGGATCTCGAGGTCCTTCATGGCGACGGCCATGCCGGAGCCGAGGTCGGTGTGCTGGGCGATCGTCGCGAGCCGGTCGTGCGCCGTCTCGGTGAGGGGCTTCTCCGGCGGGAAGAGGAAGTAGGCGTACGCCCGCTCGCGGCCGCGGCCGACCCGGCCGCGCAACTGGTGCAGCTGCGAGAGCCCCATGGTGTCGGCGCGTTCGACGATGAGGGTGTTCGCGTTGGAAATGTCCAGCCCCGTCTCGACGATCGTCGTGCAGACGAGGACATCGAACCGCTTCTCCCAGAAGTCGACGACGACCTGCTCGAGGCGGTGCTCCCCCATCTGTCCGTGCGCCGTCGCGATGCGCGCCTCGGGCACCAGCTCCTTGAGCCGGGCCGCGGTGCGCTCGATCGAGGACACCCGGTTGTGCACGTAGAACACCTGTCCCTCGCGCAGCAGTTCACGTCGGATCGCCGCCGTGATCTGCTTCTCCTCCTGGCCCCCGACGTACGTCAGGACGGGGTGGCGCTCCTCCGGCGGGGTCGCCAGCGTCGACATCTCGCGGATGCCCGTCACGGCCATCTCCAGGGTGCGCGGGATCGGCGTGGCGCTCATGGCGAGCACGTCGACGTTGGTGCGCAACGTCTTCAGCGCCTCCTTGTGCTCCACGCCGAAGCGCTGCTCCTCGTCGACGATGACGAGGCCGAGGTCCTTGAACTTCACCTCCCCGGAGATGAGGCGGTGCGTGCCGATGACGACGTCGACGGACCCGTCGGCCAGGCCCGCCATCGTCTCCTTCGCGTCGCCGCCGGGGGTGAACCGCGAGAGCGGCTTGACCGACACGGGGAACTGCGCGTACCGCTCGGCGAACGTCTTGAAGTGCTGCTGCACGAGCAGCGTCGTGGGCACGAGGACGGCGACCTGCTTGCCGTCCTGGACGGCCTTGAACGCTGCCCGCAGCGCGATCTCCGTCTTGCCGTAGCCGACGTCGCCGCAGATCAGCCGGTCCATGGGGATCGGCTTCATCATGTCGGCCTTGACCTCGTCGATGCTGGCGAGCTGGTCGGGCGTCTCGACGTACGGGAAGGCGTCCTCGAGTTCGCGCTGCCAGGGCGTGTCGTCGCCGAACTGGAACCCCTTGGTCGCCATCCGCGCGGAGTAGAGCCGGATGAGGTCGCCGGCGATCTCCTTGACCGCCTTGCGCGCCTTGCTCTTGGTCTTGGCCCAGTCCGAGCCGCCCATCTTCGACAGCGTCGGCGCCTCGCCCCCGGTGTACCGGGTGACCTGGTCGAGGGTGTCGCTCGGCACGAACAACCGGTCCCCCGGCTGACCGCGCTTGCTGGCGGCGTACTCCAGCACGAGGTACTCGCGCGTGGCGCCCTGGATCGTGCGCTGGACCATCTCGACGAACCGGCCGATGCCGTGCTGCTCGTGCACGACGAAGTCACCCGGACGCAGCGACAACGGGTCGACGGCGTTGCGGCGACGGCGCGGGGCCATGCGCCGCATGTCCTTCGTCGACTGCCCGCCGACGCCGGTGATGTCGGACTCGGTGACGAGGGCCGTCTGGAGCGACTCGGCGACGAACCCGTGCTCGACGCTCGCCGTCGTCACGGTGACGACCGCGGGGGCCGGTTCCTCGACGAGGTCGTCGACCAAGCGCGCCGGGACGTCCTCGCCGGCCAGCATCTCCACGAGCCGCTTGGCGGGTCCGTGGCCCTCGGTCGTGACGACGATGCGCCAGCCCGCCGAGGCGAGGTCGCGCAGTTCGTGCAGCGCCTTCTCGGTCTCGCCGCGGTACCCGGCCACGTCCCGGGCGCCGACGCGCAGGATGCGGACGTCCTCGAGGTCGCGCAGCTCCTCGTCCTCGACGAGGGAGGTGAGGGACCACCACGGCCGGCCGGTCACCTCCGCGTGCGCCCGCACCTCGGCCAGCGTGGCGAAGGAGGAGGCCCCGAGGTCGACGGGCGTCTGCCCGCCGGCGGCCGCGTTCATCCACGCGGCGTCGAGGAACTCCGCGCCCGTGGCGACGAGGTCGTGGGCGCGAGCGCGGACCTTCTCGGGGTCGGCCAGCACGACGTGGGCCCCGGCCGGCAGGACGTCCAGCAGCGGTTCCATGCCGTCGACGAGGGCGGGGGCCAGCGACTCCATCCCCTCGACCGCGATGCCCTCGGCGAGCTTGGCCAGGACGTCGACGGCCCCGGGCAGCGTGGCCTGCAGGGCCCGGGCGCGTTCGCGGACCTCGTCGGTGAGGAGCAGCTCGCGGCAGGGCGGGGCCCACACACCGTCGGGTTCGGTCTCCAGCGAGCGCTGGTCGGCGACGGAGAAGGAGCGGACCTCCTCGACCTCGTCGCCGAAGAACTCCACGCGCAGCGGGTGCGGACGGGTGGGCGGGAAGACGTCGAGGATGCCGCCGCGGACGGCGAACTCCCCGCGCCGCTCCACCATGTCGACGCGGGCGTAGGCCGCGGCGGCCAGGGCCTCGACGGTCGCGTCGAGCCCCACCTCGTCACCGGGGCGCAGGCGGACGGGTTCGAGGTCGGCCAGGCCCTTGACCAGGGGCTGCAGGACGGCCCGGACGGGTGCCACGACGACGCGGACCTCGCCCGTCGTCGGGTCGTCGGACGAGGGGTGGGCCAGCCGGCGCAGCACCGCGAGCCGCTGGGCGACCGTGTCGCTGCGCGGGGAGAGCCGCTCGTGCGGCAGCGTCTCCCACGCCGGGAACTCCGCCACCGCCTCGTGCGGCAGGTAGCAGCGCAACCACGTGACCATGTCCTCGCACTCGCGGCCCGTCGCCGTCACGACGAGCAGGGGACGCTCGGCGGCGAAGGCCGCCAGCAGCGCGGGACGGACACCCGTCGGCGCGACGACGTCCAGGCCGCTGCTGCCGCCCTCGTGGGCGGTCTGGACGGCCGCGCGGACGGCGGGTTCGGTGCGCAGGACGTCGAGCAGGCCGGTGAGGCTCACGAACACTCCGGGGTGAGGGTCGAGCGGGTGGATCGAGGGTGTGCGTCGGGGGGTTGCGCGGTGCGTCCAGCCTACGACCGCCCTCCGACACGGGCCCGGTCGCGGCGAGGCCCCGGGTCCGGGCGGGCCCGCTCGCTACTGTCGCGACGTGTCCGGCACCGCAGAGCAGCCCGCCCTCGAGCCCGCCCGTCGCCGCGGACGGCGGCGCACGGGTGGTCGTCCGCCCGTCCTGCGCATCCTGCTGAGCCTGCTGCTGCTCCTCCTGCTGGCCTGGGCCGCGGCGGTCGCGGTCGCCGGTGTCCAGGCCGGCCGGGCCCTGCAGCGCGTCGCCGCCGAGGCACCGCGCCTCGAGGGCCAGGTGCGCGCCAAGGACTACGCCGGGGCGCGTGAGGGCGCCGCTCGGCTGGCCGACGACTCCGCCGCCGCCGACCGCGCCACGTCCCAGCTGCCCTACCGCCTGGCCACCCACCTGCCCTGGGTCGGCGCCCAGCTGAAGGCCGTGGGCGGCGGCGCGCACGCGGCCGCGCTGCTCACCGAGCCGCTCCCGCAGGCCCTCGGCGTCGTCGACGAGGTGCTCGGCCAGGGACTGGTGTCCGCCGACCGGACGGTCAACGTCGCCGGCGTGCAGGAGCTGACGCCGATCGTCCTGGACTACCAGACCCGGATCGAGGCGGCCCGGACCGCGCTGCACGACGGGGAGGGCCCGGAGGTGCTGTCCGCCATCAGCACGCGCCTGGACCCCGTGACGGCGCAGCTGGACCAGGCCTCGGGGCCGCTGCAGACGGCCTCGCAGGTGCTCCCGCAGCTGCCGGCGCTGCTCGGCGCCGACGGCCCGCGCACCTACCTCGTGGCCTTCACCAACCCCGCCGAGGTCCGGCCCGTGCAGGGCATCGTCGGCGCCTACGCCTACCTCTCCGTCGAGGGCGGGCGCATCGCGCTCACACGGACGGGGACGGACAACGACCTCTACGCGGCGCGCGCCGACGTCTCCCTCGTCGGCCAGGAGTTCCTCGGGCTCTACGGCCAGGACGCCGCGCGCGTCCAGAACGTCACGATGGGCGGCAGCGCCGCCGAGGCCGGGGTGCTCACCTCCTCCCTCGTGACGGTCGCCGGGCTGCCCACCCCGGACGTCGTCGTCTTCGTCGACCCCGTGGGTCTGGGGCAGCTGCTGGGCAGCGCCCACCCGCCGCTGCAGCTCGGGCCCTTCGGCGACGTCGCCACGGCGGACCTGGCCCGCACCCTCATGTACGACGCGTACGTGCGGTTCGGCACCGACCAGGACGCGCGGAAGGCCTTCCTCGCGGTGACCTCGGCCGCGGCCTTCGAGGCCGTCCTGTCCGACGGTCTGTCGACGGCGGCCCTCGACGGCGCCCGGGAGGCCGTGGACAGCGGGCACCTGGCCGTCTGGTCGAGCCGGCCGCAGGAGCAGTCGGCGCTCGTCGCGGCCGGCGTCGCCGGCGTGCTCGGGCCGCCCCGCGACGGCGTCGCCCGCGTCGGCCTGACCGGGGTCGTCCCCTCCAAGCTGGACTACTGGGTCGCACCGACCTTCACGGTGGCGCCGCCGTGCGCGGGGACCGGGACGACGACGAGCTCGATGTCCTTGTCCCTGGCCAACTCCGTGCCGGCCGACGTCCCGGCGTACGTGTCGAACGCCGCGGCGCCGCGGGCCGCGGACCGGCGCACGGCGGTCGAGACGGTGTCACTGTGGGTAGCTCCCTGGGTGGGGTTGGACCAGGTGACCGTCGACGGCCGGCCCGTCGCGGCCGCCGTCGACAGCGAGGGCGGCTGGCGGCTCGTGCGCGTCACGGTGTCCGTGCGCCCCGGGACGTCGACGACGGTGGAGTGGCGCTTCTCCGGCGCGGCCGACGCGCTCCCCCGCACCGTCGACGGGCCGACGACGGCCACCGCACCGAGAGTCACCACGAGCAGCTGTACTCCGTAGGTGTTCACCCGAACGTGTTGAAGTCGTCACTCCTGTCACAGGACGCGCCGCGGATAGGGCCGATCGGCTGGACTCGGGGGTGACGTTCCGTCATCCTGGGGTCCGCCTCGCGATCACAGGGTTCGCTGGGCATTCGAAGTGGGGGGAAACCACCGTGCGCAAGACCACCGTCCGACTGGCTGCTGCCGGGGCTCTGACCGTCGCCGCTCTGGGCGCCACCTCCGGGGCGGCCCTCGCGAGCACCAGCTACGTCCCGTCGACCCCGACGCCCACCGTCTCCGACGTCGTCACCCCGTCGGCCAGCCCGACGACCGGCGGCTCGACCCCGGGCGCGTCCGTCTCCCGCACCACCACCCCGGCCGCCGTCGGCGGGTCGAACGGCGAGCTGGCCTACACCGGCGCCGACGTCCTGCCCTGGGCCGCGGCCGGCACCGTGCTCGTCCTCGGTGGTGCCGCCATGGTCATCGCGGGTCGCCGCAAGCCTGGTCGCTCGCACTGACCTGCTGAACCGCACCGCACGAACGACGAAGGGCCGCCGGGATCCCACCCGGCGGCCCTTCGTCGTTCCGGTGGCCGCGTCCGGTGTTCCCGGAGGGCACGTGGAGTTCCAGCCCAGCGGTCGCCTGGACGAACCGGACGTCACGGTGCACGCAGGCGGTTTCCGGCGGGACGGATCGCGTGTCCGGCGCCGCGCACCGGGAGGCCGGGGTTCTTCTGCGGTGAGGTCCGGAGCTCTCAGCCGGCGGGGGCGTGGAACTTCTGCTGCGCCGCCTCGAGCCCCTCGAGGAGGAGTCTCTCGACGGCGTCGGCGGCGTCCATGAGCAGGAAGGGCAGGTCCTTCTTCTCCGTGCTCGAGAACTCCTTGAGCACGAAGTCGGCGGGGTCCTGCCGACCCGGGGGGCGGCCGATGCCGACCCGCACCCGGGCGTACTCCTTTTCCCCCAACGACTTCGAGATCGAGCGGAGACCGTTGTGGCCCCCCTCGCCGCCGCCGCGCTTGAGGCGGACGGCGCCGAAGTCGATGTCGAGCTCGTCATGCAGGACGACGATCCGCTCGACGGGGACGTCGAAGTAGTTCGCCAGTCCGGCGACGGGGCCACCGGAGACGTTCATGTACGACGTGGGGGCCGCGAGGACGGTCCGCGGCCCGGGGGCACCGCCGGGCAGGACGCCGAGGCGGACCTCGGCGACCCTGGCCCCGGACCGGTGCTTCTTGAAGGAACCCCCCGTGCGCGACGCCAGCTCGTCGAGCACCATCTGGCCGACGTTGTGCCGGGTGCGCTCGTACTCGGCGCCGGGGTTTCCCAGGCCGACGACGAGCCAGGCGTCGCTCACGGGGTGCGGTCCTCCGTCAGGGGTGGGGCTCAGGACTCGTCGGACTCGGACTTCTCCTCGGCCGGGGTCTCGGCGGCCTCGGAGTCGGACTCCTCGCGCACGATGCCGGCCTCGGCCTCGGCGGCCTCGAGCTCGGCCTCGACCTGGGCGGCGGTGGCGGCGGCGCTGACGACGACGACGAGCTGCTCGGGGTCACCGGCGAGGGTGACACCGGAGGGCAGCTGCACGTCCGAGGCGGCGAGCTGGGCGCCGGCCTCGAGGCCCTCGACGGACGCGGTGAGGGAGGCGGGGATGTGCGTGGCCTCGGCCTCGACGGACAGGGTCGTCAGCTCCTGCTGGACGACGGTCTCCGGGCCCGCTTCGCCCTCGACGTGGACGGGCACGTCCACGACGACCTTCTCGCCGCGGCGCACGACGAGCAGGTCGACGTGCTCGATGAAGCCCTTGATCGGGTCGCGCTGGACGTCCTTGGGCAGCGTCAGGTGCGACACGCCGTCGACGTCGATGTCGAGCAGCGCGTTGGAGGCGCGCAGCGCGAGCAGCGTCTCGTGGCCCGGGAGGGTGATGTGCAGCGGCGCCTCACCGTGGCCGTAGACGACCGCGGGGATCTTCGCGGCGCGACGGATGGTGCGGGCGGCGCCCTTGCCGAAGCTGGTGCGCTTCTCGGCGGTGAGCTTGGTCTCGGCCATGGTGGTGGTCTCCTCGATCTCGGGACGGACGGCGTGCAAAGGCCCCGGGAGAGAACGACGACTCATCCACCGCGTCGATCACGGTGTCCGCTCGACCTGGACCGAGCGTCACCCTCGCCGAGGCAACCGGCGGTGAGTCTACCCGCTCCGCCGGTCACCTCCGTGCTCAGGCGGCGGTCAGCTGTGGCCGTCGAAGAGCGAGGTGACCGACCCGTCGTCGAAGACCTCACGGATGGCGCGCGCCAGCAGCGGGGCGATCGAGAGCACCGTCAGCTGCGGGAACTGCTGGGACTCCGAGATGGGCAGCGTGTTGGTCACGACCAGCTCGGAGATCGGCGAGTTCTTCAGGCGGTCGACGGCCGGACCGGACAGCACGGCGTGCGTGGCGGTCGCGATGACGTCGGCGGCGCCGTTGGCCTTGAGCGCCTCGGCGGCCTGGACGATCGTGCCGGCCGTGTCGATGAGGTCGTCGACGAGGACGCACGTGCGGCCCTCGACGTCACCGACGACCTCGTGCACCTTCACCTGGTTCGGCACGTTCGGGTCGCGGCGCTTGTGGATGATCGCCAGCGGGGCACCGAGGCGGTCCGACCACAGGTCGGCGACGCGCACGCGGCCCGCGTCGGGCGAGACGATGGTGATGTTGGAGCGGTCGACGCGCTTGCCGACGTGGTCGGCGAGCAGCGGCAGCGCCCACAGGTGGTCGACGGGACCGTCGAAGAACCCCTGGATCTGGGCGGTGTGCAGGTCGACCGACATGAGGCGGTCGGCCCCGGCCGTCTTGAACATGTCCGCGATGAGGCGGGCCGAGATCGGCTCGCGCCCACGGCCCTTCTTGTCCTGCCGCGCGTAGCCGTAGAACGGCGCGACGACCGTGATCCGCTTGGCGGACGCCCGCTTGAGGGCGTCGACCATGATGAGGTGCTCCATGATCCACTGGTTGACGTTCGCCGTGTGGCTCTGGATGACGAACGCGTCCGAACCGCGGACGCTCTCCTCGAACCGGACGTAGATCTCGGAGTTGGCGAAGTCGTAGGCGCTCGTCGGGACGAGCTCGGCCCCCAGCGCGGAGGAGACCTCCTCCGCCAGTTCCGGGTGCGCACGCCCGGAGATGAGGACCATCCGCTTCTCGCCCGTGGTGGTGATGCCGGTCATCGGTCGGTCTCCTGCCCTTCGGCCTCGCCCACGGTGGGGCCTTCGTCCACGGCCCGCTGCGCCGCCTGGGCCGCGGGAGTTCCTGCACGCTTCTCGACGGTCCAGCCCTCGAGGTTGCGCTGGGGGGCGACGCTGATCGCGAGCGCCCCGGGGGGCACGTCCTTGCGGATCACGGTGCCGGCCCCGGAGTAGGCGCCGTCGCCGACGGTGACCGGCGCGACGTACATGTTGTCGGACCCCATCCGGACGTGGTCGCCGATGGTGGTGTGCGACTTGGTGACGCCGTCGTAGTTCACGAAGACGGAGGCGGCCCCGATGTTGGAGTGCTCCCCGATCGTGGCGTCGCCCACGTAGGACAGGTGCGGCACCTTCGACCCGCGCCCGATGCGGGCGTTCTTGGTCTCCACGAAGGTGCCGATCTTGCCGTCGTCGCCGAGCCGGGTCCCGGGTCGCAGGTACGCGAACGGTCCGACGTGCGCCCCGGCGCCGAGGACGGCCGAGCTGCCGTGGGTGCGTTCGACGACCGCGCCCGCCCCGACCTCGACGTCGGTCAGGGTGGTGTCGGGGCCGACGACCGCCCCGGTCCCGACGCGCGTGGACCCGTGCAGCTGCACCCCGGGCCGCAGGGTCACGTCCTGGGCGAGCTCGACGTCGGCGTCGACCCACGTCGTGGCGGGGTCGAGGACGGTGACGCCGGCCAGCATCCAGCGGCGCAGCGTGCGGCGGTTGGCCTCGGCGGCGAGCTCGGCGAGCTGGGCGCGGTCGTTGACGCCGCGGATCTCCCACTCGTCGCTCAGGGCGAGGGCCTCGACGCGGCCGCCGTCGGCGCGCAGCAGGGCCAGGACGTCCGTCAGGTAGACCTCGCCCGCGGCGTTGTCGCGACCCACCCGGGCCAGGGCGCCCCGCAGCGCGGCCGCCTCGAAGGCGTAGATGCCGGAGTTGACCTCGCGCACGGCGCGCTGGTCCGCCGTCGCGTCCTTCTGCTCGACGATGGCGCTCACGCCGGCGTCGTCGCGCAGGACGCGGCCGTAGCCGGTGGGGTCCTCGAGCTCCGCGGTGAGGACGGTCATCGCGTTGCCGCCCTGCGTGTGGGCCTGCACGAGGCGGCTCAGCGTGGCCCCGGACAGCAGGGGGACGTCGCCGTAGGTGACCAGGACGGTGCCGATCAGGTCGGCGGGCAGGACGTCCAGCCCGCACTGGACGGCGCGGCCCGTCCCGGGGACGTCGTCCTGCAGGGCGGTGGTCACGGCGGGGTCGGTCTCGCGCACGGCGGCGGCGACGACCTCGGCCTGGTGCCGCAGGACGACGACCAGGTGGTCGGGGCCGACCTCGCCGGCCGCGCGCAGCGCGTGGGCGAGGAGGGGGCGGCCCCCGAGGGAGTGCAGCACCTTCGGCGTCGCGGACTTCATCCGGGTGCCCTCACCGGCCGCGAGCACGATGACGGCTGCGGGGGTCGGGGGTGGGAGGGCGGTGGCTGACGGTGCGGTGGTCACGCGGGGCGCGCTCCTCGCGGCTCGTCCAGTCGGCTCGTCCGGCTCCCTCGCGGGATCCCGGGCCTGCGCCGGCCGGTGGCGTCGACGGACAGGGGCGAGGATATCCGCCCCCGCGACCCCGCCGGGACCACCGCTCCCGGGAGAGGATTCGAACCCCTACTGGACGGGACCAAAACCCGCCGTGCTGCCGTTACACCACCCGGGACAGCGTCGTGCCCGACCATCCTGCCAGTTCCGGCGGCGCTCCCCCCGGAGGGGCCGGACCCCCGTCCGGCAGGATGGGACCGTGACCCCCGGCCGCCCCCGCTCCCGCATGACGGGTGGCGAACGCCGTGAGCAGCTCATCGGCGTGGGGCGCTCGCTGTTCGCGTCCAAGGGCGTCGAGGGGACGACCGTGGAGGAGATCGCCGCCGCGGCGGGGGTGTCCAAACCCGTGGTGTACGAGCACTTCGGCGGCAAGGAGGGGCTCTACGCGGTCGTCGTCGACCGGGAGATCGCGGCACTGCTCGGGGCCATCACGCGCTCGCTGTCCGGGCGCGGGTCACCGCGCACCCTGCTGGAGCGGGCCACGATCGCGCTGCTGGACTACATCGAGTTCTCGACCGAGGGGTTCCGCATCCTCGTGCGCGACTCCCCCGTCGCGCAGACGACGGGCACCTTCGCGAGCCTCATCTCCGACATCGCCCGGCAGGTCGAGCACCTGCTCGTCGACGCCTTCGCCGCACGCGGCTACGCCCCGGAGCGGTCCGGCATGTACGCGCAGATGCTCGTCGGGATGGTGGCGATGACGGGCCAGTGGTGGCTGGACACGCGCGAGCCCGCGAAGGAGGAGGTGGCCGCCCACCTCGTGAACCTCGCCTGGAACGGGCTCACCGGCCTCGAGGCCGAACCGCGGCTGTCGACGCGCGCCCGCCCCGCACCCACCGTGGGGCCCGCGCTGTGACCCTCCCCCGCGATGCCCGCGATGCCCGCGATGCCCGCGATGCCCGCGATCCCCTCGAACCGGTCGGGGACGCCCCCACGGACGAGGTCGACCTCATCGTGGCGGCGTGGCGCCGCGAGGCGCCCCAGCTCGACGTCGAGCCGCTCGAGGTCCTGTCCCGCGTCGCCCGCCTGGCCCGGCACCTGGACCGGCTGCGCCGCGGCGCCTTCAGCGCCCACGACCTCGAGACGTGGGAGTTCGACGTCCTCGCCGCCCTGCGCCGCGCCGGCGCGCCGCACGAGCTGTCGCCCGGTCAGCTCCTCGTGGAGACCCTCGTGACGAGCGGGACGATGACCAACCGGGTCGACCGGCTCGTCACGCGCGGGCTCGTGGAGCGCCGCCCGGACCCGGGTGACCGGCGCAGCGTGCGGGTCCGGCTCACGCCCGCGGGCTCCGCCGTCGTCGACGCGGCCCTGGCCGACCTCGTGGAGGCCGAGCACCGGATGCTGGACGTCCTGGGACGCGAAGAGCGCCGAGCACTCGCGACGCTGCTGCGTCGGGTGTCGGCGCCCTTCGAGGGGTGATCCCCGGGTCGTCGGGTGGGGCTCAGTAGGCCCCGCGACCGCGGAGCACGGCCCCGGCGGTCTTCCACAGGATCATGAAGTCGAACGTGAAGGACCAGTTCTCGACGTAGCGGACGTCGAGACGGACCGACTCGTCCCAGTCGAGGTCGCTGCGGCCGTTGATCTGCCACAGCCCGGTGAGACCGGGCTTGACGAGCAGGCGGCGACGCATGTCGTAGCCGTACTCGTCGACCTCCTTCTGCAGCGGCGGCCGCGGGCCGACGAGGGACATCTCGCCGCGGACCACGTTGATGAGCTGCGGCAGCTCGTCGATCGAGTAGCGGCGCAGGATGCGGCCGATGCGCGTGATGCGCGGATCGACCTTCATCTTGAACAGGACGCCGTTGCCGTCGGTGGACTCGCGCAGGTCGATGAGCAGCTTCTCCGCGTCGGTGACCATCGAGCGGAACTTCATCATCGGGAAGGTCTTGCCGTCCTTGCCGACGCGCTGCTGCTGGAAGAAGACGGGGCCCTTGCTGTCGACCTTGATCGCGATCGCCAGGGCCAGGAACAACGGGCTGAGGACCACGAGGGCCAGACCGGCGCTGACGCGGTCGACCGTCGTCTTGGCCAGGCGGCGGACGCCTTCGAGCTCGGGGCGCTCGACGTGCAGCAGCGGCAGACCGCAGACGGGCCGGATCGCCACGCGCGGACCGATGACCTCGGTGAGCGCCGGGGCGACGACGAGGTCGGCGCGGGTGGCCTCCAGCTCCCAGCCGAGCCGGCGCAGGCCGGGGCCGTCGAGCTCGGGGCAGGCGGTGACGGCCACGACGTCGGCGTCCACGCTCGTCACGGCGTGACGGACGTCGTCGAGGCTGCCGATGACGGGGATGCCGAGCTCGCGCAGCTCGGCGTCGTCCTCGGCGCTGCCGCGACCGCCGGGGACGCAGGCCCCGACGATCCGCATGCCGTGGTAGCTGGCGCGGTGCAGCTGGCGGGCCATGCCGGCGACGGCGGCGCGGTGGCCGACGGCGACGACGGTCTGGCTGGCCTCGCCGCGGGTGCGGCGGGCGTGCAGCTGCTGGCGCAGCGCGTACCGGCCGATGAGCGTGAAGAGGATCGCGATCGGGAAGGCGACGACGACGTAGCCGCGGGCGATCTCGAGCCCGAAGGCCCACGAGCTCGTGCCCACGAGGGCGACGACGGCGAGCCCGGCGGTCAGGACGCGGTGGAACTCCTCGGACCCGACCCCGAGGAAGCGCGGCTCGTAGGTGCGCAGGGCGCCCATGGCCACGACCCACAGGACCGGCAGCAGGACGGCGCACGCGACGACCGCGCGGCCGGAGGTGAGGTTGAGGTCGGCGGGCGAGCCGTTGAAGCGGGCGAAGAAGCCCACGAAGGCCGCGAGGGCGGCGGACAGGGCGTCCGTCGCGACGATCTTCTGGACGTAGGTGCGCTGCCACGCCGGGGTGCGCTCGGCGAACCCGAGGCTGCCGCGCTGGCGCGGGACGAGCAGACGTTCGCGACGCACGGCGTCAGCGGTTCCGTCTGCGGGTGAGGTGCCGAGCAGCTGGTCGTCGATCTCGCCTCGGGCCGTTCTGGCCCCAGGCACGTCGCTGATGCTCAAAGTCCCCCCTGGACTGGTGCGTCGCCCACCGGTCACCGGGGGCGGCACCGCGGAGCCGCCCCCACGGGACCAGCGGTGCGTGGCACAGAGTAGGGGAAGGCCACCCGAACGACGCAAGGGGTGACAGCCTCCGTGACCGCAGCCCTGCAGGAATCGACCGGATGGGCTCACCCGTTCGACGCAATGGTCATCGAAGATCGCAGAGAGTGATCGGACCGTTCAGGCGCCTACCCTGGTGGGGTGGCACACCTGCTCGGCGGCGAAGCGCTCCGTCTCGAACACCCCACCCGCGTCGTCTTCGACTCCCTCACCCTCGGCGTCGACGAGGGCGACCGCATCGGCGTCGTGGGCCGCAACGGCGACGGCAAGTCCAGCCTGCTCGGGCTCCTGGCCGGTCGCCAGGCCCCCGACGCCGGACGGGTGACCCGCCGCGGCGGTGTGCGGGTGGGGGTCCTGGACCAGACCGACGACCTCGACTCCGACGCGACCGTCGGCCACAGCGTCGTCGCCGACACCGACGAGCACGTCTGGGCCGGTGACCCGAAGGTCCGCGACGTCATCAGCGGCCTCGTCAGCGACATCGCGTGGGACGCCCGCGTCGGCGACCTCTCCGGTGGTCAGCGCCGTCGCGTGGCCCTCGCGGCCGTCCTCGTCGGCGACTGGGACGTCCTGCTGCTCGACGAGCCCACCAACCACCTCGACGTCGAGGGCATCGCCTGGCTCGCCGGGCACCTGAAGACCCGCTGGAGCCCGACCGACGGCGCCCTGCTCGTCGTGACGCACGACCGCTGGTTCCTCGACGAGGTGTGCACGACGACGTGGGAGGTCCACGACCGGATCGTCGAACCGTTCGAGGGCGGGTACGCCGCCTACGTCCTGCAGCGCGTCGAACGCGACCGGCAGGCCGCCTCGGCCGAGGCCAAGCGGCAGAACCTCATGACCAAGGAGCTGGCCTGGCTCCGCCGCGGTGCCCCGGCGCGCACGTCGAAGCCGAAGTTCCGCATCGACGCCGCCAACGCCCTCATCGCCGACGTCCCCCCGCCGCGCGACCGCGTGCAGCTGTCCCGCCTGGCCACCGCCCGCCTCGGCAAGGACGTCGTCGACCTGCTCGACGTGTCGGTCTCGTTCGGGGACAAGCACGTGCTGCGCGACGTCGAGTGGCGCATCGCCCCCGGCGAGCGGACGGGGATCCTGGGCGCCAACGGGTCCGGCAAGTCCACCCTGCTGTCGCTGGTCGCGGGTCTGCGGCAGCCGACGGAGGGCCGGGTCAAGACCGGGTCGACCGTGCGCATCGGCATCCTCGACCAGCAGTTCCGGGAACTGGCCGACATCGCCGACGATCGCGTCCGCGAGGTCCTCGCCCGGACGCAGACGACGTTCCAGGTCGACGGCAAGGAGATGACACCCGCGCAGCTGCTGGAGCGGCTCGGGTTCGCCCGCGAGCACCTGTCCGCCCGCGTCGGGGAGCTGTCCGGTGGCCAGGCGCGGCGCCTGCACCTGCTGCTCGTGCTGCTGTCCGAGCCGAACGTGCTCATCCTCGACGAACCCACCAACGACCTCGACGTCGACATGCTCGCCGCCATGGAGGACGTGCTCGACACCTGGCCGGGCACCCTCCTCGTCGTCTCGCACGACCGGTACTTCGTCGACCGGGTCACCGACCAGCAGTACGCCGTCCTCGAGGGCCGGCTGCGGCACCTCCCGGGCGGGTTCGAGGAGTACCTGCGGCTGCGCGCGGCGGGGGTGGGCGCGGCACCGACGGCGACCCCGGCGAGCGCGGCTCCCGCGTCCGAGCCGACCGCGGGTCTGAGCGGAGCGGACCTGCGCGCCGCGCAGAAGGAGATGACGGCCGCCGAACGCCGCCTCGACAAGCTCACGGGCCAGATCGCGGCGCTGCACGAGAAGATGGCCGCCGCCGACCCCTCCGACTACGCGGGGACCATGGAACTCGACGGCAAGCTCAAGGAGCTCGAGGCCGAGGTCGCGACGCTCGAGGAGCGCTGGCTGGAGCTGTCCGAACTCGTCGCCTGAGCGGGCGGTCGCCCGCCGGTGCGTTGCGGTTCAGCACCTCCTGGCGCCGGGGGCGTGTCGGAACGGCGCACACCGGATCGAGGGCTGGACCGGTACGTTCCGACCCGGTCCCGGCACACGAGCGGATCGGAACGTACCGGTCCAGCGCCGCTCGCCCACGACGCGAGCACGAGGTCACGCGTCCTGCCGAGGGCCTGACAACCCGCGCCCTCAGGCCACGGCCTCCAGGACGCGGGCGCCGACGGCGGGCCCGGAGGCGGTCCGCAGCCGCCCCTGGCCCACGGCCGGTGCCAGCGCGGCGGCGACGTCCCGCGCGGCGGTGGCCGACTCCGCGAGCAGCGCCACGGTCGGCCCGGAGCCCGACACGACGGCGCCGAGGGCCCCGGCGGCCCGACCGGCGTCCAGGGTGCGGGTCAGCTGCGGGGCGAGGGTGCAGGCGGCGTCGGCGAGGTCGTTCGACAGGGCGGCCGCGAGGACGGCCGGGTCGCCGTCGCGCAGCGCCGCCTCGACGGCCTCCAGCCGCCCGTCGGCCCCCGGCCCGGACCAGCCCGGTCCGCGCTGCCGGTCGCACTCGGCGAAGACGCGGGGCGTGGACAGACCGGTCGGGTCGAGGACGAACACCCAGTGGAACGCGCCGCGGGTGAGGACGGGGACGAGCTGCTCACCGCGGCCGGTGCCGACGGCGGTGCGCCCGTGCAGGCCGAAGGGCACGTCGGAGCCGAGTTCGGCCCCCAGGGCGGCGAGCCCGTCGAGGCCCGTGTGCAGCTGCCACAGCGCGTCGCACGCGACGAGGGCCGCGGCGGCGTCCGCGGACCCCCCGGCCATCCCGCCGGCGACGGGGACCTCCTTGCGCACGTGCAGGTGCACGGGGTCGTCGACGCCGGCGCGTTCGGCGAGCAGCCGGGCCGCGCGCAGGGCGAGGTTCGTGCCGTCCAGGGGGACGCCGGACACGTCGGTGCCGTCCGCACCCTCCACGGTGACGCCCCAGGTGTCGGCGGGCGTGGCGGTGACGTCCTCGTGCAGCGCCACGGCCTGGAACACCGTCACGAGGTCGTGGAACCCGTCGTCGCGCAGGGGACCCACCTGCAGCAGCAGGTTGACCTTGGCGGGGGCGCGTGCGGTGACGCCGGGACGGTTCGACGTGGGGACGGAGGGCGGCACGGGGACCGACCCTAGTGTCCCGCCTCGGCGATCCGCGCGAAGTCGCCGACGGTGAGCTGCTCCCCGCGCGACTGCGGGTCGACGCCGGCGGCGCGCAGCACCTCTTCGGCCCGGACCGGGGACCCCGCCCACGTCGCCAGGGCCGCGCGCAACGTCTTGCGGCGCTGGGCGAAGGCGGCGTCGACGACGGCGAAGACCTGCTCGCGCGTCGCGGTCGTCGGCGGTGCGGGACGGCGGGTGAAGGCGACGAGACCGGAGTCCACTCGCGGCACGGGCCAGAACACCGGCGGCGGGACGGACCCGGCGCGCCGGGCCTCGGCGTACCACGCCGTCTTGACGCTGGGGACGCCGTAGGTGCGGCTGCCCGGGCCGGCCACGAGCCGGTCGGCGACCTCGGACTGCACCATGACGACACCGCTGCGGAGGGAGTCGAACCGCTGCAGCATCGTCAGCAGCACGGGGACGGCGACGTTGTAGGGCAGGTTCGCGACGAGCGCCGTCGGCGGGGGGCCGGGCAGCTCCTGCACCTGGACGGCGTCGGCGAGCACGACGTCGAAGGACGTGCCCTCACGCGCCCGATCGCGGACGGTGCTCGGCAGCTCGGCCGCGAGCACGGGGTCGATCTCGACGGCGACGACGCGGTCGGCCACCTCGAGGAGGGCCAGGGTCAGCGAGCCGAGCCCGGGGCCGACCTCGACCACCACGTCGGTGGCGGTGAGGTCGGCGACCCGGACGATGCGGCGCACCGTGTTGGCGTCGACGACGAAGTTCTGGCCGAGCTGCTTCGTCGGGCGGACGCCGAGCTTGTCGGCCAGCTCCCGGACGTCGCGGGCCGAGAGGAGGGAACTGGTCAGAGGTTCTTGCCGCACACGGGCCATTGTCCGGCACCGGCGCGCTGGTACAGCAGCTTGGCGCGGTAGGTCTGCTCCGACGCCGAGGCCTGGCTCGGCAGGCCGCTGCCGCCGACGGCACGCCAGGTCTGGACCGAGAACTGGTACAGGCCGTGGTACTTGCCGCTGCCGGAGACGATCGACGGGTTGCCACCGGACTCGCAGCGGGCCAGCGCAGCCCAGTTGAGGGAGTCGACGCCGCCACCGACGGACCCGCCGCCACCGCCACCACCGCTGGAGGCGGGGGCCGGGGCGGGTGCCGGGGCCGGCTTGGCCTTCGTGCCGACCTGGACGACCTCGTCGACGGGGGCCGCGTCCACGACCTCGCCCGTCGCGGTGTGCTCGGCGCGGACGCCGTCGCGGAACAGGTCGTCGAAGGTCACGGTCTTCGAGCCGTCGACGCCCGGGGTGGTGACCTTCTTCTCACCGGTGAAGAGCTGGTCCGTCTGCTCGGTGCGGCTGCCGTGCGGGATCGCCACCGTCTCGGTGCTGGTGGAGCGGTCGACGCGCACGACGGTGACGGTCATGCCGGCGGCCAGCGGGTCCTTGCCGGCGTTGGACATCTCGTCACCGGGGCGCATCGTCACGCCGGCCTCGGCGAGCAGGGCGTCGACGTCGGCCGCGGTGCTGGTGAGCTGGCGCGTCTTTCCGTCGGCGACGAGGGTCACGGCCTTGGGGGTGGTGACGTCGACGGACAGGCCCTGGCGTCCCAGCGGTTCGGAGCGCGAGGCGGAGAGCTTGGCGCCGTCGGCGCGGACGTCGAGGTCGGCGAGGGCCGCGTCGACGGTCTGGGCGGTCGTCCAGTAGGTCTTCGTCTGGCCGTCGACGGTGAGGGTCAGCTGCCGGCCGAAGCGGACGACGATCGTCTGGCCGTCCTTCAGCTCGGTGTTCGCGGCGGGGGCCACGATGTCGTGCTCGCCGACGGTGATGCCCTTGTCGGCGAGGACGTCGCCGACGGTGCCCCCGAAGGCGCTGGCCTGGGTGCGCTGCCCGTCGGCGTCGATGACGACGTCCTTGTCGAGGGTCGTGAAGGCGACCGTGCCGCCGACCACCGCCGCGAGGCAGGTGCCGCCCGCGACGAGCCGGACCGTGCGGGAGGTGTTGCGGGCAGCGGAGACCAGGGGGAACGGCACGAGAGGTCCTTCGACGATGTGCCCGGGCACGAGGTCTGGACGCGAGCGCGCCCCTCGGGGGGACCCCCGTCCCCAGGTGCAGCGCGTGGTCCGGCCACCTCGATCCGGCCGACTGGAGCGGACCGTAACCGCTCCGAGACCTCTTCGACAAGCTCCCGTGATCCCTGAACACGCTCCGGCACCGTGGGCGGTGCTCCACCCGACTGGATCTGCACCCGTTGCGCCGATCGGGTGAACTCGGCGACCACGAGCCGTGACCAACGTCACCAGGGGCCGTAGACGGTCTCCGTCGTCGTCGCGATGCTCGCGCACAGCTCGTCGAGGTCGGCCCCGAGCGTCTGCGCCATCGAACGCACCGTGAGCGGCACGAGGTACCCGGCGTTGGGGCGCCCGCGGTGCGGCACCGGCGTCAGGTAGGGCGCGTCGGTCTCGACCATGACCCGGTCCCGCGGGGTCACGCGCAGCGCCTCCCGCAGGTCGTCCGCGTTCTTGAAGGTCACCGTCCCGGCGAAGGAGAGGTAGTAGCCGGCGTCGGCGCAGACGCGGGCCATCGCGGCGTCCCCGGAGAAGCAGTGGAAGACGGTCCGCTCCGGGGCGCCCTCCTCGGCCAGCACGCGCAGGACGTCGTCGTGGGCGTCCCGGTCGTGGATCTGCAGCGCCAGCCCGAGCTCCTTGGCGAGGGCGATGTGGGCGCGGAAGGACTCCTCCTGGAGGTGCCACTGCTCCGGCGGGGTGCGGAAGTGGTCCAGCCCGGTCTCCCCGACGACCCGGACGCGCGGGTGCCGGGCGAGCGCGGCGATCTCGGCCAGGGCGGCGTCGTACTCCCCCGCCGCGACGAGGTCGGGGACCTCGTTGGGGTGCAGTGCGACACCGCCGAGGAGCTGTGGGTACCGGTCGAGCGCCGCGACCGTCCACCGCGCGGCGGGCAGGTCGCAGCCGATCTGCACGCTGCGCGGGACGCCCGCCGCCGCGGCCGCCGCCAGCAGCGCCTCGACGTCCTGCTCGGTCTCGGAGTCGAGGTGCGTGTGGTTGTCGGCGACGGGGACGGCGAGCGGCTCGGGCGCCGGTGGGCGGCTGCGGGCCGTCACTGCGCCAACCGGGCCAGCTCCTCCTCGACGACCGCGGCGACGTCGAGCTTGGTGAAGATCGGCGTCGGGGCGGCGACGGGGGTGCCGGGCACGATCGGGGCCGAACCCCAGGCGGGCAGCGTCTCGCCGCGGCGGTAGTCCCCCGTGAGGATCGGGTAGGGCCGGCCGTCGTCGAGGTCGGTGACCTCCCGCAGTTCGGGCAGCGGGGAGACCGTCCCGGTGCCGCCGAACGCCTCGTGCACCTTCTGCGCCGAGTGCGGCAGGTACGGCGACAGCAGCGTCCGGCAGTCCGAGACCGCCTGCGCCGTCACGTGCAGGACGGTCCGCATCCGGTCGGGGTCGGAGTTCTTGATCTTCCAGGGTTCCTGGTCGGTGAGGTACTTGTTCACCTCGCCGACGACGCGCATGGCCTCACCGAGGCCGGCGCGCTGGCGGTGGTGCTCGATGAGGTCGCCCACGACGCCGAACCCGCCGCGGGTGGTGGCCAGCAGCGTGCGGTCGGCGTCCGTCAGCTCGCCCGCCGCCGGGATCTCCCCCACGTTCTTGGCGATGAGCGAGGCGGTCCGGTTCACGAGGTTGCCCCAGCCGGCGACGAGCTCGCTCGTGGCGCGGGTGGCGAACTCCTGCCAGGTGAAGTCGGAGTCGTTGGTCTCCGGGCCGGCCGCGGAGATGAAGTACCGCAACGCGTCCGGCTGGTAGCGGGCCAGGACGTCGCGGACGTGGATGACGACGCCGCGGCTGGAGGAGAACTGCTTGCCCTCCATCGTGAGGAACTCGCTCGCCACCACCTCGGTGGGCAGGTTGAGGTTCCCGAACGTCCCGGGCGAACCGCCCTTGGCGCCCCGGCCGTCGTAGGCCAGGAGTTCTGCGGGCCAGATCTGGGAGTGGAACGTGATGTTGTCCTTGCCCATGAAGTAGTACGACTCCGCGGACGGGTCGGTCCACCACGCGCGCCAGGCGTCGTCGTCGCCGGAGCGGCGGGCCCACTCGACCGAGGCCGAGAGGTAGCCGATGACGGCGTCGAACCAGACGTACAGGCGCTTGGCCGGGTTCTCCTCCCACCCCGCCAGCGGGACGGGGATCCCCCAGTCGATGTCGCGCGTCATGGCGCGCGGCTTCATGTCCTCGAGGAGGTTCTTGGAGAAGTTCAGGACGTTCGGCCGCCAGCGACCCGTGTCCGCGCGCGTCTGCAGCCAGGACCCGAGGGCGTCGGCCACGGCGGGCAGGTCGAGGTAGAAGTGCTCGGTCTCGACGAACACCGGCGTCTCGCCGTTGATGCGGCTGTGCGGGTTCTTCAGCTCGATCGCGTCGAGCTGGTTCCCGCAGTTGTCGCACTGGTCACCGCGGGCGCCGTCGAACCCGCAGATCGGGCAGGTGCCCTCGACGTAGCGGTCGGGCAGGGTGCGGCCGGTGGACGGGGAGATGGCGCCCATCCCCTTCTGCGCGACCATGTACCCGTTCTTGTGGACCGTGCGGAACATCTCCTGCACGACGGAGTGGTGGTTCGCCGTGGTGGTCCGGGTGAAGAGGTCGTAGGACAACCCCAGACCCTGCAGGTCCTCGGTGATGACGCGGTTGTAGCGGTCGGCCAGGCCCTGCGGGGACAGCCCCTCCTGCTCGGCCTGCACGAGGATCGGCGTCCCGTGCTCGTCGGTGCCCGAGACCATGAGGACGTCGTGACCCGCCATCCGCATGTAGCGGCTGAACACGTCGGAGGGGACGCCGAAGCCGGCGACGTGGCCGATGTGGCGGGGGCCGTTGGCGTAGGGCCAGGCCACCGCGGACAGGACGTGGGTCATGCCGCCGAGTCTAGGGGGCCGGACTGGCCACGGGCCGGGCCCCACCGGGCAGGGCGAACAGCCACCCCGCCCCGATCCGACGGCTCAGCGTGTGCGCGGCCAGGCACGCCCAGACCGTGCCCGCCGTGACGAGCAGCGGGTAGGCGACGACGGCGAGCAGGAGCGCCGGGTGCGGCAGCCGCCCGAAGGCCGGGTCGACGACGGCGGCGAGCGGACGCTGCACGAGGAGCAGGACGATGCCGTGGGCCACGTAGACGGGCAGGGTCCGCCGGCCCAGGCGCAGCAGGGGCTCGCTGAGCCGCGGCAGCCGCTGGGTCAGCAGCACGGCGAGGCAGACGCCGACCACCACGGCCGCCGCGCGCGTGGGGATCTCGACGAGGGCGTCGACCACGACGGAGGGGTGGACGAGCCGGACGGCGGCCAGGACGACCGCGAGCCCGCCGCCGACGACGAGGACGAGCAGCGGCCGCTGCCGCGCGGCCAGCGCCCGCAGCGCGCCGGGGAAGCGGGCGCCGAGGAGGAACCACACGAGGTTCTCCACGACGGAGTGCGTGTCGCCGGAGCCCGGCAGGACCCCGCAGAACGAGACGACCGCGAGCACGGCGGCCGCGGCGACGGGGACGGCGGCAGGCCAGGTGCGCGTGACCCGGGCCAGGACGAAGTACACCGCGAGCGCGTAGAGGTACCAGAGCCCCGTGGAGGCGGTGGCGGCGGCCGCGGGGACCTCGCTCAGCCGTTCGGGAGCCATGAACGTGGGGATGGCGACGGCCGCCGAGACCGCGAAGCCGACGAGCAGCCACAGGACGTGGAGGTAGAGGTTCTGCGCCACGCGCGGCCGCAGCGTGAGCCGCCACGGGCGGGCGAGGGCGGCCGCCGCGAACAGGCCGGAGATGGCGAAGAACAGCGGCATCCGCAACGGGCGCAGGAGCACGTCCAGGTCGTTCCACACCGGCGGGGCGCCCGCGGCCCAGGGCGCCTGGGCCAGGTCGAGGAGGATGTACGCGACGTGACCGAGGACGACCAGGAGGATGCAGACCGCCTTGGCGGCGTCCGGCCAGGCCGCGCGCGGACGCGTGGCGGTGGGTGGTGCTGCGGCCGGTGTCAGGGTGGTCGACGGTTCGTACCGTTCCACCCGTGCTGCGACGGCGTCCTCCGCCATGGGCCCCCCTCCGAAGGTTGCTGCGGCACACCGTAGCGATCCCCCGGGGTGCGCGACAGTCCCCCGCTCCGTGGTCCCCGGCCGTGCCGTGCCCCGTCGACGCGCGGTCCGTTCGAACGGGCCGTACGGTCGCCGGGTGAGCGAGCAGACGTCCGGTCGGGACGAGAACCAGGACCCCACCCAGAACGCCGAGAAGGACCCGGAGACGTGGGTCACCGGGGACGAGCCGATGACCGGCCCCCAGCGCAGCTACCTGCAGACGCTCGCCCGTGAGGCGGGCCGCGAGGTCCCCGAGGACCTCGACAAGGCGCGCGCGTCCGAACTCATCGACGAACTGCAGCAGGAGACCGGCCGCGGTCAGTCCTGACCCCCGGTAGCGTCCCGCGGGTGGACAGCCGGCTGGTGAACGTCGTCGTCGACGCGCTCGACCCCCTCGAGCTCGCGCACTGGTGGCGCCGGGCGCTGGAGTGGCGGCTCGGGTACGCCGACGAGCACGAGACGGACGTCGTCCCGCCCGAGGGCGAACCCGGCGTCGAGCTGGTGTTCGTCCCCGGCGGGGCACCCCGGCCCGCGGGGTCGCCGCCGAACCGGGTCCACCTGGACCTGGACTCCTCCTCCCCCTCCGAGCAGCGGGAGACGGTCGAGTTCCTCCTCGACCTCGGGGCGCGACGGGCCGACGTGGGTCAGGGGGACGTCCCGTGGGTCGTCCTCGAAGACCCCGAGGGCAACGAGTTCTGCGTCCTTGACCCGCGTCCGGAGTACGACGGCACCGGCCGGGTCGCGGCCGTCGTGTGCCTGGCCGAGGACCCGCGGGCGCTCGCGGAGTTCTGGGCCCCCCTGGCCGGGATGCCGCTGGTGCGCAGCACGTCCCGCATGGCCCAGCTGCGCGGGTCCGGTGGTCCGTTCCTGGAGTTCGTCGCCTCCCCCACCCCCCACACCGTGAAGAACCGGTGGCACCTCGACGTGCGGGCGACGCGGGCGGGCGCCGGTCGCGACCGCGTGATCGCCCGGGCACTGAAGACCGGCGCGAGGCACGCCGACGTCGGGCAGGGCCGCGGGGTCACCTGGACCGTGCTGGCCGACCCGGAGGGCAACGAGTTCTGCGTGCTGTCCGGTCCGGTGGACTGACCTCCGGGTCTCAGGGCAGCAGCAGCAGCTTCCCGGTGGTGCGCCGCCCCTGCAGGTCCTCGTGCGCGCGGCGCACGTCCGGCAGCGGGTAGGTGCCGCCCACCCGGACGTCGAGGCGGCCGGCGGCGATCCAGCCGAACAGCTCGTCGGTGCGCGACAGCAGTTCCTCACGGGTCTGCGTGTACGACGCGAGGGTCGGGCGGGTGAGGAAGAGCGACCCGAGCGCGTTGAGCCGCTGCACGTCGAAGGGCGGCACCTGGCCGCTCGACCCGCCGAACAACGCCATGAGCCCGCGCGGGCGCAGGGCGGTCAGGCTGTCCTCGAAGGTGTCCTTGCCGACGCTGTCGTAGACGACGTCGACGCCCCGACCGCCGGTGAGCTCGCGGGCCCGGGCGGACGCCTGCGCGTAGTCGACGACGTCGTCGGCACCGGCGGCGCGGGCCAGCTCGGCCTTCGCCGGGGTGGAGACGGTCGCCAGGACGTGAGCGCCCTTGAGCTTCAGCAGCTGCGTCAGCAGCAGCCCCACACCCCCCGCGCCGGCGTGCACGAGGGCCCAGGTCCCCGCCGTCACCGGGTAGGTGTCGGTCGCGAGGTAGTGGGCCGTCAGCCCCTGCAGCAGGACGGCCGCGGCCGTCGGCAGCTCGACGCCGTCCGGGACGGGGACGAGTTCGCCGGCCGGGACGAGGACCTGCTCGGCGTAGCTGCCCGGCGCCTCCTTCCAGGCGACCGCCTGGCCGGGGGCGAACCCCTCGACGCCCGGACCGAGGGCGGCGACGTGCCCGGCCCCCTCGCTGCCGAGCACGGCGGGCAGCGCGAGCGGGTAGACCCCGCTGCGCCGGTAGGTGTCGATGTAGTTGACGCCGGCCGCCACCACGTCGACGAGGACCTGGCCGGGTCCGGGGTCGGGGGTCGGGAGGTCGACGACGGTGAGGACCTCGGGTCCTCCGGTCCGTTCCACCTGGACTGCTCGCACGGGGGCAGCCTGCCAGCCCGGCGGCCGTCCGCACCCGCGGGTCAGCCGCCGGTGCTCTCCCGCGCGACGAGGCGGCCGGTCACCGTGAGCAGTCGTTCCGGACCGTCGTAGCCGGCGAGCCGGTCGGTGAGCAGCCGCAGCGACATCTCGGCCATCTCGGAGCGGTCGAGGGCGATGGACGTCAGCGTGGGCGCGGAGAACTGCGCCTGCTCGACGTCGTCGACGCCGAGGACGGCGACGTCCTGCGGCACCCGCAGCCCGAGGCGGCGCAGGGCGTGCAGGGCGCCGAAGGCGACGAGGTCGTTGGCGGCGAAGATCGCGTCGACGTCGGGGCGGGCCGCGAGCAGGGCGGTGGTGCCCTCGTACCCGTGCCCGCGCGTCCACTCCCCCAGCGGCCACAGCAGTTCGGGGTCGAAGCGGACCCGGGCGTGGCGCAGCGCGCGCCGGTACCCCTCGACGCGCTGGGCGACGACGGGGGGACGGACCATCCCCTGCCCCTTGTCGCCCACGAAGGCGACGGTCCGCCGGCCGAGGCCGAGCAGGTGCTGCACGGCACGGTCGCCGAGGTCCACGGAGTCGATGGTCACCCGGTCGAACCCGGACCCCTCGCCGTACTCCCCGACGAGGACGGCCGGGGTGGTGTCCCGCCGCAGCTTGAACTCGTCGACGGGCAGGCTCTGCGGGGCGAAGATCAGGCCGTCGACGAGGCGCACGGGGAACCCGGCCGCGACCTCGCGCTCGCGGTCGAGGTCACCGTCGGTCTGCTCGACGAGGAGGGTGAGCCCGCGCTCGCGGGCCGCGTTGACGAGGGTGGAGGCGAGCTCGCCGTAGTAGGGGCTCGTCACGTCCGGCAGCGCGAGCGCCACCATGCCCGTCCGGCCCTGCCGGAGCTGACGGCCGATCCCGTTGGGGCGGTAGTCGAGCTGGGCGATGAAGGCCTTGACCTTCTCGCGCATCTCCGGCCGCACGTGCGGGTGGTCGTTGACGACGTTGGAGACCGTCTTGATCGAGACGCCCGCGGCCTCGGCGACGTCCCGCAGCGTCGTGGGGCGCTGGGTCGCGCGCGACGGCACGGGAGGGGAGGGCACGGCCGCATTGTGCCACCGGGCGTCTTGACGCCGCTGCCGCTTTCGCGTTGACTGCCTTCCAACGTTGCAAGCCGTGCTTGCGACACCGCAGGACCCGCCAACACACCGACGTGACGCGAAACCCAGGAGAGCCACCCGTGCGCACCGCCCGACTCGCCCTCGACCCCGCCTTCACCGTGGGTCCGGTCCCCCGCCGGCTGTTCGGCTCGTTCGTCGAGCACATGGGCCGCTGCGTCTACACGGGGATCTTCGAACCCGACCACCCGAGCGCCGACGAGGACGGTCTGCGCACCGACGTCCTCGAACTCACGAAGGAACTCGGCCCGACCGTCGTGCGCTACCCCGGCGGGAACTTCGTCTCCGGGTTCGACTGGGAGGACTCCGTCGGACCGCGCGACGAGCGGCCCCGCCGCATCGACCGGGCGTGGCGCTCGGTGGAGACCAACCAGTTCGGCCTCGCCGAGTTCGACTCGTGGGCCCGCAAGGTCGGCACCGAACCGATGATGGCCGTCAACCTCGGGACCCGCGGTCTGCAGGAGGCCTGCGACCTCCTCGAGTACAGCAACCACACCTCGGGCACGAAGTTCTCCGACCTGCGCATCCAGCACGGGTCCAAGGACCCGTTCGGCATCAAGCTCTGGTGCCTCGGCAACGAACTCGACGGCCCGTGGCAGACCGGCCACAAGACGGCGGCCGAGTACGGTCGCCTCGCGGCCGAGACCGGCATGGCCATGCGGACCATCGACCCCGACATCGAACTCGTGGCCGTCGGTTCCTCGAGCCGGGCGATGCCGACGTTCGGCGAGTGGGAGCAGACCGTCCTGGAACTGTCGTACCACGCGGTCGACTACGTCTCGCTGCACGCCTACTACCAGGAGCACGACGGCGACGCGGCGAGCTTCCTCGCCTCCGCCGTCGACATGGACCTGTTCATCGACCAGGTCGTCGCCACCGCGGACGCCGTGCGCGCCAAGGGCAAGCACTCCAAGCGGATCAACCTGAGCTTCGACGAGTGGAACGTCTGGTACCAGTCCAAGCCGCACCACGGCCCGGGCGTGGAACCGTGGGACGTCGCCCCGCGCGTCATCGAGGACGAGTACTCGATCACCGACGCCGTCGTCGTGGGCACCCTGCTGAACTCGCTGCTGCGGCACGCCGACCGCGTGCACATCGGCGCGCAGGCCCAGCTCGTCAACGTCATCGGCCTGCTGCGCAGCGAACCGGGCGGGGAGGCGTGGAAGCAGACCATCGCCCACCCCTTCGAGCAGGTCCGCCGCCTCGCGACGGGGAACGTCCTGCAGGTCGTCACCTCCTCGGAGAAGTACGAGACCGCGAAGTTCGACGCGGTCGACGTCGTCGACGCCTCCGCGACCTACGACGACGAGTTCCTCACGGTGTTCCTCGCCAACCGCGACCAGGAGCAGCCCGCCTCGGTCGAGGTCCCGCTGCGGGCCTTCGACGTGGACCGCGTCGCCACCGCGAAGGTCCTCGCCGCGGCACCGGGCCAGGACCGGCACACGACGAACCTCGAGGGCGACCACGCGGCCGTCGGTCTGCGCGCGCTCGAGGACGTCACCGTGACCGAGGGCCTCGCGACGGTCGTGCTGCCGCCGCTGTCCTGGGCCGTCGTGCAGTTCCGCAAGGGCTGAGGCCCCCGCCGGCGATCAGGGCTCGGACAGCCTGCGGCGCACCAGCTCCGCGAGTTCGACCGACTCGCCGTCGCGCGCGCCGCGGCCGACCTGCAGGGGTGGTTCCGCGGGGTCCAGGTGGACCCCGCGGAACCGCGCCCGCACGCTGGGCGCCACGTCCAGCACGTAGTACTCCCCCCGCTCGCCCACCCCGAGGGAGCCGTCGGCGCGCAGGTACCACCCGACGACGTCGGTGCGGTAGCGCGCCGACCCCGCCCGCGCACGCAACGGTTCCGGGGCGACGCCACGGCGCCGGAGCTCGGCGACGAGACCGCGCAGGAGCTCCTGCGCCCGGGCCGTCTCGGCGGCCCGCGCCCGCTCCCACCACTCCGCCGTCATCCCGCCGTCACGCCCCCATGACAGCAGCCGGTCTAGAGGACGAGGTCGCCCACCCCGCCCAGCGGGCGCCAGGCGGGCACCTCCTCACCCGCTGCGGCCGGGACGAGCACCGGCAGCCGGTCGGCGGCGACGAGCGGCCCGAGGTCGAGGGCCGTGAGCTCCTCGACGTCCGCCACCGGCACCTGGAAGGTCCGGAAGCCACCGAGCTCGGGGGCGTCCTGCGTCCGCGGCGTCCCCACGATCTGCTCCACCAGCGGCGTCTGGTCCAGCACGAACCCCGCGCTCGCGAGGACCGGGGCTCCCCCGTCCGAGGCGGGCAGCAGGTACGCGGCCACCTTGTAGAACCGTCGTGGCACGCGCACCCCCCGGTACTCGGGGTCGGGGTCGACGGCGGGGTCGCCGAAGACCGGACCCGTGACGACGACGAGCCGGGTCCCCCACCGCCGCGCGTAGGCCAGGACGTGGTCCTCGAGCCCCAGCCACAGCTCCAGCGACTGGTTGAACCGCGAGGCCTGCGGGGCGGCGTTGGTGTAGGAGAACGTGTCGGCGTCGGCGCTCGCGGCCTCCGGACCCCAGCCGGGATCGCGGCGGCGCACCAGGTGACCGCGGTCGAAGTCGTTGCGGGCGTAGAGCTGTGCTCCCGCCTGCTCGTCCGGGGCCAGGCGCGGGTCGAGGAACCAGGAGTCCCCCGACCGCGGGACGTCCACGAGGGCGGCGCCGTCGACGGCGACCACGGTCGCGGCCGCGAGGCGCCGGTCGGGCCGGTGCACGACGGAGAAGTGCGTGTACGGCAGGACGACGACCTCGGCGCCGTCCCGGGGCACGGGCAGCGGGACGGCAGGACCCGGGCCGAGGAAGTGCGGGTCGAACCCGGCGCGGCCGGACAGGTCCGGAACGGTGGCGGTGTGGTTCACACGGGCCACCCTGCACCCGGCCTCCGACACGACCCGGCCCTGCGGGTGACGGGCGGGCGACGGGCGGGCGACGGCTGGACGACGACCGCGGTGCCGGACCGCGACCCGCCGGCCTTGACCGGACTGATCACCGTGAGTAGACAGGAGTTCACATCCTGTCGAGAGGGCGGTCCCACGTGCGCGTGACCCGGGCGGTCGCCCTGCTCCCCGTGCTGCCCGGCGACCTCACGTCGCTCGAGGACTGCCTCGAGCACCTCATCGAGGCCGCCGACGAGGCCTCGGCCGCGGGCATCGCGACGACCCTGCTGCTGACGACGTCGGCCCCCGCGTCGTCGACGCGGCCGGTCCTGGCGAGCTGGGCCCCCCTCGTGGACCTGCTCGACGACGTCTCGCTCGAGGTCGAGCACCACGCGGTCCCGGACGGCACGCCCACGGCGGTCGCCGACGAGGTGGCCCTCCTGCTCGCGCGGGCGTCGGACGGCCTGCGCGGGCGGCTGGAGGACCCCGCCGCCACGGTCGTGCTGACGAGCACCCCGGACGTCGCGGTCGGCGCGGACTGGATCACCGAGCACGTCCGCCACCACCGCGCCGGCGCGACGGCCAGCACGGGGCCCGTCCGCCGGCCGGGCGCGCTCCGCGGCGGGGACGGGACCGGACCGGACCGGCACGACCCCCTGGCCAACCTGGCCGTGCGGGCCGACCTCCTCCCCGCCGGGGTCCTGGCCGCGCTCGGCCGCGTCCCCCTCGTGCACGCCCTGACCCCCGTCGTGGCCGGTCTCCCGGTCACGATCCGGACGGCGCCCTGAGGTCCTGGGCCAGGATCGCGAGCAGGTCGCGCCGCGCCTTCTCCAGGACGTCCCCGGCCCGCCGGACGTCGTCGGGCCCACCCGTCAGCTCGATCTGCTGGTAGGTCATCGCCAGCGCGCCGAGCTGGCGCCGGAACTGGTGCCGCTTCTCGCGGTCGGAGTCGCCGTCGAGCGTCTCCCACGGCGGCGGGGTGTCGCCGTACTCCTCCTCCACGTAGCCGCGGCCCGTGTCGGTGAGGGTGAACTGCTTGGGGTCCGCGGGATCGGCGACCACGAGCCCCTCGTCCTGCAACTGCTGCAGGATCGGGTAGACCGACCCCGGACTGGGCTTCCAGACCCCGTCGCTGCGGCGGGCCACCTCACCGATGATGCGGTAGCCGTTGCTGGGGCCCTCCGCGAGCAGGACCAGGACGGCCGCGCGGACGTCGCCCCGCGGCCGCCGTCCCCGGCCTCCCCCGCGCCCCCCGGGACCGCCGGGACCGAACCCGCCGCGTCCCCCCGGACCGAAACCCGGGACGTCGAAGGGGAAACCGGGCCCGAACGCACCGAACGGCCCGCCGCCGGGGCGGTGCCGTCGCACCTGTTCGCCACGGCCCCCCCAGGGACCGCCGAACCTCTTGCTGAACTCGTCGCCTCGCACGTCGTGTCCTCACTGCCTGGCGAGGCCGACTGCCTCGCGATGGGTCAACGATATATCGGAATGCATCGGATGGGAAGACCCCGTGTCTGACGACCCCTGGGCAGCTCCCGGCAGCGGTGCTAGCGTTCCGGCAAGCGCTTACCAACTCCGACGGTGGAGGTCCCGGTGACCAGCGGTCTGGACGAGAGGGGCCTCGCGCAGCGCGGCGCCCACGGTCACGACGTCGAACCCTGGCGGTTCCGGCACGAGGCGACGCCAGAGCAGCGCGCGGACCAGGCCCGGTTCGTCGCCGGTCACGCCTGGCGGCTGGCCGCCGACGCGTTCGTCAGCCCCCTGGCCGCCGTCGAGACCGAGGACCTCACCCTGGGAGCGCGCAGCTACGTCGCCGCCCACGCCTACGTCAGCGGGTCGGTGACCCTCGGCGCCGACTGCACGGTGAACCTCGGCGCCGTCGTGCGCGGGACGGTCCGCGGCGGTTCCGGCGTGCGCATCGGCGCGCACAGCTCCCTGCTGGGGTTCAACCACGGCATGGAGGCGGGCACCGAGGTGTTCCGCCAGCCCCTGACCTCGCGCGGGATCACCGTGGGGGACGACGTGTGGATCGGGTCGCACGTCGTCGTCCTCGACGGGGTCCACGTGGGCGACCACGCCGTCCTCGCGGCCGGTGCCGTGGTGACGAAGGACGTGCCGGCGGGAGCCGTCGTCGGCGGGAACCCCGCCCGCCGCATCCGCTGGAGGGTTCCTCCGGCCACCGCGCCGACCCAGCCGGCGGACGACCTCGTGACCGCCCTGCAGGAGTTCGAGCGGCGCGCCCGGGAGCAGGCCCCGGACCTGCTCGCCCGGTGCTGGGACCCGGGCTTGCCGGGCGGGCAGTTCCTCGACCGCCCCGGCGCCCCACCCACGGTCCGGGCCCAGTGCGACGCCCTCGAGGTCGCGGCACTCCTGCTCGACGACGCCCCCGGACCGCTGCCGCCGGAGGAGCAGCTGGACCGGCTGGAAGCATTGCAGGACAGCGGCAACGGGCTCGTCCGCCGGTTCGACGCGACGGGTTCCCCGGTCCCGGGAACTCCCGACCCGGCCGACGGCGACGTGCTCTACCACGTCCTGTGCGTCGGGTACGCGCTCGACCTGCACGGCCGCCGGTTCCCCCACCCCGTGCACCACGTGGCGCGGACGACCCCCGCCGAACTCCTCGCCTCCCTGCGGGCGCTGCCGTGGAGCACGCGCGCCTGGGGTGCCGGCGCGTGGGTCGACGCGGTCGGCACCGCGCTGCGCTGGAACCTGGACCGGGGAGTTCCCGGGGAACCCGGGACCGTCGAGACCCTGTTCGGCTGGCTCACGCTGAACGCCGACCCGCGGACGGGGACGTGGGGCACCGCCCCCGCCGGCGAGGGCGCCCTGCAGGTGGTGAACGGGTTCTACCGCGCCTCGCGCGGGACGTTCGCCCAGTTCGACGTCCCCCTGCCCCACCACGACCGCGTCGTCGACACCGTCCTCGCCCACCTCGGCGACCAGCGGTTCTTCGCCCCCGACCGGCGCAACGCCTGCAACGTGCTCGACGTCGCGCACCCGCTGTGGCTCGCCGGCCGGCAGACCGGGCACCGCCGCGAGGAGGTCGTCGCGGCCGCCAGGAGGTTGCTGACCGAGGCGCTGCGGACCTGGCGGGACGGGCAGGGGTTCTCCTTCGCCGTCGGCCGGGAACCGGGGCTGCAGGGCACCGAGATGTGGCTGGCGATCGTGTGGCTGCTGGCGGACCTGTGCGGTGTCGCCGACGAGCTGGGGTTCCGGCCGCGCGGGGTGCACCGGCCCGAACCCGCCCTCGTCCTGCACCCCTGACCCGCCCGCCGCACGGGCCGCCGTGGACTGAGTTCAGGCGCCCCCGCCGGGCTGGGCGCGGGCGCGGACCTGCGCGGGCGGGGGCCAGCCGGCCCGGGTGCCGTCGACGTGCACGACCTGCTCCTCCCACGGCAGCCGGTAGGAACCCGCCGCCAGGTCCCGCACCCACGTGTAGGGGTTGTCCCGGGCACCACCCTCCACCGCGACGTACCCGCGGTGGCCGAGCTGGTAGACGTTGTTCTCCACCCCCCAGCCGCGCCGGGCGTCGTCGGCGCGGGACGGCACGACCTCCGCCGTGACGAGCCGGTCGGGGGTCGCGTCCCCCTCGACCAGGACGGTCCCGTCGACGTCGCAGACCATCGCCGCCCCCTGCGACCAGACCCCGTTCGGGTCGGGACCGGCCATGCACACCGAGACGGTGTAGGAGAGGTTGTGGAAGGCGTTGGCCTGGTTGGTGATCCGCCACGACTGGGCGATGGGGTGGGTGTACCCGGCGGTCCGCAGGATGACGTTGGCCCCGCGGTAGGCCGCCTCGCGGGCCACCTCGGGCAGCATCCCGTCGTGGCAGATGACCAGGGCCAGCCGGGAACCGGCCGGTCCGTCGCAGACCGGGATCCCGAGGTCGCCCGGGTGCCAGGGTTCCATCGGCACCCAGGGGTGCAGTTTGCGGTAGTACAGCTGGTCCACCCCGTGGTCGTCGACGATGATCCCCGCGTTCCACGGCGCTCCCCCGGGGTTGCGTTCCATGAGGGAGAAGCACCCCCACACCCCGGCCTCGGCGCACGCGGTGCGCAGCGTCGAGACCTCCGGACCGTCCCGGTCGAGCAGGAGGTCGTCGTCGAGGAACGTCGCCGGGTCCAGACCGTTGAGGCTGTACTCGGGGAACACGACGAGGTCGAGCGTCGGCATGCCCCGTTTCGCCCGGCGCAGCAGGTCGGCGAGCCGGTCGGCCTGGGCCTGCAGGTCGGCGGTCCGGCCGATGGTCGGGATGCGGGCCTGGACCATCCCCACCACCAGGGCGCCCGGCGAGGGGTTCAACCCGTCCAGCCCCGTCACGAGGGGCCTCCGGGAGCCCCGGCCAGTGCGCCGGCCCGTCCCACCAGCGCGGGCCAGTGCTGCGCCCACGGCGCGGCGGCCTCGAGGGCGGCCGATGCGCGCAGCACCGCCGCGTCGCCCAGGTGCGGGCCGACGACCTGCAGACCGACCGGCAGACCGTCGGACGTGAAACCCGCCGGGACGCTGGCGGCGGGCTGGCCCGTCATGTTCAGGGGGTTGACGAAACCCAGCCAGGCGTTGTCGGCGACCGCGCGCCCGTCGACCACCGTGGGGCCCTGCACGCCCAGGCCGAACGGCGGGACGGCCAGGGTGGGGGTGAGCAGCAGGTCGTAGCCGGACATGAAGCGCCACATGCGGTTCGCCACGCGCTTGCGGGTCAGGAGGGCGTCGGTGAAGTCCTCCGCCGTCCACGCCCGGTCCAGCAGGTCCCGCAGGTGCGGGGACATGTCGGGGTGCTGCCGGGCCAGCGCGCGCATGCCGCGCAGGTCGGTCTCGGCGGCGACCATCGTCCAGAACGCCTCGCCGAGGTCGCCCAGGTCGGGATCGGCGCGTTCGACGTGGGCCCCCAGACCGGCGACGACCTCGACCGCGTGGTCGACGACCTCCCGCACCCGCGGGTCGACGGCCAGGTGACCGAGGTCCGCGCTGTAGGCCACCCGCACCCCCGCGAGGCCCTCGGCGGCACCGGCGGCCGCGGCCGCCGTCCAGTCGACGTCGAGGCACGGGATGGAGTGCCGGTCGCGCGGGTCGGGGCCGGCGACGACCGAGAGCAGCAGGGCGGCGTCGGCGACGGTGCGCGTCAGCGGTCCGACGTGCTCGAGGTTCTCCCAACTGGAGATCCCCGGGTAGCGCTCGTCGCGGGTGCCCGGGTAGAGCGGAACCCGGCCCATCGACGCCTTCATCCCGTACAGCCCGCAGTGCGCGGCCGGGATGCGGATGGACCCCCCGCCGTCGCTGCCGAACGCGAGCGGGGCCATGCCGGTGGCGACCGCGACGGCCGACCCCGCGCTGGAACCCCCGGGGGTCAGTTCAGGGTTCCACGGGTTGCGCGCGGTGGGGCTGACGGGGCTGTGCCCCACGGCGCTGTAGCCGAACTCCGGGACCGTCGTCTGTCCCAGCAGGACCGCTCCGGCCGCTCGGGCCCGCTCCACGACGATGTCGTCCTCGTCGGGGACGAAGTCCAGGTAGGCCGGGGACCCGTTGCGGTTGCGCACCCCCTTGGTGGCGATGAGGTCCTTGACGGCCAACGGCACCCCGGCGAGCGGACCGACCTCCTCCCCCCGGGCCAGGGCCGCGTCGACGGCGGCCGCCTGGGCCCGCGCGCTGTCGGCGGTGAGCTCGACGAACGCGTGCAACGTGCCGTCGAGGGCCTCGACGCGGTCGAGGGCGGCCTCGGTCACCTCCGCCGCCGAGACGGTGCGCTCGCGCACGAGGCGCGCCACCTCCGTGGCGGGCAGGCGCGTGAGGTCGTCCGGCACGGACGCCGGACCCGTCACGAGGGGTCCTTCGCCGTCGTGCCGGCCGTCTGCTCCGGGCTGCGCGGGCTCACGACCGGGGTTCCGGCCGGCTCCTGCGACAACTCCCGCCGCCCGGTGACCAGGTCCAGCAGCAGGTACGCGAGCGCGCCGACGACGATGCCCGCGACGGCCTCGGACAGGTGCGGCGCCCGGTAGTGCACGAGCGCCGCGCCCACCGCGCCGACCGCCCAGGCGACGAAGGGCCGGACCCGGAAGGACGTCAGCGGCCGGCGCGCCGACCGGCGCAGGACGACCTGGTCGAGGATGAGCACGGCACCGATCGGCGGGACGAAGATCCCCAGGAGGTTCAGCCAGGCCGCGAAGTGGCTCCAGACCCCGGCCAGGGCCGCCACGAGCCCGACGCCGCCCAGGACGAGGGTCAGCACCCGCATGCGGCCACCGGTCAGCTGGCTCCAGCCCACCGCGCCGTTGTAGAGGCAGTGGGTGCACACCGACCCGAGGTTGATGAAGACGAACACGACCGCCAGCGCCGACAGCACCCAGCCGTGGGAGGTGAGGATCGGCAGGAAGTCGCCGCCGTTGGCCGCCGGGGCCGCGGCCGCCCCCGCCGCCACGATGAGCCCGCCGACCATGAGGGAGACGACGTTGGCGACGGGGAACGCGGTGAACGTCGCCAGGACCGCCTCGCGGCCCGACCGCGACCAGCGGGTGAAGTCGGCGGTCATCGTCCCGGAGTCGGCGAAACCCGCGACGACGATGGTGATGGCCGCCCCCACGCTGAGGACGCCCGCGTCGGGCGCGCCGCCCTGGTAGGAGGTGATGCCGGACAACCCGCCGTCGCGGGCGGCGAAGACGAGGGCGACGACCGCCAGGACCACGAACAGCGGGGCGGCCACGAGACCGATCACGGTGAGCGCGCGGATGCCGATGAACGTGATCGCGATGTAGAGGACGCCGGCCACCGCGATCATCAGCGGCTCGTTCCACCCCAGGGAGGAGTTCAGCGTGGCGCCGGTCAGGCCGGTCTGGAAGGCGAACCAGCCGATGACGACGGTGGACAGGAACCCGGCGGCGACCGGTGCCCCCTTGCGCCCGAACGTCTCGGCGGCCGTGAGGGCGAAGTTCTTGCCCGTCCGGCCGGCGACGAAGCTGAGGGCCCCGACGTAGGCGAAGAGCACCGCGTTCCCGGCGAGGATGGCGGCCGTCCCGCGCCAGAACCCCAGGCCGTAGACGATGGTGCCGCCGAAGATGGCGTTGGTGATGATCATCGGGAAGCCGAACCAGACGGCCGACACCGACCCCAGCGAACGCCGGCGGGAGGCGGGGACGGGTTCGTGCTCGAACTCGGACTCGAGGCCGTGGTGCTCGACGGCGACGCCGTCACGGGTGCTGGTGCTCACGATCGGTTCCTCTCGAGGGTGGAGGCGGGGAGCAGGTGGATCGGGTGGAGGGACTCCAGCGCAGCGGCGGGGTCCGGTCGCCGCGGCGGGGCGACCGTCCAGCCCTCCCCCGCGAACCGGGTCCGCAGGGCGGACAGGCGGTCCGCGGCGGCCGGGCTGTCGCTGTGCACGCAGACGGTGCCGACGCCTGCGAAGGCGGCGGTCGACAACTGCTGGACGGTGCGTTCGGCGGCGGTGGTGGGGGTTCCGAGGTCGTCGGGTCCCCAGCCGAACATCCGGACGCGCCCCTGCTCGTACGGGCGGTCGGCGAAGAACTCCTCGACGACGGCCAGTCCGGCGGCCCGGGCGGCGTGGACGAGGGCGGAACCGGGCAGCGCGTACAGGGCCAGGGCGGGGTCGAAGGCGGTCACCGCGGCGCACACCGCCCGGGCCAGGTCGGGGCGGTCGTTGACCACCACGTAGAGCGCACCGTGGGGTTTGACGTGCGCCATCCGCTGCCCGGCAGCGCGCACGAACGCGTCCAGCGCGCCGATCTGGGCCAGGCACAGGTCGTGGACGTCCTGCGCACCGACCTCGATCGCGCGCCGACCGAAACCCTCCCGGTCGGCGAACCCCACGTGGGCGCCGATCGCGACCCCGTGCCGGGCGGCCAGGTCGACGCTCTCGCGCATGGTGCGGGGATCCCCGGCGTGGGCGCCGCAGGCGATGTTCGCCGAGGTGATGAGGGGCATCACCTCCGCGTCCGCGCCGTGGCGGTAGACGCCGAAGCTCTCGCCCAGGTCGCAGTTCAGGTCCAGGGCCCGGGCGCCCGTCCGGTTCACCCCACGACCGCGGCGACGGGCACGTCGCGGTCGGCGAACCGCGGGGCCCGACGCGGGGACGCCACCCGTTCCCAGGCCCGGGCGAAGCGCAGCAGCAGCCGCTCGCTCATGACGGGTCCGACGACCTCCATCCCGACGGGCAGTCCCCCGTCGGTGAAACCGACCGGGACGCTGGCCGCGGGAAGCGAGGACTGCGAGGCCAGCACGGTGTTGGTGGGGAACGTCAGCGCCGTCCAGCGCTTGGCCGCCAGTTCCTCGCGCGTGGGGGCGGGCACCTGGACGGTGGGGAAGACGAGGACGTCGACGCCCGCGGCCGCCATGAGCGCGGACAGCTTGCGGCACAGCTGCTCCTGGCGCAGGCGGCGGGTGAGGTACTCGGGGTCGTCGTGGGGGTCCGCGGGCCCGGCCGCGATGTCGACGACGAGGTCGGTGAGCGGGTGGAAGGCGCCCGCGGCGACGATGTCGTCCCACGAGCGCGCCGGTGCGTCGGGCCGGTCGGCCAGGAACGCGGTGAGGTCCTGCTTGGACTGCGTGGTGTAGAGCGAGGTCCCGGTGACCCACTCGCGCAGGTCGCCCAGTTCCAGCCCGTCCACCACCGTGCAGCCCTGCTCCCGCAACCGGTCCACGGCCGCCCGCACGACCGCGTTCGTGCCGGCCGACTCCGGTCCCGCGCCGAACGCGTCCTCGAGCACCCCCACGCGGAAGGTGTCCAGCCCCCGGGAGTCCAGGTCCTGCGCGAACGCACCGGTGTGCTCGTGCGCGGCGGCCACGGCGGTGAACTCGTCCTGCGGGTCCCAGCCGGCGATGACGTCGAGCAGGACGGCGGCGTCGGCCACCGTGCGGGCGATCGGGCCCGGGGTGTCCTGGAAGTGCACGAGCGGGGAGAAACCCGTGCGGCTGACCAGGCCCGTGGTGGGGCGCAGGCCGAACAGGTTGGTGAAGGAGGCCGGCAGGCGGATCGAGCCACCCGTGTCCTCCCCCAGCCCGAGGAGGGCGAGGTCGGCCGCGACGGCGGCGGCGGTGCCGGCGCTGGAACCGCCGGTCTCGCGGTCCAGGTCGTAGGGGTTGCGGGTGAAACCGGTGCGGGAGGAGAAGGAGAACCACCCCGCGGCGAAGTCGCACATGGCCGTCTTGCCCAGGACGACGGCCCCCGCGGCGCGCAACCTCGTGATGACGGTGGCGTCCTGCGCCGGGACGTAGTCGGCGAACAGGGAACAGCCGAAGGCGGTGGGGATCCCGGCCGTCTCGGCCTGGTCCTTCACCACGACGGGGACGCCGTGCAGGGGGCCCAGCAGGCGCCCGGTCCGGGCGAGGTGGGCGTCCGCGGCGCGGGCGTCGTCGAGGGCGGCGGGGTTGACCGTGACCAGGGCGCCGATGCGGGGTCCGTCGCGGTCCAGGTCCTCGATGCGCTGCAGGTACCAGGCCGTGAGGTCGGCGCTGGTCGCCTCCTGCGCGCGCAGCATGTCGTGGAAGCGGGCGACGGTGAGTTCGGCGAAGCGGTCGGGTTCGCGCGGTTCCATGCGGTGTCCTCCGGTCGCGTCCCCGGGAACGGGGATCGTGGGGCGGTCTCAGGTCGGTGGTCGTCGCGCCCGGGACAGGGCGTCGGCGACCGTGCGGCGGGTGTGTTCGAGGTGTCCGTCGTTCTCGGTCAGCAGGGCCGGCAGGTCCCTGGCCTCGATGAGGTCGAGCATGCGCAGGTGCTGCCGGTGCGCCTCGCCGAAGTCCTCCACGCTCGAGGCGTAGACGGTCATGTAGGGCTCGACCTTGTCCCACACCCCGCGCAGGAGGTCCAGGAGGTAGGGACTGCCGGCGCACTCGTAGAAGCGTTGGTGGAAGCGCCGGTTCAGGGCGCGCCACCGGCCGGTCTCGAGGTGCTCGTCGGCCATCTGCGCCAGCACCGCCCGCAGGTCCTGCACGTCGGCGGGGGTCAGCCGGAGCAGAGCCCACTCGGTGGCCAGCTGCTCCAGCCGCGAGCGGACGGCGAACACCTGCTGGAGTTCCTCGGCGGTCAGCGAGACCACGCTGATGCTGCGGCGCTCGAAGACGACGAACCCCTCGGCCTGCAGGCGTTTGAGCGCCTCCCGGACCGGCATGGCGCTCACGGACAGCTGGGCGGCCAGGGCCCGGATCGAGACCCGGCTGCCCGGCGCCAGGGTGCCGGTGGTGATGCCGGACCGGACACGGTCGTACACCTCCTCCGCGAGCGTGGGAACGGTGATGGCGCTGACGTCCACGATGCTGACCTCCGTGATGTGTGATCACACTCGCACCGCTGTGTTGCGAACGTGTTTCCGACGGTTACGACGACGTCAATTCTGACCCTTCCGCGACCGGCCGGACGGACGCCCTGTCCGTCGCACCCCGGACGGCGTCGGCGGGGCTCGGACGCGCTCTCACAGTTCTCGTGCAGCCGACCGGGAGGCGGTCCGCAGCCGCACGGTCGACGCTCGTCCGCGGGCCGAACCCGTCCGGGGTGGAGCAGCCGAGACTGGACGTGAGCTCGTGCCCCACCGCAGGAAGACCGTCCTCACCACCGCGGTCGTCGCCGTCGCCGCGGCCGTGGTCGCCGGGGGCGCCGTGCACACGATCGACACCGCGTCGTCGGCGTCGGCGGGCACCGGATCGGGCACCCCGCGCTACCGGGACGTGCAGGTCACCGTCGGCCCGCTGACGAACACCGTCACCGCGACCGGGACCTTCGCACCCCAGCAGCGCGCGGACCTGGGGTTCACCTCCTCGGGAACCGTCACCTCGGTCCCCGTGGCCGTCGGGCAGCAGGTCCAGGCGGGCCAGGTGCTCGCGACGATCGACCCGACGGCGCTGCAGGCGCAGGTCGACAGCGCACAGGCCGCGGTGACGGCCGACGAGAGCACCGTGGACGCGGACTCCGCCGCGGCCTCAGGTGTCAGCGCTCAGCAGCTCGCCGCCGCCCAGGCGCAACTCGCCGCGGCGCAGGCGAACCTCGCCCAGGCCACCACCGCGCTGCACGCCGCGACCCTCACCGCACCCTTCGCCGGAACGGTCGCGGCCGTCGGGTTCACCGTCGGGCAGTCCACGGGAGGTTCGGGGACCACGGCGGTCGTCACCGTCGTCGGCACGGGCGGGTGGCTGGTGGACGCCGACGTGCCGAGCAGCAGCCTCGGGCAGCTGCACGACGGGCAGAGCGCGACCGTCGTCCCCACCGGGGCGAGCACGAAGCTCCCGGCGACGGTCACCTCGGTGGGGGTCGTCGCGGACCCGTCCACGGCGGGTTCCGGCGACGGCGCGCAGTTCCCGGTGGTGCTGCAGCTCAGCGGAACCCCGACGGGGTTGTACACGGGGGCGAGCGCGGACGTGACGGTGACGACGGGGTCGAGCCCGTCGGTCCTGACGGTGCCCACGGCGGCCCTGTCGACGTCCGGGGGACGCACGACGGTGCAACGCGTCGTCGCCGGGCACCCCGAGGCGACCCCCGTGACGCTGGGGACCGTCGAGGGTTCCCGGACGCAGGTCACCGCCGGTCTGTCCGCCGGGGACACCGTGCGCGTCACGGTTCCCGACGTCGCCCGGCTCGGAACCACCACGGGGTCCGGCGGCTTCGGGGGTGGCGGGGGTTTCGGCGGGGGTTCCGGTGGGGGTGCCGGCGGGGGTGCCGGCGGGGGTTCCGGTGGTGGCGGTTTCGGGGGCGGCGGGTTCGGGGGTGGTCGCTCCGGCGGCGGGGGTACCGGCGGTCCGGCCGGGTCGGGGGCCGGGCGGTGACCGCCGTGGGACCGGAGGGGACCGGTCGGACCGTGCTGGACCTGCGGGACGCGGTGAAGACGTACACGACCGGATCGGGACTGACCGTGCGGGCGCTCGTCGGCGTCGACCTCACGGTCCGCGAGGGGGCCTACCTGGCGATCACGGGACCGTCGGGATCCGGGAAGTCGACGCTCATGCACGTCCTCGGCTGCCTCGACGCGCTGACGACGGGCAGCTACCGGCTCGACGGCGTCGAGGTCGGCGCCATGGACGAGTACGGCCTGGCCGCGGCCCGGAACCGGCTCATCGGCTTCGTGTTCCAGCAGTTCCACCTGCTGCCGGGGTTGTCCGCCGTCCGCAACGTCGAACTGCCGCTGGCCTACGCCGGGGTGGGCCGGGCCGACCGTCGGGCCCGGGCCGTCGCAGCGCTGGAACGCGTCGGTCTCGGAGACCGCACCGACCACCGGCCGGGGGAACTCTCCGGCGGGCAGCAGCAGCGGGTCGCGGTCGCCCGCGCGCTCGTCACCGAACCCGCCCTGCTGCTGGCCGACGAACCCACCGGCAACCTCGACTCCGCCTCCACCGAGGACGTCCTGGACCTGTTCGACGAACTCCACGCCGCGGGACGGACCATCGTCGTCATCACGCACGAACAGGACGTCGCCGCCCGGGCCCAGGACCGCCTCCACCTGCGGGACGGGCGGTTCACCCCTCCCCCGGTGATCGCCGGAGCCACCGGGGTGGCGCGGTGAACCTCCTCGACACCGCCCACAGTGCCGTCGAGGCGGTCGCCGGGCACCGGCTGCGGTCGTTGCTGACGACCCTCGGCATCCTCATCGGCATCGCGGCCGTCACCCTCACCGTCGGCCTCGGCCAGGGTGCGCAGGAACGGGTCAGCGAACAGATCAGCGCCCTCGGCAGCAACCTGCTCATCGTGCTGCCGGGCAGTTCCACCTCGACGACGGGGGTGCGCGGCGGGGCGGGTTCGGCGTCCACGTTGACGACCCGGGACGCGGCCGCCCTCACCGACCGCACCGACGCCCCCGACGTCGCCGCCGTGGCCCCGGTGACCTCCGGCAGCGCCACGCTCGTGGCGGGGACGACGAACTGGCGGACCACGCTGGCGGGGACGACCCCGTCCTGGACGGCCGTCCGCGACCGCACGCTCGTGACGGGGCGGTTCTTCACGCAGGCCGAGGTCGACGCGGCCGCACCCGTCGTCGTCCTCGGCCCCCTCACCGCCCAGGACCTGTTCCCGAGCGCCGCCTCGGCCGTCGGGCGCACGGTCCAGGTGGACGGGACCCCGCTGACGGTCGTCGGGGTGCTCGCCCCCGAAGGGACGTCGGCGAGCGGAACGAGCCAGGACGACACGGCCGTGCTGCCGCAGACGACGGCGGCCGCGCTCCTCGGCGGCGGCGCCCGCACGCGGATCTCGACGTTGTACGTCGAGGCGACCGGACCGGCCGCCCTGTCCGCGGCCTACCAGGAGGTCGACCGCACCCTGCTGACGCTGCACGGCGTCACGCCGGCCACCGCCGACTTCACGCTCACCAGCCAGCAGGCGCTCGTCTCGACGGCGACGGCCACGGCGCACACGTTGACCGTCCTGCTCGGCGGAGTGGCAGGACTGTCGCTGCTCGTCGGCGGGATCGGCGTCATGAACATCATGCTCGTCAGCGTCACCGAACGGGTGCGGGAGATCGGGTTGCGCAAGGCCATCGGCGCCTCGCCCTCGGCCATCCGCCGGCAGTTCGTCCTCGAGGCAGGGCTGCTCGGAGTGGGCGGTGGGGTCCTCGGCGTCGCCCTCGGCGTCACGGGAGCCGAACTCCTGCCCCGGGTCATCGGTCAACCCGTCGACCTGTCCGCGACCGCCACGGTCGCCGCGGTCGGGGTTTCGCTCGTCGTCGGTCTCGTCGCCGGCGTCTACCCCGCGCACCGCGCCGCCCGGCTCGCGCCCATCGACGCGCTGCGCAGCCAGTGAACTCCCCCGACCCCCGGAGGTCCCCCGTGCCGACCCCGCCACCCGCGTTCCTGCTGCCCCGTCGGCGCCGGTGGAGCTGGCGCCGTCGCCTCCTCGTCTCCGGCGTGGCCCTCGGCGTCACGGTCGGTGGGGCGCTGACGGCCGCAGCCGCGGAACGACCCTCTCCGGGTGCGCGGTACGTCACGGGGCGGGTGGAACTCGGCTCCGTGGCGCAGACCACCGACTTCCTCGGCACGGTGGGGGCCGCGTCGCCCACGTCCGTGGGGTTCCCCGTCGGCGGTGAGGTCACGACGGTGTCCGTGGCGCCCGGACAGCGGGTGACCGCCGGGCAGGTGCTGGCGACGATCGACCCCGCGACCCTGCAGACCGCCCTCACGCAGGCGAAGGCGTCCCTGGCGAGTGCGCAGGCGAACCTCGCGGCGGTCGACGCGGCCGCCGCGACGCCCGCCCCGGCGGCGACCGGGACCGGGAGTTCGGGGTCGGGTGCCGCCGTCGCGGCGGTGCAGGCGGCGCAGCAGGCGTGCGCTCCGGTGCTGTCCGGCGGCACGCCCGCGGGGACGAACGGTCACGGCCGCACCACGGCTGCGGCGAGGTCCTCGGCGGCAACTCCCACCACGACGGCCACCACCGCCGCCACGAGTGCGCCCACGGAGGAACCCACGGGAACACCCACCGGAACTCTCACGGGAACTCCCACGGGAACACCGACCGGAACACCGACCGGGACACCCACTCTGGCCCCCACGGCCGGACCCTCGGCAACCGCGTCGAGCACCGCCCCCGCCGGCCCGGCGCCCAGCGCCGTGGCGGCCTGTCTCCAGGCGTTGTCGACCTCCCTGCAGGCCGAGCAGCACGCCGCCGCCGCCGCGAACCACCCGACCGGGAACAGCGCGGGCGGCACCCCGGGCGCCGGCACGAGGAACCCCACGACCCCGGACCAGGCGCAGGCGGCCGTGACCGAGGCGCAGGCGCAGGTCACCGCCGCCGAGCACGCGCTCGCGGGGGCGACCCTGACGTCCCCCGTCGCCGGTGAGGTCGCCTCCGTCCCGTTCGCCGTCGGGGCGGCGGAGAACTCCTCGGCATCGGTGCTCGTCGTGGATCCCGGGGCGGTGTCGGTGACCGTGCAGGTGCCCGTGACCCAGCTGGCCGGGCTGGGCGTCGGTGGGACGGCCCAGGTCGTGCCCTCGGGGTCGAGCACCGCCCTCACGGGTCGGGTGACGTCGATCGCGGTCCTGCCGACGACCGCCACCGGATCGGGTGCAACGGGATCGGACGCGACCGGATCGACTGCCGCGGACGGCAGTTCCTCGCCGACGGACGCGGTCGAGGTCGTCGTGACCTCGCCCCCGCCGTCGTTGGCGATCGGGAGTTCCGCCGGCGTGACGGTCACGACGGGACACGCGGACCGGGTGCTCACGGTGCCGGACTCCGCGCTCACCCCGCTCGGCGGGAACCGTGCGGACGTCACCGTCCTCGGGTCCGGCGGCAGCACGCGGGTGGTGCAGGTGGCGACCGGAACCGTCGGCGACGGACGGACGCAGGTGACGTCCGGAGTGAGCGCCGGCGAGCAGGTCGTGCTCGCCGACTCCTCCCAGCCCCTGCCCGACGCGGTCCCGACCGGCGGCGGGAGGGGTTTCGGGAACGCCACGGGGACGGGTTCTGGACGCCGGGGAGGTTCGTCGGGACTCTGACCGGACGCCCTGTGGACAACTTGTCGTGGATGTCAGGGACGGCTGGTAGAACTGGGGCGGGGGATCGCGCGGCCCGATGAATACGTTGCGGTGCAACGACTTCGGTCTTGTCGGCGGGGTCGTCGGACGCTAGGGTCCTGCCATGTCGTCGACCGTCGCACCCCCCGAGGACCCCCTGGAGGACCCCGCGGAGGAGTTGGGGGAGGACCTCGCGGAGGACCTGAGCCCCGCCCAGCTCATCGACGTCATCACCGAGACCGAACGGCAGATCCGGGCCCTGGCCGCCCGCCAGGTCCAGGCCACCGCCCGCTACGACACCCTCCTGCGCGGCCGCGCCGGCGGGGACGGCGCCACCGCCCGCGAGATCGCCCTGGCC
>NZ_JBFBND010000036.1:0-45560 GCF_040702905.1 Kineococcus sp. NPDC059986 | reverse complement strand
CGGTCTCATTCCGAACCCGGAAGCTAAGCCCACCAGCGCCGATGGTACTGCTCGGGAGACTGGGTGGGAGAGTAGGTCACCGCCGGCCACTCACTTTTGGTGAGAAGTGGAGGGGAGTGGCACCGCTACGGCGGTGCTGCTCCCCTCTTCTGCGTTCCCGGGCGGGTGCGCGAGTCCGACCCGCGACGTCGGCGCCGGCGTCAGCGCAGCCGCATCACGCTGCCGGCGAGGGGCTTGGGTCGGAAGGACGTCGTCTTGCGTCCCATGAGACCGCCGTCCCGCGCGAGGCGCGTGAGACCGGCCACCGTGGGGTGCGGCAGGAGGACCGCTGCAGATCCGCCCACAGCGGCGAGGACGACGGTGAGGTCACCCTGGTACCGGACGGCGTCGGAAGGCGTCCCCCCGGCACGGATCAGCGCGTCCACCCACGCCCCCGATCCACTGGCCGCGTGCGGAACGCGGTCCTGTTCCACGACGTGGGCGCCGGAGGGGAGCACGACGACCGCCTGCTGCGACCCCAGAGCCTGCTGGACCCGGCCCAGCGTCTCGGGTGACGCGTCCACGAGTCGGCGCCGCCGCTGGGCACCGTCGAGCACCGAGGCTGCCGCCCGCTGGGGAAGGATCCGGTGCAGCGCACGCAGATCGACCGGTTCGGTCGCGTCGTCGGCGACGGCCACGAGGAGATCCGCCGGCCGGCCCGCCGCACGTGCCGCCGACAGCGCGGCGGCGTAGCGGTGGTGCCCGTCGGCGATGAGGAACCGGTGCGTACGGGAGGCGTCGACCAGGGCGGTCACCACGTCGGGGTCGCGCACCCGCCACACCTCGACACCGGCTCCCTCGGACCGGAGCACGCGCTCTCCCAGACCCTCGGGGTGCGTCCAACGGACGGGCCAGGGGGCGCTGTCGACGACGAGGACGGGTTCCGAGTCGACGCGCGTCGCCTCGAGACGGTGCAGCCGAGCCGCGACGGCCTGCTCGAAGACCCCCTCGTGCGGGTGGACGCGAGGGTCGTCCGGGACCACGGTCAGGTTGGCGAGCAGGAAGTGCCGGACCCTCGCCTCGTTCGCGGTCGCCTCGCGCTGCCGCACCACGTAGAAGGACGCCGGGTCCTGCAGGAGCACCCCGTGGTCCAGCCAGTCGAGGACCAGCGGGCCGGTCGATCCCGTCCCGTACTCGGGCCGTTCCAGGTGGGTGACGACGTACGGCGAAGACGCGAGGAAGGCGGCGCGGCGCGACTTGTCGAGTTCCGTGTGAGGTGGGGCGAGCAACCCCGCGGGTGGACCCGCGACGTCCGGGTCGTAGCGCAGCCCGGGGAACGGCCGCAGGAGCGCATCACCGGTGGGTGCGACGGTGCCCGCGAGCTGGTCGGAGGGGGTGAGGCCCGGCAGCCCGCCCACCGGGGCGCGCGCCCCCGTGCGTGCTGAGTCCACCCGTCGCATCCTACGGTCGGGAGTGCCCGCGGCCCGCCCGCCCGCCGAACCCCGTCCCCGATCCACGAGGAGGCACCGTGCCCGGCCCGGAAGAGCCCGGCCGACCGTCCGGAGGACCCTACGAGTGGCTGCAGCGCGGGCTGGCGCTGCTGGCCGCGGGGGAGGCGGCCGCGGCGGCGACGCTCCTGACGCGGGCCCACGCCCAGGAACCGGGGTCCACCGTCGTCCTGGAGGCCTTGACCCGGGCTCGCTACGACTCGGGGGACATCCCCGGGGCGGTGGAGGCCTTCCGGGACCTGGCGGCCGCTCGACCGGCCGACGACTACGCTCACTTCGGTCTGGGGCTGAGCCTCAGCCGGCTCGGACGGTTCGGCCTGGCGGTCGAGCACCTGGCCATGGCCCACGCCATGCGCCCGGACCGGCCGGAGTACGCCGACCGCCTGCGACAGGTCCGCGCCACCATCCGGGCGCGGCAGAGCCCGGAGAACCCGTGACCCCCCGCGCGTCCGCCCCCTTCCTCCCCACCCGTGGCACGTTGCTGGAGGACCACGACGTCCTCCTGCTCGACCTCGACGGCGTCGTCTACGTGGGGCCCGACGCCGTGCCGCACGCACCGGAAGCGCTGCGCGCCGCCGCTGAGGCCGGGCACCGGCTCGGCTACATCACCAACAACGCCTCCCGGTCGCCGTCGACCGTGGCCGCGCACCTGCGCGACCTCGACGTGCCCGCGGCCGACGAGGACGTCGTCAACTCCGCCCAGGCCGCCGCCGACCACCTCGCCCGGGAGCTGCCGGCGGGCTCGCGCGTCCTGCTCGTCGGCACGACCGGTCTGCGGGAGGCCCTCACCGACGTGGGCCTGCGGCCGACGGAGGACCGCCACGAGGCCGTCGCGGTCGTGCAGGGCTTCTCGCCGGACCTGGGCTGGCAGCAGCTCGCCGAGGCCACGCACGCCGTCCGGTCCGGTCTGCCGTGGGTCGCCACCAACCTCGACGCCACCGTGCCGACCCCGGGGGGTCCGGCCCCGGGCAACGGCCTCCTCGTCGACCTCGTGGCGCGGGCCGCCGGACGCGGCCCCGACGTCGTGTGCGGCAAGCCGGAACGGGCGCTCTTCGACGCCGCGGTCGCCCGGCTGGGGGCCGCCCGTGCGCTGGTCGTGGGGGACCGGCTGGACACGGACCTGCAGGGCGCCCGCACCGCCGGGCTCGACGGGCTGCTCGTCCTCACCGGGGTGACCGGGGTGCGGGAGCTGCTCGCGGCCGAGCCGCACGAGCGGCCGACCCACGTCGGGCACGACCTGCGGTCCCTGCAGGACGCCCACCCGGGTGTCGACGTCGTCGCCGGTGACGTCGCCGGTGACGTCGCCGGTGACGGGGAGGTCACTGCGACCTGCCGCGACGCCGTCGTCCGCGTCGCCGGGGGCCGCTGCGCCGTCGCGGCGGACGCCGCGGGTCCGGACGGGCTCGACGTCCTGCGCGCGGCCGCGGCCGCCGTGTGGGCCGTCGCGGACGCCGGGAACGCGCTCACGGGTGAGGCCCTGACCGGGGCGGTCACGGCGGTGGAGCCGACCGTCGGCGTCCCGGACGGACCCGGCGCACGGTCCGTCGGCTGACGTCGGACCCCTCGAACACCGGGTCGAACACGCGGGGTGTGGACAGCCTGCAAGGCGATGTCGGGGGCGGCTTGTAGCGTGACGCCCGTGACTGAATCCGTGGGCCAGAGGTCTCCCGTGCCCACTCCTCCTCGTCCCGGGCCGGCCCGGTCGGAGGCCGCCGCCTCCCCGGAGCAGGACCGTGCGCTGCAGGACGTCCTGGACCGGCTCGACGGCCTGGACGCGCTCGGTGTCCACGACCACGTCGAGGTCTACGCCGCCGTCGACCGCGCCCTGCGGGAACGACTGGCCGGCGCGGAGTCCTGACGTGGCCGTCCGCAGGCTCCGGCTCGACGCCGAGCTGGTCCGCCGGGGGCTGGCCCGGTCCCGCGAGCACGCCGGTGAGCTCGTGAGCGCCGGCCGCGTCCGCGTCGGCGGGGCCACGGCGGCGAAGCCCGCCACCCAGGTCGACCTGGCCGCCGCGATCGTCGTCGAGGACGCCGGTGAGCAGGACGAGTACGTCTCCCGCGGCGCGCACAAGCTCGTCGGGGCCCTCGACGCGTTCGGCGTCGACGTCACGGGCCGGCGCTGCCTGGACGCCGGGGCCAGCACGGGCGGCTTCACCGACGTCCTCCTCCGGCGGGGGGCGGGCCACGTCGTCGCCGTCGACGTCGGCTACGGGCAGATCGCCTGGTCCCTGCGCACGGACGACCGCGTGACCGTCCTGGAGCGCACCAACGTCCGCACGCTGGAGCCGCAGGCCGTCGCGCCCGCCCCCTCCCTCGTCGTCGCGGACCTTTCCTTCATCTCCCTGACGCTCGTCCTGCCGGCGATCGTCCGTTGCGTGACCCCCGAGGCGGAGCACGTGCTCATGGTCAAACCCCAGTTCGAGGTCGGTCGCGAGGCGCTCGGCGCGGGCGGTGTCGTCCGCAGCGCCGAGCTGCGCGCCGGCGCGGTCCGGCACGTCGCGACGGCCGCGGTGGCGACGGGCCTGGGCGTCCGCGGTGTCGCGGCCAGCCCCCTGCCCGGTCCCAGCGGCAACGTCGAGTACTTCCTGCACCTCGCCGCCGGCGCTCCGCCGCTCGACGAGGACGCGCTGGCGCGCGCGATCGCCGAGGGACCGCAGGCGGGGCTCGCGTGAGCGCCGAGGAGGCACCCGTGGGGTGCGTCGTCCCGCAGGCCGCGCGCAGCGTCCTCGTCCTCGCGCACACCGGTCGGCCCGAGGCCGTGACGGCCCTGACGAAGGTGGTGCACCGCTTCGAGGAGGCGGGCATCCAGACCGTCATGACGCCCGAGGAGGCGTCCGCACTCGCCGCGGAGGACCGCGACCGCGTCGTGCAGTGCGAGCTCGAAGGAGCCGTCGACACGGCCGAACTCGTCATCGTCCTCGGCGGCGACGGGACGATCCTGCGGGCCGCCGAGATCGTCCGGGGCAGCGACACCCCGCTGCTCGGTGTGAACCTGGGCCACGTCGGCTTCCTCGCCGAGGCCGAGCGCGAGGAGATCGTCGGGACCGTCGCGCGCGTCGCCGCCGGCGACTACCGCGTCGAGGAGCGCATGACCCTCGACGTCCAGGTCGTCCACGACGGAGCCGTCCTGGCGTCCTCCTGGGCGGTCAACGAGGTGTCGGTCGAGAAGGCCAACCGCGAGCGCATGCTCGAACTCGTCGTCGACGTCGACGGCCGGCCCCTCAGCAGTTTCGGGGGCGACGGCGTCATCGCGGCCACCCCCACCGGCTCGACGGCCTACGCGTTCTCCGCCGGCGGGCCCGTCGTCTGGCCCGAGGTCGAGGCCCTGCTCGTCGTGCCGATCAGCGCCCACGCCCTCTTCGCCCGACCGCTCGTGATCGCCCCGACGTCGGTCGTCGGTGTGGAGGTGCTGCCCGGCACAGGTGACGGCGGAGTGCTCTGGTGCGACGGCCGCCGGACGTTCGCGGCCCCGGCCGGGTCCCGGGTCGAGGTCCGTCGCTCGGCCCAGACGATCCGGCTGGCGCGGCTGAGCAGCGGCATCTTCACCGACCGGCTGGTCGCCAAGTTCGGACTGCCCGTCACCGGCTGGCGGGGCCCGCGCGAACCGCAGGGACCGCGTGGGGCGGGGGGGCCGCGACCGTGATCGAGGAGATGCACATCCGCTCCCTCGGCGTCATCCGCGACGCGCGGCTGCCGCTCGGGCCCGGCCTGACCGTCATCACGGGGGAGACCGGGGCGGGCAAGACGATGGTCGTCACGGGCCTCGGCCTGCTCATGGGCGAACGGGCCGACGCCGGTGCCGTCCGGGCCGGTGACGAGTCCGCCGTCGTCGAGGGCCGGGTGCAGGTCCCCGAGGACGGGCCCGTCGCGGCCCGCACGCGCGAGGCCGGCGGCGAGGTCGACCAGGGCGAACTGGTCCTGGCCCGCACCCTGTCCGCGGGCGGACGCAGCCGGGCCCACGTGGGCGGCCGCAGCGCGCCCGTCGGGGTGCTCGCCGAGATCTCCGAGCACCTCATCGCCGTGCACGGGCAGACCGACCAGCTCCGGCTGCGGTCCGGTGCCCAGCAGTTGCGGGTGCTGGACGCCTTCGCGGGCACCGTCGTCGCCGACGACCTCGCCGCCTACCAGCGCGTGCACACGCGCTGGCGGGCCGTGAGCGCCGAGCACGACCACGTCGCCGGCCACACCGCCGAACGCGCGCGCGAGGCCGAGCTGCTGCGCCTGGGCCTCGACGAGGTCGAACGCGTCGACCCGCAGCCGGACGAGGACACCGCCCTGCGCGAGGAGTCCGAACGGCTGGCCCACGTCGAGGTGCTCCGGACGGCGGCGGCCACTGCGCACGAGGCGCTCACCGGCCAGGGAGCCGACGACGGCGTCGGTGAGGGCGGAGCCGACGCCCGCGTCGACGCGGCCCGCCGCGCGCTGGCCCAGGCCGGGGACCACGACACCGCGCTGGCGGCCCTGGCTGCCCGCGCCGAGGAGGTCTCCTACCTGCTCGCCGACCTCGCGACGGACGTCGCCGCCTACGCGGGGTCCCTCGAGGCCGACCCGCTGCGGTTGCAGGTCGTGCAGGAGCGCCGGGCGCAGCTGAGCGCCCTGGTGCGACGGCACGCCGTCGACCCGGGCGAGGGCGTCGCCGGGGTCCTGGCCTGGGCCCGGGAGGCCTCCGACCGGCTGCTCGACCTCGACGACGACGGCCGCCTCGAGACGCTGGCCAAGGAACGGGACGAGCTGGAGGACGAGCTGCGCCGGCTCGCGGGGCGCCTCACGGCGGCCCGCCGCACCGCGGCCGGTGACCTGCAGGAGCGCGTCGCCGCCGAGCTGGCCGCCCTGGCGATGCCGAGCGCGCGGCTCGAGGTCGCCGTCCACACGGGGCACGACCTCGGTCCCTGGGGCTGCGACAGCGTCGAACTGCTGCTCGCGGCGCACTCCGGCGCTGCGCCGCGACCGCTCGCCCGCGGCGCCTCCGGGGGTGAGCTGTCCCGCGTCATGCTGGCGCTCGAGGTGGTCCTGGCGGGTGCGGACCCGGTGCCCACCATGGTCTTCGACGAGGTCGACGCGGGGGTCGGTGGGCGCGCGGCGGTCGAGATCGGGCGCCGGCTGGCCCGGCTCGCCCGCAGCACGCAGGTCGTCGTCGTCACCCACCTCGCCCAGGTCGCGGCCTTCGCCGACACGCACCTGACGGTCGTGAAGACCGACGACGGCAGCGTGACCGAGTCCGGTGTCGTGCGCCTCGACGACGACGGCCGGGTGAGCGAACTGGCCCGGATGCTGTCCGGGCGCGGCTCGGGCACCGAACGCGCCCACGCCGAGGAGCTCCTGCGCTCCAGCCGCGCGGAGGCCGTGGCGGAACCGTCGACACGTCGTGGCGGACGGGCGGGCACGGCGCGTGCGGCGCGGGGCGGTGCCGCCCGCGTGGGACGATCGGCGTCCGCCCCGGGAACCGGCGGGGCGCGGAAGGCACGCAGCTGAGGAGATCGGGCGAGTGGTGAGGCGTCGACGCGACCGTGGCGCCAGTGCGCCCGGATCCGCCGGTGCAGGGTCGGTCGGCACCGGTGCCGTGCACGGCACCGTCCGCGTCGACCGCCGGACGAAGCGCCTGACCAAGCGGCTCAAACCCGGTGACATCGCCGTCATCGACCACCTCGACCTCGACCGCGTGTCGGCCGAGGCCCTCGTGGCCTGCGCGCCGGCCGCCGTCGTCAACGCCTCCCGCAGCACCTCGGGGCGCTACCCCAACCTCGGGCCCGGCATCCTCGTCGAGGCCGGCATCCCCGTCCTCGACGACGTCGGCACCGACCTCGTGGCCGAGCTGTCCGAGGGCACCAAGGCCCTCCTCGTCGGTGACCGGCTGCAGGTCGACGGCGTCGACGTCGCCACCGGGCGCCGCCTCACGGCCGACGTGGTGGCCGCCGACATGGAGGTCGCCCGCGCCGGCCTGTCGCTGCAGCTGGAGGCGTTCGCGGCCAACACGATGGAGTACCTGCGCCGCGAGCGGGAACTGCTGCTCGACGGCGTCGGCGTGCCCGACATCCGCACCGACCTCGACGGCCGGTACGTCCTCATCGTGGTGCGCGGGTACCACTACAAGGAGGACCTCGTCACGCTGCGCCCCTACGTGCGCGAGTACAAGCCCGTCCTCATCGGCGTCGACGGCGGCGCGGACGCCATCCTCGAGGCCGGGTACAAGCCCGACCTCATCGTCGGCGACATGGACTCGGTGTCCGACGCGGCCCTGCGCTGCGGCGCCGAGATCGTCGTCCACGCCTACCGCGACGGGCGCGCCCCCGGGCTGGAGCGCGTGCGCTCCCTGGGCATCGACGCCGTCGTCTTCCCGGCCACCGGCACGAGCGAGGACGTCGCGATGCTGCTGGCCGACGACAAGGGCGCGACGCTCATCGCGGCCGTCGGCACCCACGTCACCCTCGTGGAGTTCCTCGACAAGGGCCGCGCCGGCATGGCCAGCACCTTCCTCACCCGCCTGCGCGTCGGCGGCAAGCTCGTCGACGCCAAGGGTGTCTCCCGGCTCTACCGCTCGCGCGTGTCCGACGTCCAGGTCCTCGTGCTCGTGCTGGCCGGGGTGCTGGCCCTCGTCGCCGCCCTGCTCGTGACACCCACCGGACAGGCGATCCTCGCCGTGACGGGGGCCCGGCTCGAGGACGCGTGGGCGGTCGTCGTGGGCGTGCTGCCCGGTGAAGGTCCGTGAGGGCCGCGACCGTCCCCACCCGCACCACCGACCGACAGGATGAGCAGTGATCGACTTCCGCTACCACGTGGTCTCGCTGGTGTCGGTGTTCCTCGCCCTCGCCGTCGGCATCGTGCTGGGCGCGGGGCCGCTCAACGAGGGGATCTCGACGGGCATCACCGACCAGGTCCGCCAGCTGACGACCGAGAAGAACACCCTGCGCACCGAACGCGACCAGGCGCTCTCGACGGTCGACCAGCAGGACGCCTGGGCCGAGGCGGTCGGGCCGGCCCTCGTGGCCCGTCAGCTCGGCGGCCGCAGCGTGGCGGTCGTGGAGCTCCCCGGGGCCGACTCCAGCCAGGTCGACGCCACCACGGAGGAGCTGCAGGCCGCGGGCGCGACCGTGTCCTCGCAGGTCACCCTGCAGGACAAGTGGTTCGACAGCAGCCAGACCGCCACGGCCGACCGGCAGAAGGCGGCCTCCTCGCTCACCGGGCAGTTGACGGCGGCGCCGGCGACCGCCGCCGGCACCGAGGACCTCCTCGCGGCCGAGCTGTCCCGCGCGCTCGTCACCTCCGAGCTCGCGCAGGCCGAGGGGCCCGACGACGGCGCCCGCACGGTGCTCACCACGCTGTCGGACGCCGGGCTCGTCGACGTCCAGGGCGGCACCGGCACGGCACCGGCCCGGGCGACCCTCGTCGTCGTCGTGGGCGGTGCCGGGGACGCCGACGCGACCGACGCCGTGCGCCGGTCCACGGCGGCCGCGTGGACGGCGCTGCTGCGCGAGCTGGACGGCGCCAGCGCCGGTGCGGTGCTGGCCGGTCCGCCGGACGCCGCGGCCGACGGGGGACCGGTGGCCGTGCTGCGCGCCGACGGTGACCTGGCCGCCGACGTCAGCAGCGTCGACGACCTGGACTCCCCGATCGGGCGCATCAACGTCGTGCTCGCCCTGCGTCAGCAGCTCACCGGTGGCGCCGGCCAGTACGGCACCGCCGACTCCGCGACCGAGGTCAGCCCGCCGCTGCCGGCGGCCGCGAGCGCGTCGTGAGCGGGCTGCTGCGGGCCGTGGTCGCCGTGGGCGGGGCCTTCGGAGCCGGGGTGCGGGCGGGCGAGCTGTTGCGCCGCACCCCGCCCGGTGGGGCCGACCGCTGGGAGCGGACCAACCACGCCGGGCGTCCGCTGACCCTGCTGGAGGGCCCCACCGCGGCCCTCGCCGTCGGGGCGGGCTGCCTCGCCGCGCGGCCCGGTTGGCGGGCCGCCGGCCTGCTCGCGGCCGCGGGTGCCGCCGGGCTCGGCGCCGTCGACGACCTCGCCGAACGCCCCGACGACCGCTCCGGCGGCGCGCGCGGGCTGCGCGGCCACCTCGACGCCCTGCGCCGGGGCCGGCTCACCACGGGTGCCTGGAAGGTGCTCGGCATCGGGGCCACCGGTCTGGTGGCCGCCGCCGTCGCCGAACGGTCGCATGGCACCGGGGCGGGGCCGGTCCGGGTGCTCGACGTCCTCGTGGGCGGCGCGCTCGTCGCGGGTGCCGCCAACCTCGTGAACCTCTTCGACCTGCGCCCCGGCCGGGCCGTGAAGGTGGCCGCGGTGACCGCCCTGTCGCTGTCGGCCGGTCCCGGCGCCGGGGACGCCCGCCCCCTGGCGGGGGCGGTCCTGGGGACGTCCGCCGCCGTCCTGGGCGACGACCTCGCCGGGCGCAGCATGCTGGGGGACACGGGGGCGAACGCGCTCGGTGCCGTCGTGGGCGTCGCGGCCCTCGCCCGCTGGGACCGCACCGGCCGCGCCGTCGCCCTCGGGGTCGTCGTCGCCCTCACGCTGGCGTCGGAGAAGGTGAGCTTCAGCCGGCTCATCGAGGCGCAACCCCTGCTGCGCGAGCTGGACCGGCTGGGTCGTCCGTGAGCCGTCCGTGAGCCGGTGGTGAGGCCCCCCCGCCTCGGGGCGGGGTCCGTCGCCGCGGCCGCGGCCTCGGTGGCGCTGCTGACCGTCGCGGCGCGGGTGGCGGGGTTCGGCCGCATCTTCGCCTTCAGCCAGACCGTCGGCGACAACTGCCTCGGCACGGCGTACACGACGGCGAACCAGGTGCCGAACGTCCTCTTCGAGGTCGTCGCCGGAGGTGCCCTCGCGGGTGTCCTCGTCCCCCTGCTGTCCTCCCGCCTGGCCTCCGACGACCCCGCCGAGCGGGCGGCCGCGTCCCGGACCGCGTCGGCCGCGCTGACGGTCAGCGTGCTCGCGCTCGTCGTCGTCGGGGCCGTCACCGCGCTGGTCGCCCGCCCCGTCATGTCCCTCCTGCTGGCCGACGGCTCCGACGCCGAGTGCGGCGGGTCGCTGCTGCGGCTGGCGACGGTGATGCTCTGGGTCTTCCTGCCCCAGGTCCCGCTCTACGCGGTCGCCGTCGTCTTCGCGGGCGTGCTGCAGGCCCAGCAGCGGTTCACCGCGCCTGCCGCCGCGCCGCTCGTCTCCAGCCTCGTCGTCGGGGCGACCTACCTGCTCTTCGGGGCCCTCGTCCCCGCCTCCGTCGTCGAGGGGGACCTGGCCGACGTCCCGCGCACCGGGATCGCCGTGCTGGCCGGCGGCACGACCCTGGGCGTGCTCGCCCTCGCGCTGACGCACCTGCCCGCGCTGCGCGGTCCCGTGCGCTGGCGGCCGGCCCTGCGGCCGGCTCCCGGCGACGGCGCCCGGTTGCGGTCCCTGGCCCTGTCCGGTCTCGCGGTGCTCGTGGCCCAGCAGGTCGTGACGGTCGCCGTCACGGCGGTCTCCAACGACGCCTCGGCCGGCGCGGTCAACCGCTGGAGCTACGCCTGGGCGCTCTTCCTGCTGCCGTACGCCGTGCTCGCGGTCCCGGTGGCGACGGCCGTCTTCCCCCGGCTGGCCCGGGCCGCCGACAGCGGCCGGGCCGAGCTCGGCGGCGTCCTCGCCCCCGCCGTGCGGGCGGTGCTGCTCGTCAGCTCCCTCGGCGCGGCCGTCCTCGTGGCCGTCGCCGTGCCCGTCGCCGTCGTCTTCGTCCACGGCCGGGTCGGGTCGGGCCGCTCCGGCGACCTCGGCCTGGCACTGGTCCTCTTCGCCCCCGGGCTGCTCGGCTACGGGCTCGTCGCGCTGCTCACCCGGGCGCTCTACACCCTCGGTGCCGGACGCAGCGCCGCCGTCGCCGTCGTCTCCGGCTGGGCCGTCGTCCTGGTGGGGGTGCTGCTGCTGCCGCTCGCCCTGCCCGCCGACCACGTCGTGTCGGCGCTCGCGCTCGCGCACACGGCCGGTCTCACGGTCGCGGGCGTGCTGCTGCTGCGCGAGGTGCACCGGGCGGTCCCCGGTGCCCTCGGGGGAGTCGGGCGCGTCGTCGTCGCCGCGGTCCTCGCCGGTGCCGTCGGGGGAGCCGTGGGGGCGGTCCCGGGCCTGGTGTGGCGCACGACCCACGTCGTGGCCGCCGTCGGCCAGGGCCTCGCGCTCGCCGCCCTCGCGGGCCTCGTGTGGTTCGTCGTGGCGCGCCTGGCCGTCCCCACCGACCTGCGGACCCTGTCCGGCACCGCCCGGCGGGTGGTCCGCCGGTGACCCGAGGAGGAGACGTGCCCCCAGCGGCGCCCGACGGCCCGGTCCTGTTCGTCCTCGGCAGCAGCGCCGGGGGCGTCGTCCGCCACGTGACGGCCCTGGCCCGGCGGTTGCACGCGGACGGCGTCGACGTCCGCGTCGCCGGTCCCGCCGAGACCCTCGCGCGCCTCGGGGCGTCCGTGCCGACGACGGTCGTCGAGATCGGCGCGTCCCTGGACCCGGTGCGCGACCTGCGGGCCGCGGCCGCGCTGCGCCGCGCCGTGACGGCCGTGCCGGGGGTCCTCGTCCACGCGCACGGGGTCCGCGCGGGGTTCGTGGCCACGCTGGCCCTGGCGACCACGCCGCGGCGCACCCCCTTCGTCGTCACGGTGCACAACGCCGTCCTGGGGTCCGGGGCCAGAGCGCGCCTCGGCACCGCGGTGCTGCGGGCCGTGTGCCGGCGGGCGGACGTCGTCCTCGGCGTCTCCGGCGACCTCGTGGCGCAGGCCCACCGCCTCGGCGCCTCCGTGGCCGACCGCGCGCTCGTGCCGGCCCCCGCCCTGCCGCGGGGGGAGGCCGCCCGTGGTCGGGAGGTGCTCGGCCCCGGTCCGGTGGTCCTCGCCGTGGCCCGGCTGGCGCCGCAGAAGGGCCTGGGGACGCTGCTGGACGCCGCTGCGGACGCCGGGGCCCGCGTCGTGGTCGCCGGCGACGGTCCGCTGCGCTCCGCGCTCGAGGACCGCGTCCGGGCGCAGGACCTGCCCGTGCGCTTCCTGGGGTCGCGCTCCGACGTCGCGGACCTGCTCGCGGCCGCCGACGTCGCCGTCAGCACGAGCGTCTGGGAGGGACAGCCCGTCTTCGTCCAGGAGGCGCTGCGCGCCGGGGTCCCGCTCGTGGCCACCGACGCGGGCGGGACCCGCGAGGTGACCGGCGACGCCGCGCTGCTCGTGCCCGTCGGGGACGCGGCCGGTCTCGCGGCCGCCGTGCGGCGGCTGGTGCAGGACCGCACGGAACACGCCGTGCGGGCCGAGAGGGCGCGGCAGCGCGCGACGCAGCTGCCCACCGAGGACCACGCGGTCGCCCAGGTCCGCAGGGTCCACCGGGCCGCCCGCGGCTGAGGCGCCCCGCCCCGTCGCCGCGTCGGGTACGATCGAACCCCGTGGCGAACCGCAGCACCCCCGAGTCCCAGACCCAGCACGTCTTCGTCACCGGGGGGGTGGCCAGCTCCCTCGGGAAGGGTTTGACGGCCTCCAGCCTCGGTCGCCTGCTCCGCGCCCGCGGTCTCCGCGTGGCCATGCAGAAGCTCGACCCTTACCTCAACGTGGACCCCGGGACGATGAACCCGTTCCAGCACGGCGAGGTGTTCGTCACCGACGACGGCGCCGAGACCGACCTCGACATCGGGCACTACGAACGGTTCCTCGACGTCCGCTTCGACGCCTCCGCGAACGTCACCACCGGTCAGGTGTACTCGGCGGTCATCGCCAAGGAACGGCGCGGGGAGTACCTCGGCGACACCGTGCAGGTCATCCCGCACATCACCAACGAGATCGTCGACCGCATGCGGGCCCAGGCCCGCGAGGACATCGACGTCATCATCACCGAGGTCGGCGGCACCGTCGGCGACATCGAGTCGCTGCCGTTCCTCGAGGCCGCGCGCCAGGTGCGCCAGCGCCTCGGCCGGGACAACGTGTTCTTCGTCCACGTCTCGCTCGTGCCGTACATCGGCCCCAGCGGTGAGCTCAAGACGAAGCCGACGCAGCACTCCGTCGCCCAGTTGCGCAACATCGGCATCCAGCCCGACGCGATCGTCTGCCGGGCCGACCGGGAGATCCCCGAGGGCGTCAAGCGCAAGATCGCCTCGATGTGCGACGTCGACGACGAGGCCGTCATCGCCTGCGTCGACGCCCCCTCGATCTACGACATCCCGAAGGTCATCCACCGCGAGGGCCTGGACGCCTACCTCGTCCGCAAGCTGAACCTCAGCTTCCGCGACGTGGACTGGTCGACCTGGGACGACCTGCTGCGCCGCGTGCACAACCCCCGCCGCCGCGTCGAGATCGCCCTCGTCGGCAAGTACATCGACCTCCCCGACGCCTACCTGTCGGTGACGGAGGCCCTGCGGGCCGGCGGTTTCGCCGAGGACGCCAAGGTGGACATCCGCTGGGTGCCCTCGGACGAGTGCGCGACCCCCGAAGGCGCGCAGAAGCAGTTGCACGGCGTCGACGCGGTCTGCGTCCCCGGTGGTTTCGGGGTGCGCGGCATCGAGGGCAAGCTGGGCGCGCTGCGCTGGACCCGCGAGAACGGTGTGCCGACCCTGGGCCTGTGCCTCGGCCTGCAGTGCATGGTCATCGAGTACGCGCGCAACGTCGCGGGCCTGACCGACGCGAGTTCCACGGAGTTCGAACCCGACGCGCAGCACCCCGTCATCGCCACGATGGCCGAGCAGCGCGAGATCGTCTCCGGTGAGGGTGACATGGGCGGCACGATGCGCCTGGGGTCCTACGAGGCCGTCCTGAGCAGTGGTTCCGTCGTGGCCACCACGTACGGCAGCGAGCGGATCTCCGAGCGCCACCGCCACCGCTACGAGGTCAACAACTCCTACCGCGAGCAGCTGACGGCGCAGGGCCTGGTGTTCTCGGGCACGTCCCCGGACCGCGAACTCGTCGAGTTCGTGGAGCTGCCCGCCGACGTGCACCCGTACTACGTCGGGACGCAGGCCCACCCGGAGTTCAAGTCGCGGCCCACGCGCTCGCACCCGCTGTTCTCCGGGCTCGTCGCCGCCGCCCTGCGCCGCCAGCGCGAGGGGCAGCTCATCGACGTGGAGCCCGAACCCGCCGACGTGACCGGTGAGGAACTCTCGGACGTGACCGCGTGAGCTTCCCCGCCGAACTCGGCGTCCCCGTCGTCGACGGGGCCGAGCTGGCCGACGCGCCGGTGCAGCGGACGGTGTCCGAGAGCGAGACCGTGTTCCACGGCCGCGTCTGGGACGTCGTGCGCGAACGGGTCGAACTGCCCGACGGTGGGACGGTCGTCCGCGACCTGCAGCGCCACCCCGGCGCGGTGACCGTCCTCGCCCTCGACGACGACGAGAACGTCCTGTTCATCCGGCAGTACCGCCACCCGGTGCGCCGGGAGCTGTGGGAACTGCCCGCCGGGCTCCTCGACGTCGCGGGCGAGGAACCCCTGCTCGCGGCCCAGCGGGAACTGGCCGAGGAGGCCGACCTCGTGGCGGCCGACTGGGCCGTCGTGGCGGACTGGTTCAACTCCCCGGGCGGCTCGAGCGAGGCCAACCGCATCTACCTGGCCCGCGGTCTGTCCGCGGTTCCCGAGGCCGAGCGGCACGTGCGCGAGGACGAGGAGAAGGACCTCGTCCCCGTCCGGGTCCCGCTGGACCAGGCGGTCCGCGCGGTGCTGGAGGGGCGGCTCGCGAACCCGGGCAGCGTCGTCGGCGTCCTGGCCCTGCAGGCCGCCAAGGCGAACGGCTGGGCGGACCTGCGCCCGGCCGGCACGCCGTGGCCGACCGGGCTGACCAGCCCCACGTCCTGACCCCCCACGTCCTGACCCCCCACGTCCTGACCCCCCACGTCCTGACCCCCCACGTCCTGACCCCCCACGTCCTGACCCCCTGCGGCCTGAACCCCCGCGTCCTGGGTCAGGACCCCCGGACGGTCGCGACGAAGCCGGTCACCTGCTGCTGCAGGAGGCCGGCGACCTCGGACAGGCCGACGGAGCCGTAGCCGCCGGAGACGGCGTCGGAGATGGCGCCGACCTCGGCGTCCATCCCCTCGATGCGCCGCGCGACGCCCTCGATGACGGCGACGGCCTCCTCGGTGGCCTGCATGCTCGCCGCGACCTGCGCCGCGATGACGGCGTTGGACTGGGCGGCCTGCTCGGCGAGGCTCTTGACCTCCTCGGCCACGACGGCGAACCCGCGGCCGGCCTCGCCGGCGCGTTCGGCCTCGATGGTCGCGTTGAGCGAGAGCAGCCGCGTCTGGGCGGCGACCTTCTCGATGAGCTGCACGGCCTCCTCGATGCGGGCCGAGGCGCTGCGCAGCGACTCCACGGTCGCCACGGCGCGCTGGACCTCGGTCACGGCGTCGCGGGCCGTGCGCGCCAGTTCGGCAGCGCCCGACCCGGCGCTGGTGGCGCCCGCGCTCACCTGCTCCGAGGCGGACAGCACGGTGCTCTCGAGCTCGTCCGCGAGGGCCAGCCGGGCGGCCGTCGCCTGGTCGAGCTCGGCACCGGCGGTGGCGCTGGCCCGGCGGGCGGCGTCGATGACCCGGGCCCCGTGGCGGAAGGCGCCCTGCGTGCCGCCCAGCAGGAAGCGGCGGTGGAAGCGTCCCTCGCTGGCGGCCTCCAGGGTGGCGGAGGCGTCCCGCACGAAGGCGTCGGTCATGTCGAGCTGGTGGTTGAACGCGCGGCGCAGGTCGACGAGGAGGTCGTCGTCACCGAGGTGCGGCACGCGCGCCTCGAGGTCCCCCGCGGCGGCGCGGCTCGCCACCTCGACGAGGGCCCGCAGGACCTCGTCGTGGTCGCGGCCGGTGTCCTGGGGGGCGCGGAACAGGCTGCGGAGGTTCACGCGGCGGCTCCTTCGGGGGTCAGGGACCACACGAACTCCTCGTAGGTCTGGCCCGCGGCCGCCAGCTGGGCCGCCAGCGCGGCCCGGGAGGCCTTGACGGCGTCGGCGGGCCGGGAGTGCCGGGCCTCGACGGCCAGCAGCTCGTCGTAGAGCCGGCGCACGGCCGCGACGGCCGCCGGCTCGGGCACCCGCCGGTTGGAGTGGTAACCGAGCAGCTTGCCGTGCGCGTCCACGCTCGGCGTGACGTGCGCCAGCACCCAGTAGTGGGCGCCGTCGGCGGCGAGGTTGACGACGTAGGCGAACATCTCGCTCCCGCTGCGCAGGGTCTCCCACAGCAGGTCGAAGACCCCGCGGGGCATGCCCGGGTGCCTGATGATGTTGTGCGGCTGCCCCACGATTTCGGCCTCCGTGAGCGCCGAGACCCGGAGGAAGACCTCGTTGGCGTAGGTGATGACACCCCGCGGGTCCGTCTTGGTGACGATGAGCTCGTCGTCACCGAAGCGGCGCTCGACGCCCGTGGGCGCGGTTCTAGAAGCTCGCATGGTCTCCCATCGGCCGGACGGGCGGTCCGCTTGAGCGCAGCGTGAGGGCGGCGCCCCCGCCCTGCTCCGCGTGGGTCCGACCGCACGGAGCAACCGGTCCCCTAGGGTCGAGGGCGTGTCCGCCGCCTCCCTCGACGCGCGGCCGGTCCCGCCCGCGGGTGAGGAGCCGGCCGCCCTGCAGCACGCGGTGCGCGACTACCTCGGTCACCTGCACGTCGAGCGGGGCCTGTCGGAGAACACCCTCGGCGCCTACCGCCGCGACCTGGCCCGCTACGTGCGGTTCCTCACGGCCCGCGGCGTCACCGAGCCTGGCGAGGTCGACGAGGCCACCGTGAGCGCGTTCGTCGTGGCGCTGCGCTCGGGGGAGGACGGCGGTGCCGTCCTGACGGCGAGCTCGGCGGCGCGCACCGCCTCGGCCGTGCGCGGCTGGCACCGCTTCCTGCACGCCGAGGGCCGCAGCGCTGCGGACCCGGCCGTCCTCGTCCGGCCGCCCACGCCGCCCCGCCGCCTGCCCACCGCCCTCAGCGTCGAGGAGGTGGAGCGGCTGCTGGAGACGGCCGGCCTCGGTGGGGAAGGACCGCAGGCCGCCGTGCCGCTGCGCGACCGCGCGCTGCTCGAACTGCTCTACGGCTGCGGGGCGCGGATCAGCGAGGCCGTGGGGCTCGACGTCGACGACGTCTCCGCCGAGGTGCTGGGGGAGACGGGGGTGGTCCGGTTGCGCGGCAAGGGGTCCAAGGAACGCGTCGTCCCCGTGGGGTCCTACGCCCAGGCGGCCCTGGAGCGCTACGTCGTCCGCGCGCGCCCGCACCTGGCCGCCCAGGGCCGGGGCACACCTGCGGTGTTCCTCAACACCCGCGGCGGCCGGCTGTCCCGGCAGAGCTCCTGGGCGGTGCTGCAGTCCGCGGCCGGGCGGGCGGGCATCACCCGCGCCGTGTCGCCGCACACGTTGCGGCACTCCTTCGCGACCCACCTGCTGCGCGGCGGCGCCGACGTCCGCGTCGTGCAGGAGCTGCTGGGGCACGCCTCGGTGACGACGACGCAGGTCTACACGCTCGTGACGGCCGACAACCTGCGCGAGGTGCACGCCGAGTCCCACCCCCGGGCCCTGCTGACGGGTCCGGTCGGCACCGCAGCGGAGCCGGACGGCCACGACCCGTCGCCACCACCGGCCCCTGGTGCCGACTAAGGTCACGCCAGACCGACCGCCCGTCCCTCCGACCGCCCGAGGAAGTGCCACGTCCCGTGACCAGCGAGTTCCCGTCGTCCGCCCCCGCCACGCCGCCCGTCCCCGGATCCTCCGTCTTCGGTCCCGGCGTCGACGCGTTCCGTGAGCGGGCGCAGCAGCCGGTGCAGCCGCCACGGGAGACTCCCGCGCCCAGCGCACAGCCGACGCAGCAGCCGGCCCCGGAGCCGCGCCCGGTGCAGGCCGAGATGGAGCTCGGTCCGCAGAACGGGCCGACGGGCAGGCCGGTGCCGACCTTCCCCGTGCCCGCCCGCCTCGAGCAGCACGGGCCCGCGCGCGTCATCTCGATGTGCAACCAGAAGGGCGGGGTCGGGAAGACGACGACGACCATCAACCTCGGGGCTGCGCTCGCCGAGTACGGCCGACGCGTGCTGCTCGTCGACTTCGACCCGCAGGGGGCGCTGTCCGCGGGGCTGGGCATCAACCCGCACGAGCTCGACAAGACCGTCTACCAGCTCCTCATGGAGCGCGGCACCGACGTGCGCGAGGTCATCCGTGAGACGGCTGTCGACGGCCTGGACCTGCTGCCGGCGAACATCGACCTGTCCGCGGCCGAGGTCCAGCTCGTCGGCGAGGTCGCGCGCGAGAGCGTCCTGGCCCGGGCCCTGCGTCCGGCCCTCGGCGACTACGACGTCGTGCTCATCGACTGCCAGCCGTCGCTGGGGCTCCTGACGGTCAACGCGCTCACGGCCTCGCACGGCGTCCTCATCCCGCTGGAGTGCGAGTTCTTCGCCCTGCGCGGGGTGGCGCTGCTCGTGGAGACGATCGAGAAGGTGCGCGAGCGCCTCAACCCCGCGCTGGAGATCGACGGCATCCTCGCCACGATGTACGACGGCCGCACGCTGCACAGCCGGGAGGTCGTCACCCGGGTCGTGGACGCGTTCGGTGACGACGTGTTCCACACGGTGATCGGCCGGACGGTCAAGTTCCCGGACGCCTCCGTCGCCGCCGAACCCATCACGTCCTACGCGTCGAACCACCCCGGGGCCGAGGCCTACCGGCAGCTCGCACGTGAACTCGTCGCGCGCGGCGACGCCGCCTGAAACCTCCCGTCCGTAAGGGTTCAGGAGCGCGGAGATGGCGCGCGGTGCAACCTCCGGGACGCTGAGTAGCGGTTCGTCCCCCGGTCGGGCCTGATCTCCCCAGAACCCCCGCAGTCGTCCGTGCGAGGGGGTAGCGACGGGCTAGTGTGCGGCCCACGAGACCGGTCTGCAGGGCCGGTCGGGGGAGGGGGCTCACCCGTGGGGCAACACGCAGGGACGGACGTCGTGGGCGCTGGGTTCACGAGGTTCTCCGAGGAACACGCGCAGGGCCAGCTGCTGCCGCGCATCGTCGACGTCGCGCTCGCTCGGGCGGACGAGGTGGTCGTGGCCGACCCCGGAACGCGGTTGACCGGCGCCGGTCTGCTGCAGCGCGCCGCCCTCGTCCGGCACGCCGTCCTGGCCCACCACCGCGCCGACGGGCGGGACCCGCAGGAGGTCCCCGTGGCCGTGCTGCGCGGCCACGACGCGGGGGCGGTCGCGGCCGTCGTCGGCGTCGTCGCCGCCGGTCACCCCGTCGTCGTCCTGGACCCCACCACCCCCGCCGTCCGGCTGCGGCACTACGTCGAGGCCGCCGGCGCGACCCTCGTCGTCAGCGACGCCGACCGGCGCGCGACGGCGGCCCAGGTCGCCGGCACGGTCGTCGACCCCGACTCCCACGTCGGTGCGCAGGACGGCTCGGACCACCTCGCGGCCGCCTCGGCGCTGCTGACGCGGACCGCTTCCCCGGACGACGTGGCCGTCATCGTCTACACGTCGGGGTCGACGGGACAACCCAAGGGCGTCGCCTGCGACCACCGCTCGATCCTGCACGACACGTGGGTCAACTCCGAGGCCACCGGCGCCTACCCCGCCGGCAGCGTCGTCGCGCACCTGCTGCCGATGGCGTTCAGCGCGGGCACCACGCCCACGCTCGCCGGGTTGCTCGCCGGGTCGCGGCTGGAGCTGTTCGACCCCCGCCGCCGGTCGGTCACCGAACTGCCCGGGTTCCTGCGCGAGGTCGGTGCGGACGTGCTCCTCGCGTCCCCGGCCATCCTGCGCGGGGTCGTGACGACGCTGGGCCCCCAGGGCCGTCTCGACGGACTGAAGACCGTGACGATGGCGGGGGAGACGGTCCACGGCGCCGAGCTCGCCGCCGTCCGCCGCGCCGTCGGCCCGGACTGCGTGCTGCGCAACCGCTACGGCTCGACCGAGACCTGGCTCATGACCGAGTACGCGATCAGCGGCGACGACGAGGCCCCCGAGGGCGCCACGCCCGTCGGCTGGGCGGTCCCCGGCGCGCGCCTGCAGGTCGAGCTCGAGGACGGCACCTTCGCCGACACCGGGACCGGTCGCGTCGTCCTGACCTCGCGCTGGCTCGGGGCCCGCTACTGGGGCAACCCCGAGAAGACCGCTGAGGTGTTCTCCGACAACCCCGACGGGTCGCGCACGTTCCGCACGAGCGACGTCGGCAGCCTCGGGCCCGACGGGTGCCTGAGGCTGCTCGGCCGCAGCGACCACAGCGTGAAGATCCGCGGTCTGCTCGTCGAACCGGGCGAGATCGACGCGCTGCTGTTCGCCCAGCCCGACGTGCGCGAGGCGCTCGTCGTGGGCCGGCCGAACCCGCGGACCGGTCGCACGGGTCTCGTGGCGTACGTGGTCCCCGAGGGGTCCCGGCCCCAGGCCTCGGCCGTCCGCGCCGTGGTGCGCGAGAACCTGCCCTCGCACATGGTCCCCGAGCACGTCGTGTTCCTCGACGCGTTGCCGCGCACCGACCGCGGCAAGCTCGACCGGTCGCAGCTGCCCGAACCGCCCCGCAGCAGCGCCCCGTTCGAGGTGCCGCGCTCGAGCTGGGAGGAGGTCGTCCACGAGCAGTTCTGCGCCGTCCTGGAGCTCGAGGACCTCTCGATCCACGACGACTTCTTCGAACTCGGCGGGGACTCCCTCGCGGCCGAGGCCCTCGTGAGCCGCGTCGAGGCCCTCGGTGCGGACGGCGTGAACACGACGGGGGGGACCTCGATCGTCGCGGCCGCCCCGACGGTCGCCTCCTTCGCCATCGCCGTCCGGTCGCAGACCCGCAGCACGCGGCCCACGCTCGTCCCCCTGCGGAGCGAGGGCCAGGGCCGGCCGCTGTTCCTCGTCGCCGGTGCCGGCGGGGCCGCCCTGGCCCTGCGCACGCTCGCGCAGCGCCTCGTCCCGGGTTTCCCCGTCCTGGGGTTGCAGGCCAACGGGTTGGAGAACCGGGCCCTGCCCGACTGGTCCGTGCAGAAGATGGCGCGCCGGCACGTGGCGACCGTCCGCGAACAGCAGCCGGACGGTCCGTACCGGCTCGCCGGGCACTCGATGGGCGGTCTCGTCGCCCTCGAGATGGCCCAGCAGTTGCGGCGCGCAGGCCAGGAGGTCGAACTCCTCGCGATCCTCGACTCCTTCCCGCCGAACCCCGCCGTCATCCCGGCGCCGGAGTACCCCGGGTTCTACGCCAAGGCCAAGGAGGCGGTCTCGCTCGCCCTCACGGGCATCAAGGCGCACCCCGGTCTCGGGCACTACGTCCGGTTCTTCCGCCAGGGCAATTTCCTCCAGCGCCGGTACACGACCGACGTCTACCCCGGCCGCACGCTCGTCGTCGTGGCCGCCGACGACGTCGACGCCTCGATCCGCCGGCAGTGGGCCCCGCACCTCAGCGGCAGCTTCGTCGTGGTCCCGGTGGCCGGCGAGCACATGTCGATCCTGCGCGATCCGCGGGTCGAGGCCGTCGCCGAGGAGTTGTCGCGCGAGGTCTCCGGCCTCGGGTCCGGGGTCCGGGCCGGCGAGGAACTCGCCGACCGCTGACGGTCCTGGACCTCCACCACCGACGACCGTCGGTGGCCGCGGCGGCGGTGTCCCCGGACACCGCCGCCGCTTCCGCGTTCCGGCGCGCGCCACGCGACGTCCGCCCTGGCCGGTCCCCGGAGCGCCGCGCGGCCGGACGGCGCGCAGTCACCCGATCTGAGCACACAGCGTGCCCACGGCGTCCGCTGGCCGGGTGAACAGGCTGTTCCGGACGGCGCAACGACCGCCGAACGTCACCGGCGGCCGGACCGGCGCTGGCACCGTCGAGACATGCCCACCGCCTCCCCGTCGCTCCCGCACGTCCGCGGGCCCGTCGTCCCCGGTGCCACCTCCGCCGCCGGCCGCGTGCCGGGTCCGGTGCGCGAGCGCCGCCCGGTGCTCACGGCCTTCGGACTCGTCCTCGTCGTGGCGGGAGCGCTCGGCAGCGCGCTCGTCGTCCACCGCACGGGCGAGCGGGTCGACGTCCTCGTCGCCCGCACCGACATCGCCCCCGGCCAGCTCGTCCAGGCCTCGGACCTGCGGACGGCCCGGGTGGCCGCCGACGGGGCCGCCGTCGTGCCGGCCCAGGCGCTGGAGAACTTCGTCGGCACCCACGCCACGACCCGCATCCCGGCGGACACCCTCGTCAACCGCACGATGTTCCTCGCGGGGGAGACCGTGCCCGCCGGTGCGGCGGTGGTCGGGGTGGTCGTGCGCGCCGAGCAGCGCCCGACGGCACCGCTGGCCGCCGGGGACGTCGTGCGCGCCTACCTCGTGGCCGCCGACGGGGCCACCACGGTCACCGGTCAGCCCGCCGGCACGGTGCTCCTCGACGCGGCGCGCGTCGTCGCCGGCGGCACGCCGGACGTCACGGGCCCGGGCGACGTCACCGCCACCTCGGGCGCGGGCGACGTCTCCCTGCTCGTCCCGCAGGCCGACGCCGCCACCGTCGTCGCCGCCGCCGCGGCCGGGCAGGTCGCCCTCGTGCGGCTCGCCGGCGCGACCACCCCGTCCGTCGACCTGGCGGGGAGCTGACCGTGGCCGTCGTGACCTTCCTGTCCGCCAAGGGGTCCCCGGGTGTGACGACCACCGCCCTGCTGGCCGCCGCCCTGTGGCCGCGCCCCGCCCTGTTCCTGGAGGCCGACCCTGCGGGTGGTGACCTGGCCGCCCGCCTGTCCGCCCCCGACGGGGGCGTCCTCGACACCGGGCGCGGTCTGCTGCCCCTGCTGAGCGCCGCCCGCCACGGGCTGGACGCCGCCGCCGTCCTGGACCAGGCGCAACCCGTCGCCGGGGGGACGCAGGTCGTCCTCGGGGTCGGCGGGCCCGGTCAGGCCCTCGCGGCCGGCCGGGGCTGGGCGGCCCTGGCCGCCGCGGTCGGGGAGCTCGGTCGCCCGTCCGGGGACGACCCGGACGCGCCGGGACCCCTCGACGTCCTCGTCGACGCCGGTCGCGTCGGCGCGGCGCCCCTGCACCTGGACCTGCTGCGCGGCAGCGACTGCGTCGTCGTCCTCGTCCGGGCCGAGACCGCGGCCGTCCTGCACGCGCGGGACCGCGTGCAGCTGCTGCAGACCGCCCTGCGCCGTCCCGACGGGTGGCGGCCCCGCCTGGGGGTCGTCGTCGTGGGGGACACCACCCGGCGCTCCGGTGACGTCACGTCGGCCGTGGACGTCCTGCGGTCGGCCGTCCCCGGCGTCGAGGAGCTGGGCCGCCTCCCGCTCGACCCGGTCGGCGCCTCCGTCTTCACCGGTGGACGCGTGACCCGGCCGGAGCGGACGGCCCTCGTCCGGGCGGGACGCACCCTCGTCGCCGGCCTCGTGGGCACCCTCCCCGCCCTCCTGCCCGTCACCGTCCTGCCCGCGCCCCGGAGCGCCGCGTGAGCACCACCGCGACCGGCACCACCGCTACCGACCGCGCCGTCGCGCACTGCCCCGACCACGACCTCGTCCGCCGCGTGCGGCAGGCCGTCGCGGACCGGCTCACGTCCTTCCGCCGCCGGGAGGAGGCCGGCGGGCGGCCACCCCTGACCCCCGCCGACGAACGCCAGTTCGCCCGCTCCCTCGTCGTGCAGGTCCTGGAGGACCACGCCCGCGCCGAACTCGCCGCGGGCCGGGAACCGCTCACCCCGGCCGGGGAGGAGGCGGTCGCCGCGGCCGTCGGTGCCGCCCTCTTCGGCGTCGGGCGCCTGCAGCCGCTGCTGGAGGACCCCGACGTCGAGAACGTCGACGTCAACGGGTGCGACCGCGTCTTCGTCAGCTACGCCGACGGCCGCGAGGAACTGCACGACCCGGTCGCGGAGTCCGACGAGGACCTCGTGGAACTCGTGCAGGTCCTGGCCGGGACCGTCGGGCTCGCGAGCCGACCCTTCGACGCCGCGAACCCGCAGCTGGACCTCCGGCTCCCCGACGGGTCCCGCCTGTCGGCCGTCATGGGTGTCTGCCGCCGGCCCGCCCTCAGCATCCGCCGCGCGCGGCTGGCCACCGCGACCCTGGCCGACCTCGTCGCCGCCGGCACCATGACCGACGACCTCGCGCAGTTCCTGCGCGCCGCGGTCCGCGCCCGCAAGAACGTCATGATCGCCGGGTCGACGAACTCGGGGAAGACGACGCTGCTGCGCGCCCTGGCGGCCGAGATCGGCCCGCACGAGCGGCTCATCACCGTCGAACGCGCACTCGAACTCGGACTCGACCTGGATCCGTTGCACCCCAACGCCGTCGCGTTCGAGGAACGGTTGCCGAACTCCGAGGGTCAGGGTGCCGTGACGATGGCCGACCTCGTGCGGCGGTCCCTGCGCATGAACCCCAGCCGCGTCATCGTCGGGGAGGTCCTCGGCGACGAGATCGTCACCATGCTCAACGCCATGAGCCAGGGCAACGACGGGTCCCTGTCGACCATCCACGCGAACTCCTCCGCCGAGGTGTTCAACCGCATCGCGACCTACGCGCTGCAGGCCTCCGAACGCCTCCCCGTGGAGGCGACGCACCTGCTGGTGGCCGGGTCCGTCGACTTCGTCGTGTTCCTGCACAAGCAGAACACCCACCACCTCGGGGGCGGGATGCGCCGCGTCGTCGCCAGCGTGCGGGAGGTGACGGGCGTCGACGGTCGCGTCCTCAGCTCCGAGGTGTTCCTCGCCGGACCCGACGGGACGGCCCGCGCGCACGCCCCGCTGCAGTGCGCCGACGACCTCGCGGCCGCCGGGTACGTCGCCCCGGCCCACGAGGGGTGGGTCGCGTGACGGAACTCCTCGCACCCGAACTCCTAGCGCCCGAACTGCTCGTCGCCCTCACCGCGACCGTCGCCGGCGGCGGGGTCCTCCTCACCGTCCTCGGGGTGCGCGGCCGGGCCGCCGGCCGGCCGGCCCGCCGTCCCGGTCGCCACGGAGGGGCCGCCGGCCGGCGGTTGCTCCTCGCCGTCGGCGCGGGCGTCCTCGCCCTCGTCCTCACGCGCTGGGTCGTCGCGGGGATCGGCATCGGCCTCCTCGTCGCCGGGTGGCACCGCCTCCTCGGCGGCAGCGCCGCCGAACAACGCGGCACGGCCCGCATCGAAGCCCTCGCCACCTGGACGGAGTCGTTGCGCGACACCATCGCCGGCGCGATCGGGCTCGAGCAGGCCGTCCCGGCCACCGCGGCCACGGCGGCGCCCGCGCTGCGCCCCGCGCTCACCCTGCTCGTCGACCGGCTCCGCGTCCGCGAACCCCTCCCCGAGGCGCTCCTGCGCTTCGCCGACGACGTCGACGACCCCAGCGCCGACGTCGTCGTCGCGGCCCTCGTCCTCAACGCGCGGCTGCGCGGCCCCGGCCTGCGGGACGTCCTCACGGCGCTCGCGGCCTCGACGCGCGAGGAGCTCGACGTCCGCCGTCGCATCGAGGCCAGCCGCCGCAGCATCCGCCGCAGCGTGCAGATCGTGCTCCTCATCGTCCTCGGGGTCATGGGGCTGCTCGCGGTGTTCAACCGGGACTACGTCGCGCCCTACGGCACGCTCACGGGGCAGCTGGCCCTCGTCGTCGTGGCGGGCCTCCTCGTCGCCGGGTTGGCCTGGTTGCGCCGCCTCGCCCAGGCCGACCCGCACGACCGGTTCCTCGCCGTGCGGGCGGCGGGTTCGTGAGCGAGTTCCAGACGGCCCTCGCGACGGGGGCCCTCACGGCGACCGGCCTCGTCGTCCTCACCGCGGCACTCGTCCCCGCCCGTCCGTCGGTGGGTGCACGGGTCGCCCGGCTGGACGGCGCCCGCCGCTCGGTCCACCGTCGCGTGCTGTCCGACGCCGAAGCCGCCGCCTCCACCGCGCCGGCCCGGGGGCCCGTCGGACCGTCGGCCCTCCTCAGCCGGTCGGTGTCCCGGCTCGGCGACCGGCTCGAGGTGCTCGCCGCCGACCGCGGCTGGCGGTTACGCCGCACGCGCGCCGACCTCGCCGTCCTGGGCCGCGGCACGGGGGAGTTCCTGGCCACCAAGGTCGTCGCGGGGGTGCTCCTGCTGCTGCTGGCCCCGGTGTGCTGGGCCGTCCTGCGGGTCTGGGGGGTTCCGCTGCCCGGCGGGGTCCCGCTCGCCCTCGCGCTCGTCCTCGGCCTGGCCGGTTTCACCGTCCCCGACCTCGCCCTGCGCGGGGAGGCCACCCGGCGCCGGCGGGACCTGCGGCGCGTCGTCGGCGTGTTCTCCGACCTCGTCGCGATGAACCTCGCCGGCGGCCGCGGGTTGCCCGAGGCGCTGCTGGGTTCGGCCTCCGTCAGCGACTACTGGGCCCTCGTCCGGATCCGGCAGGCCCTCACCGGGGCGCGGCTGGCGGGGGCGACGCCCTGGCAGGCGCTCGGCGCGCTGGGGGAGGAACTCGACGTCCCCGAGCTCGTCGACCTCGCCGGCGCCCTCGCGCTCGCGGCCGACGACGGCGCGACGATCCGCGGCTCCCTCGCGGCACGGGCGGCGACGTTGCGCCGCAAGGACATGGCGGAGGTCGAGGGGGAGGCGGGCGAGAAGTCGCAGTCGATGCTCGTCGCCCAGCTCGTCCTGTGCACCGCGTTCATGGTGTTCCTCGCGTTCCCGGCCGTGCACAACCTGCTCGCCACCGCGTGAACAGCGCCCCGCACCACCCCACGACCACCACCCCCACCGCACCACCGACCGGAGGAGAACCCCATGTCCCGCTCGACCCCGCGCCGCTCGCCGGTGTTCCTGGAGACCCTCGTGGCGCGGTGGCGCCGGGCAACGGCCGTCGGCCGGGACGCCGGTGCCTCAGCCCTGGAGTGGGCCGTCATCGCGGCGGTCGTCGTGGTGGCCGCCTCGCTCATCGGCGGGGCGGTCTACAAGATCGTCCAGGACAAGAGCAGGGAGCTGCAGACCTGCGCCTCCGTCGCGGTCGGAAGTTCCTGCACGTCGTGACCCGGTCCGCCGCCGACCGGGGGTCCGCCGCGCTGGAGATGGCGTTCGTGGCCCCCGCGTTCCTGCTGCTGGTGTTCTTCGGCATCCAGGCCGGGTTGTGGGCGTACGGGCGGTCCGTCGCGCTCGCCGCGGCCCGCGAGGGCGTCGCCCAGTTGCGGGTCCTGCCCGACGAGCAGTCCGCGGCGTCCGCCGACCCCGTCGTGCGGGCCCACGTGGAGCAGTTCGCCGCCACGGTGGGTCGGGAGTCCCTGCTGGAACCCCACGCCGTCACGGCGTGGACCCCGGCGCGCGACCGGGTCACCGTCGAGGTGAGCGGTCGCGTCGTGAGCCTCGTCCCCGGTCTGGACCTGCGCACGACCCAGCGCGCCTCGGGCACGGTGGAACGGTTCGGGAGCGCCCGGTGACCGCCCGTCGCGACGACGGGTCGATCGCCCTGGAGTTCGTGCTCGTGGCCCCCGCGCTGCTCCTGCTCGTCGCGTTCCTGCTGGGCTGCGCTCGGTACACGTCCGCGGGCGCCACCCTGGACGCCGGGGTGCGCGACGCGGCGCGGGCCGCGACGACGGCGCGGTCGGCGGTCGACGCCCAGCGCCGCGCCGCCGACGTCGTCCGGGGTGCCGTCGGACCGGGCGCGTGCGCCGACACCCTCGTCGTGGACCCCCTGCCGGAGTTCGCCGCCGGTCGGCTCGTGACCGTCACCGCCCACTGCCGCGTGCCGCTGCGTGACCTGGGACTGCCCGGGGTCCCGGGCGCCCTCGACGTCACCGGAGCGTTCTCCTCGCCGCTGGACCCCAACCGGGAGCTGTCGTGAACCACCTGCGCGGACAGGAGGGGTCCATCGCCCCGGCCGTGCCCGTCCTCGCCCTCGTCCTGCTGCTGCTCGCGGGGCTGGTCGTCGACGCCGCCCGGCAGCTCACCGCCCGCGCCCGGGCCGTCGCCTACGCCGAGGAGGCCGCACGGGCCGGGGCCGCGGCCGTGGACCTCGACGCGGACGACCTCGCGCTGCTGCCCGAGGACCAGGTCGCGGCCCGCGTCACGGCGTACTGCCGGGCCGTCGCGGCCTCGGGGGCGCCGCTGGTCGACCCCGGGTCCTGCTTCCGGGGGACGACCAGCGTCGGCGACCCCGCCGGGCGGCGCACCGTCGTGCGCGCCCACGTCGACCTCGTCCTGCCGACGTCCCTGCTGGGCCTGGTCGGCGTCCGTGAACTGCGGGCCTCCGGTGACGGGAGCGCCCGGCCCTTCGAAGGAACCCGAGAGGAGGACGCCCGGTGATCCGTGCGCGTCACGTCCGCCGCACCGCCGCGTCCGCGGGGGTGCTGACCGTCGTCCTGACCGGCTGCGGGCAGCCGGCCCACCTCGCCCCGCCCACGGCGCCGCCGGCACCACCGAGCCCGGCGGCGACCACCGCGTCCGCGACCCCGGCCCCCTCGGTCCCGGTCCCCTCGGTCCCGGCGTCCACGGGCCCCGAGGACGCTGTGCGGGAGTACCTGCGGCAGCAGGCGCTCGCCGTCAACGCGGGCACGGCCGACCCCGCGGCCGTCCCGGGTCTCACGGCGTCCCTCACCCCGGAGGCGCTGTCCTGGGCGCTGCCCCTGCTCGCGGCCAACCTCGGGGACCGGATGCCCGGGCCGTACCCCGCCGGCGTGCTCGGGCGGCACGCCGCGGGCCCGGACCGGGTGGACCTCGCCCTGTGCCTGCAGGACCGCGGTTGGCAGGTCGACGCCAGGACCGGGGCCGCGCTCAACGCCCCGCACCACGCGACCGCGACGGCCGTCGTCGTCCGCCGCGACGGGCGCTGGCTCGTCGACGACCTCACCGCCGACGGCGGGACGTGCGCGGCCACCGACGTCACCGCGGAGCGGTTCTGATGGGCCGCGCCGTGGGCGCGGTACTGGGCGCGGTCGTGGTGGCGCTGGCCGTCCTCTCCGGGCCGTCGTCGGCGCAGGCCGCCGAGGCCGGTGCGGCGCGGCTGCTGTCCGCGGGCGGGGACGTCCACGGGACCGCAGGGTCGTGCGCGCTGTGGTCCAGCGCCGCGGGTGCGTACGGGATGCGCTGCGCCGGTGGCGGAACGGCCCGCAGCTACGCCGAACTCCTCGCCGGGGCGCCCGTCCCCGGCTGCTGGCTGCTGCCCGCGGGCAGCGAGCACGACCTCACCCCGGCCGACGCGCGCCCGGTCGACCTCGGTCCCGTGCCGACCCTGGTCCCGCCCCCTCCCGCGGTGACCGCGACCGTCGTCCCGTCCACCCCGGAACCGGACCCCGGCAGCACCCCGGGAACCCCCACGGGAACCCCCACGGGAACCCCCACGGGAACTCCCACGGCGGCTCCGATGCCGACCCCCACCGTCGCCCCGCCCGTCGAACTGCCCGAGCAGTTCCTGCGCGTGTGCCTGAGTCCGGCTCCGGACGCGCGGACCCTCGCCCCGGCGTGGGACACCACGCTGCTGACCTCGACGGTGACGCTGCTGCGCCACGACCCGCAGCGTCCGCGGTTCTGGTGGGAACTCACGACCGGGCAACGGCGCTACCTCACCCGCGCCGAGGCCCGCGGCGGTGTCGTCGAGGGGACCCTCGTCACCACCCCCTCGCGCACGCCCCGCATCGGGCAGGCGGTCGCGTTCTCCGCCGTCGCCGCGTCCGCCCCGACGATCGCGCTGGGGCGCAGCCGGATGCGCGGCGTCCTGACGTCCCTGGAGGTCCTGCCGGGAGAACCCGGCCGGCGTCCCGTCACGTGCGCGGGGCCCGGCCGGGAACTGCGGGCGGGGGAGACCGACCGCACCGGTCCGGACGTCTGCTCGTTCCGCTACGGCCGGACCTCGGCGGCCGGTGCCGGCGACCAGGACACCTACGCCGTGACCGGCACCGAGACGTGGCGCATCGAGAGCAGCGCCGACGACGGGGCCACCTGGACCGCCCTGCGCGAGGTGCGCCGCTCGGTCCGCGTCGACCTGCGCGTCACCGAGGTCCAGACGCTCGTCGTGCCCCTGACCCCCACCCGACCGGAGGAGAACCCGTGACCGGCACCCCCACCCGCGACCGCCTGCCGCGCGCGGCCCTCAGCGGGCGCACCCGGGCCGGGGAGGTGCTGCGGGGGCTGGCCGCCGCGGCGGTCCTCCTCGCGGTGCTCGGCGGCGTCCCGTGGGCCCTCGCCACGCTGGTCGGGAACCCGCTGCCCACGACCGTCCCCGACCGCAGCTGGCTCGACGCCGAGCTGTCGACGACGGCCGTCCTCGACGTCCTCGCCGTCGTCCTCTGGCTCCTGTGGCTGCACTTCGTCGTCTGCGTCCTGCTCGAGCTGCACGCCTGGGCGTCCGGGGCCCCGTCCGCCCGCGCGGTCCTGGGGGGACCGGCGCCCCTGCTGGCCCGGCGGCTGGTCGCGGCCGTGCTGCTCGTCGCCGCCGGGACCGTGCCGGTCGCCGCACCGGCCCTCGCGCTCGAGCACGCCCCCGTCGCGACGGCGACCCCCGAGGCCGGCTGGCCCGCTGGGCACGACGCCGGCTGGCCCGCCGGGCACGACGCCGGCTGGCCCGCGGGGCACGAGGCCGGCGCGGCCCGCACGGTCGTGGGCGGTGACGCCGGTCCCGCGACCACCGCGACGCCGGACCCCGCCCGGTCCGTGCCGTCGGCCACCCCGGTGACGCCGACGGTGGACGACGCGTCGCCGGAGGCGCGGGGCCTCGTCGTCTACGTCGTCCAGCCGCCGAACGGCCGCCACCACGACTGCCTCTGGGACATCGCCGAGCGCACCCTCGGCGACCCGCTGCGCCACCGCGAGGTCTTCGAGCTCAACCGCGACCGGGTGCAGGCCGACGGGTCGCGGTTCTCCGACGCCGACCTCGTCCGCCCGGGCTGGACGCTCCTGCTGCCGGCCGACGCGGTCGTGGGCGCGGCCACCGCGACGCCCGGCGGTGCGTAGCGGCGGAGCCGGGGGGCGCCGGCGGTCGCTACCGTGTCCCGCGTGAGCGCCCCCGCCCCGACCCCCGCAGCGGACGTGAACCCGCTGACCGGCCGTCGCGGCTTCACCGTGTCGCTCCCGAACTTCTCCGGCCCCTTCGACCTGCTGCTCGGCCTCATCACCAAGCACCAGCTCGACGTCACCGAGGTCGCCCTCGCGCGCGTCACCGACGAGTTCATCGGCCACATCCGCGCCGCGCAGCGGGCGGCCAAGGAGGGGGGAGCGGACTGGGACCTCGACGAGGCCAGCGAGTTCCTCCTCGTCGCCGCCACCCTGCTCGACCTCAAGGCCGCCCGGTTGCTGCCGGCGGCCGAGGTGGAGGACGCCGAGGACCTGGCCCTGCTCGAGGCGCGCGACCTGCTGTTCGCCCGGCTGCTGCAGTACCGCGCCTACAAGCAGGTCGCGGCGCTGCTGGGGGAACGGTTCGCCGAGGCGTCGCGACGGGTGCCGCGGGCCGTCGCCCTCGAACCCCACTTCGAGAAGCTGCTGCCGGAACTGGTCCTCACCGTCAGCCCCGAGCAGTTCGCGGCCGTCGCCGCCCGCGCGCTCACCCCCAAACCCGTTCCCGTCGTCGGGCTCGACCACCTGCACGCCAGTGCCGTCAGCATCCGGGAACAGGCCGTGCTCATGGTCGACCGGTTGCGCCGCAAGGGGACGGCGACGTTCGCCGAACTCGTCGCCGACGCGGGGGAGGGGGAACTCGGAACCCTCGTCATCGTCGCCCGGTTCCTGGCCGTCCTGGAACTGTTCCGCGAACGTCGGGTGCGGCTGGAACAACCGGAGGCGCTCGGCGCGCTGACCGTGCGCTGGGACCCCGAGGCCGAGGCGAACCAGGGGTCGGGGGCCGCGGCCGTGCCGTCGGGGTTGGACGAGTTCGAGGGAACGGCCCAGGAAGGGAGCGCGTCGTGACCGACGTCACGCAGGAGACCCACGAGACGCCGGGGACTGACGGGACACCACCGGAGGAGGACCCGGGCCGCCGCGTCCGCGCGGCGATCGAGGCCGTCCTCATGGTCGCCGACGAACCCGTGGCGGTCCCGGCCCTGGCCCGCGCGACGGGGGAGCAGCCCGACGAGGTCGACCTGCTGCTGCGCGAACTCGCGGGGGAGTACGCCGAGCAGGGGCGGGGGTTCGAGCTGCGCGAGCTCTCCGGCGGGTGGCGCATGTACTCCCGCGCCGAGCACGCCGACGTGGTGGAGGCGTTCCTGCTCGACGGCCAGACGGCGAAGCTGACGCAGGCCGCGCTGGAGACGCTCGCGATCGTCGCGTACCGCCAGCCGGTGAGCCGGTCCCGCGTCTCGGCCGTCCGCGGCGTGAGCGTCGACGGCGTCATGCGGACGCTGCTGACGCGCGGCCTGGTGAGCGAGGCCGGGGTCGAGGCGACGTCCGGGGCGACGCTGTACCGCACGACGGAGGATTTCCTGCAGCGGATGGGGCTCGACAGCCTCGACGACCTGCCGCCGCTGGCGCCGTTCCTGCCCGACGAGGTCTCCCTCGAGGACCTCGAACCGGCCGAGGTGCTCGCCGAACCCGTCCCCCTCCCGGAGCCCGCCCGCGAGCACGTGGTCGAGGGGACGCCCGCGGTGGGGGATGATGGAGGGTCGGCGGACGCAGCGTCCAGCGATGCGACGGCGTCCACCGACCACCCAGAACCCCAGCAGCAGGAGGACCAGTCATGACCCCGCAGGCACCCCGCGGCGGCGGCCGAGGGCAGGGCCGCCCCCAGCGCCCCACGTCGGGGCGCGGCAAGGGCCCCCAGGCGGGCAAGGGTCAGGCCGGGAAGGGTCAGGCCGGCAAGCCTCAGGCGCGCTCCGGCGGCAGCTCGGGCGCCGGGGCGCCGCGCACGGGCGGCGCACCCAACCGTCGCGGTGCCGCGCAGCGCATGACGGACCGGATCGCCCCCGCGCCGCAGCCGCCCCGCCGCGGTCCGGCCCCCATCCGGCGCCCCGGGGCCGACGTCCACGACCCCGAGGGCGTGCGCCTGCAGAAGGTGCTCGCCCAGGCCGGGGCCGGGTCCCGGCGTGCCTGCGAGGAGATGATCGCCGCGGGCCGGGTCACGGTCGACGGCGAGGTCGTCACCGAGCTCGGCGTCCGCATCGACCCCACGCGCCAGGTCGTCCACGTCGACGGGATGCGCTTCACCATCGACGACGAGCTCGTCTACATCATGGTCAACAAGCCCAAGGGCGTCGTGTCGACCATGTACGACGAGCAGGACCGGCTGAACCTCGCCGACATGGTCGGCCCGCGCGAGCAGCGCCTCTTCCACGTCGGCCGGCTCGACCTCGACACCGAGGGCCTCATCCTGCTGACCAACGACGGGGCCCTGACGCACCGCCTGCAGCACCCGTCCTTCGGTGTCCAGAAGACGTACCTCGCCGAGGTGCGCGGGCCGGTCAAGCGCGAGCTGGGCCGCAACCTGCGCGCCGGCATCGAGCTCGACGACGGCCCCGTCGCGGTCGACTCCTTCAAGCTCGTCGACTCCAAGCCGGGCTACGCGCTCGTGGAGGTCGTCCTGCACGAGGGCCGCAAGCACGTCGTGCGCCGGCTGCTGGAGGCCGAGGGGTACCCCGTCCTCAAGCTCGTCCGCGTGCAGATGGGCCCGATCGTCCTGGGCGACCTCAAGCCCGGGAAGAACCGCCGCCTGACGCGCGGCGAGGTCCAGCAGCTCATGGCGGTCGCGGGGCTGTGACGACCTCCTCGACCACCTCCACGACGACCTCCTCGCCCACGGGCCACCCCGCGGTCGGTACTCTTCCGCGCGTGTCGGTGAGGGCGGTCCGTGGTGCGGTGCAGGTGGACGTCGACGAGCGCGAGGAGGTGCTGGCGCGCACGCGGGACCTCGTGTCCGAGGTCATCCGCGCCAACGACCTCACCCTCGACGACTTCATCAGCGTGATCTTCACCTCCACGGCGGACCTCGTCTCGGAGTTCCCGGCCGTCGCCGCCCGCGAGCTGGGGATGGGTGACGTCCCGCTCATGTGCGCGCGGGAGCTGGAGATCGCGGGGTCCATGCCGCGGGTCATCCGCCTCATGGCGCACGTCGAGACGACGCGCGCCCGCGCGGACGTCAAGCACGTGTACCTCAACGGGGCGCAGGCCCTGCGCCGCGACATCGCGCAGTGACCCTCTCCCCGTGACTCTCGACGCTGCGGCACCCGCCCGCACGACCGGCACCGTCCGCGTCGTCGGGACGGGCCTGCTCGGCACGTCGGCGGCCCTGGCGCTGACCATGCGGCACGTGGACGTCGTGCTCACCGACCCCTCGCCGACGGCCGTGGCGTTGGCCCGCGACCTGGGCGCCGGCCGCTTCGCCGCCCCGGGGGACGCCCCCGCCCTCGTCCTGGTGGCCTGCCCCCCGGACGTGGTCGCCGACGTCGTCGCGGACGAGCTCGCCCGGTTCCCCGACGCCGTCGTCACCGACGTGGCGAGCGTCAAGGGCGGGCCGCTGGCCACCCTGCGCTCCCGCGGCGCCGACCTGTCCCGGTACGTCGGCTCGCACCCCATGGCGGGGCGGGAGCGGTCGGGTGCCGTCGCGGCCCGCACCGACCTGTTCGCCGGCCGGCCCTGGGTCATCGCGGCGACGGAGGAGACGCGACCGGCTGCGCTGCAAGCGGTCCGCGACCTCGTGGCCGACTGCGGCGGGGTCCCGGTGACGATGCCCGCCCACGAGCACGACGAGGCCGTCGCCCTCGTCTCGCACGCCCCGCAGGTCGCCGCCAGCCTCGTCGCGGCGCGGTTGCGCGACGCGGCGGAACCGGCCGTGGGCCTGGCCGGGCAGGGGTTGCGGGACGTCACCCGGATCGCCGGCAGCGACCCCGCCCTGTGGGCCCAGATCCTCGCCGGCAACGCCGCGCCCGTCGCGGACGTGCTCGACGCGCTGCGGGCCGACCTCGACGAGGTCATCGGCGCGCTGCGCTCCCTCGCGCAGGACCCCGTGGCGCCCGGGGCCCGTGCGCGCCTCGCCCGCGCGATCGCCGACGGCGGTGCCGGCCGCGACCGCATCCCGGGCAAGCACGGCAGCGCGCCGACCCGCTACCGCACGGTCGTCGTCGTCGTGCCCGACCGCCCGGGCGCCCTGGGCCGGCTCCTCACGGACGTCGGGGAGGCCGGCGTGAACCTGGAGGACCTGCGGCTGGAGCACTCCGAGGGGCAGGCCGTCGCGCTCGCCAGCATCGACGTGCTGCCCGCGTCGGCGCAGCCCCTCGTGGACGCCCTACGGGCCCGCGGGTGGACGGTCCCGCGCTGAACTCCGGTTCGGGAACGGGGCCCCGTGTCGACTAACCTCGTCCGGTGTCCTCCACCCCCGCTGCCCGTGGTCCCGTCGCGTCCCCAACGGCCGACCAGGAGGTGTCCGTGGTGACCACCCCGCTCGTCGTCGCCGTCGACGGTCCCTCCGGCAGCGGCAAGTCCAGCGTCAGCCGGGCGACCGCCGCTGCGCTGCGCGTGGCCTTCCTGGACACCGGGGCGATGTACCGCGCCGTGACCTGGGCCGTCCTCGAGGCCGGGGTCGACCTGGCCGACGCCGCGGCCGTCGCCGCCCACGTGCGGACCGTCCCGCTCGTGGTGGGGACCGACCCGCAGGCACCGACCGTGGCCGCCGTCGTCGACGGCGCCGAGGTCGACCTCACCGAGGCCGTCCGCACGGACCGCGTCACGGCCAACGTCAGCGCGGTCGCGGCCGTCCAGGCCGTCCGGCACGACCTCGTCCTGCGCCAGCGCACCCTCATTGAGGCCGCCTGCGTCGACCCCGAGCGGGGCCGCGAGCCCGGGATCGTCGCCGAGGGCCGTGACATCACGACCGTCGTCGCGCCCGACGCCGACGTCCGGATCCTGCTGACCGCCGACGAGTCCGTCCGCCTGGCCCGCCGCGCCCAGCAGGACCTCGGCACCGCCGACTCCGACGCCCTCGAGGCCACCCGCCGCGGGGTCGTCGAACGCGACCGCGTGGACTCCCGGACGACGGCCTTCACGACGGCCGCCGACGGTGTCGTGACCGTGGACTCCTCCGCGCTGGACTTCGACGGCACCGTGGCGGCCGTGCTGGACGTCGTCGAGCGCCAGGTGCGTGCGGGGCGGGCGGGGGGGCCTGCGTGAAGCTGCGTCCCCACTCCGCCCCGACGCGCGGGTCCCTGCCGGGCGAACCCTTCGCCTGGACCCGCGGCGTGGGCAAGGTCTTCGCGCACGGCGTCTGGAACTCCCGCGTCCTGGGCGCCGAGAACGTGCCGCGGACCGGGCCGGTCCTCTTCGCCGCCAACCACGCCTCGATCATGGACGGGCCGCTGCTGTTCGGCGTCACCCCGCGGCCGGCGCACTTCCTCGTCAAGAGCGAGATGTTCACCGGCTCCCCGCTCAACCGGTTCGTGGGCTGGTCGCTGCTGCAGGCCGGCCAGATCCCCATCGACCGCACCCGCGGCGACCGGGACGCCCTGCAGTCGGTCCTCGCCGTCCTCGCCGCCGGTGGCGCGGCGGGCGTGTTCCCCGAGGGCACCCGCGGGCGGGGCGACGCGGCCAGCGTGCGCTCCGGCATCGCCTGGATCGCGTTGCAGTCCGGTGCTCCCGTCGTCCCCGTCGCGTGCCTCGGCGCGCACCTGCCGGGGGAACCCCGGCGGTCGGTGCCCCCCGTGCGGCGCCGGCTGACGTTCTGCTTCGGCGAACCCTTCACGGTCGTCAAGGAACCCGGCGTCCCCGGCCGGGTGGCCCTGGCCGCCGCGGTCGAACAGGTTCGCGTCAAGCTCTCCGGTCACGTGCTGAACTCCTTGCAGCGCACCGGTATCCAACTCCCCGATGACGACGCCGACGACGAGCTCGGGCTCGGCGACATGGCGTCCGACGACGTGCCAGGAGGCACCCGGTGACCCCCACCGACGACCCGCAGGAACCCTTCGAGACCACGGCCGGCGAGAACGTCGACGAGAACGTCGGGCAGGCGCTGCGCGTCGGCCTCGACGAGTACGACCTGTCCGAGGAGGACGTCGCGCTCCTCGACGCCGACGGCCTGCCGCTGGAGGACGAGGAGCAGGCCGGGCCGTTGCCCGTGCTCGCCGTGGTCGGCCGCCCGAACGTGGGCAAGTCGACGCTCGTCAACCGCATCATCGGCCGCCGCGAGGCCGTCGTGGAGGACGTCCCCGGCGTCACCCGCGACCGCGTCGCGTACCCCGCGAACTGGGCCGGCCGGGAGTTCACCCTCGTCGACACCGGCGGCTGGGAGGCCAAGGCCGAGGGCCTGAACCTCGCCGTCGCCGACCAGGCCGAACTCGCCATCGAGCTGGCCGACGCCGTCCTCTTCGTCGTCGACGGCACCGTCGGTGCGACCGCGAGCGACGAGCACGTCGTCCGGCTGCTGCGCCGTTCGGGTCGTCCCGTGGTCCTCGTGGCCAACAAGGTCGACGGCCCCCGCCAGGAGGCCGACGCGACCGCGCTGTGGTCCCTGGGCCTGGGCGAGCCGTACCCCGTCTCGGCCCTGCACGGGCGCGGCACGGGTGACGTCCTGGACGCCGCCGTGAAGGTGCTGCCCGCCGTCTCCGCCGTCGGCGGTGGCTACACCCAGCAGGGCGGCCCGCGCCGCGTGGCGCTGCTGGGCCGGCCCAACGTCGGCAAGAGCTCGATGCTCAACAAGCTCGCCGGGTCCGAACGGGTGGTCGTGCACCCCACGGCCGGCACGACGCGCGACCCCGTCGACGAGCTCATCGAGCTCGGCGGCCGCACGTGGCGCTTCGTCGACACCGCGGGCATCCGCCGCCGCGTTCACCTCACCAAGGGCGCCGACTTCTACGCCTCGCTGCGGACCCAGACGGCGCTGGAGAAGGCCGAGGTCGCCGTCGTGCTCGTCGACGCGAGCGTCCCGATCGCCGAGCAGGACATCCGCATCATCTCGACCGTCGTGGAGTCCGGCCGCGCGCTCGTCGTGGCCTACAACAAGTGGGACCTCACCGACGAGGAGCGCCGGCACTACCTCGAACGCGAGATCGAGAAGGAGCTCGTCCAGATCCCCTGGGCCCCCCGGGTGAACGTGTCGGCGCAGACGGGCCGGCACATGGAGAAGCTCGTCCCGGCCATCGACACGGCGCTGGAGTCGTGGGAGACCCGCATCCCCACGGGCCGCCTCAACGCGTTCCTCGGGCAGATCGTCGCCGCGCACCCGCACCCGGTCCGTGGGGGCAAGCAGCCGCGCATCCTGTTCGGCACCCAGGCCTCGACGCGGCCGCCGCGGTTCGTCGTCTTCGCCAGCGGGTTCCTCGAGGCCGGGTACCGCCGGTTCATCGAGCGTCGGTTGCGCGAGGAGTTCGGCTTCGTGGGCTCCCCGATCGAGCTGAGCGTGCGGGTGCGGGAGAAGCGCAAGCGATGAGGTAAGGTTCTACCCGGCTCGCTCGTTGAGGGCGGGTCGATTCGGGCTGTGGCGCAGCTTGGTAGCGCACTTGACTGGGGGTCAAGGGGTCGCAGGTTCAAATCCTGTCAGCCCGACCAGCGTTCGCGCAGGTCAGAGCGGGTGTCCACCTTCGGGTGGGCACCCGCTTCGTCGTGGTGACAGCAACGCTGACAGCAGCGACCCGGGTGGTCTTCAAGGCCCGCCGTGAGGTCGTCTCCTCGTGTTGGCTTCGCCGGGGAGTGACGCGTCGGCCACAGCGCCCTGCACGCGGACGGCAGCCAGTAGGCGAACGTCCAGACGACTCCGCAGCATCAGGTCAGTACGTGGCAAGCGTGTCGGCTCGAGGGGGTGTGATCTACATCGCACCCACCGGGGCCTCGACCAGTCCCGGGTGATCGCCGCCCAGCAGTCATCGTCGGCGCCAGGACGACGCGGCTGCACGTTCGACGACAGGACACGGTGTGCGAGCTGGCGCCTGTGTCGGCAGGTGGGGGAGCGGGCTCGGCTCCACGAACGCTGTGGTGGTCGACAACCCCAGTGCCACCAAGCGCCGTCTTCTTGCCCAGGAGAGTCAGCTCGGGCAAGTGCAAGGGGCGGGGGGGCAGGTGCGAGGTGGGCCAGAAGGTCCGTGTGCTCACGGTGGACGACTCCGTCGTCGTCCGGCGGCTGGTGACCGACGTCCTGGCCTCGGACCCGGCCATCGAGGTCGTCGGCACGGCGGCCAACGGGAAGATCGCGCTCGAGAAGATCGCCCAGCTCAACCCCGACGCGGTGACCCTGGACATCGAGATGCCTGTCGTGGACGGCCTCGAGACGATCAAGGAGATCCGCAAGCTCGACCGGAAGCTGCCGGTCATCATGTTCTCCACGCTCACCGAGCGCGGTGCGACGGCGACCCTGGAGGCCCTGTCCTCGGGTGCCTCCGACTACGTGACGAAGCCGGCCAACGTCGGCAGCGTCCAGGAGTCGATGGAGTCGGTCCGCCAGCAGCTCATCCCCAAGATCAAGGTGCTCGTCCCCGGGCTCGCCGCGCCGCCGCGCCGCCGTGTGCGGCGGCCTCCGCGACCCGGCCCGGACGGCGCCCCTGCGGCCCGGCCCGGACGGCGACCGCCTGGTCGGGCGCCGGACGAGAGGTCCCACAGCCTTCATCTCCCGTCAAACGCCGGTCGATCGCTCTCGGGATGCTTGTCCACGACGTGCCGGTAGCCGTCCTGGTGCACCGGCTCTTCCCACAGATGATTTCCGTCTCCGCAGGACGGCTCATCGACGTGGCCCGGTGGGTCGCGAGCCGCCGGGGGTTGCCGTGGCCGGTACCCAGCTCGCGCACGGATCTCGGCTGGCGGCCCCGCGGACCCCGTCCTGGTGCCTCACGTCGCCGGTCAAGGGCGTCATCCACGTGGAGATGGCGTAGAAGTTGTTGAAGTTGTCCTACGACGCCCCCTCGAGGACTTGGCATGCGTTCCTTTCGGACCCACGTCGACCCGCGGACCATCGAGCTGCTCGTCACCAGTCGACGGCCTGGTCCAACAGGTCTGCTGCTTCTCGTGCCTGCTCGCTGGAAACATGGCCGTAGACGTCCGCCGTCACCCCGTAGGACGAGTGTCCGAGGTGCACCTGGGCAACCTTGGTCGGCGCCCCCATGGCCAGCAGGAAGCTCGCGGCCGAGTGTCGGAGCGTGTGCAGGTGTGTACCCTCCAGGTCCGCAGCCCGCACGACGGTCTCGAACCGCCGGAGGACGTTGCGCGGTTCCAAGGGACCTCCGACCTCGGTCGTGAAGACCAGGTCCTGGTCCGACCACGCTTCCCCCGCGGCCAGACGCTCAGCAGCCTGCGCCCGGCGCTGCGTCCGCAGGGCGTCCACCGCGGCCGTTGGCAGGGGGATCGTCCGGCGGGACTTCTCCGTCTTCGGCGGTCCGAGGACCAACCCCTCGCTCGTGCGCGAGAGGGTCCACCTGACGCGCAGGGTGCGAGCCTCCAGGTCGACGTCCTCCCAGTGCAGTCCCAGACCCTCGCCGCGACGCAGGCCGGTCGCCAGCAGCAACCGCACGTACGGTTCGATGCGCTCGCCTCTCAGCGCCTCGAAGAGTCGCCCGACGTCGGACCGACCCAGGTAGGTCGCCTCCTTGCGCTCGACGGGAGGACGGGGAACGGCTGCGCAGACGTTGCGGTTCAGGTGCCCGTCGCGCACCGCGATGTCCAGGGCGGCCCTCAGGACCGAGTACATCGTCCTGACGCTCGAAGCGGACAGCCCCGACATCTTCTTCTTCATCACCAGCGCCTCGACGTCGGTGGGCCGGAGGCCCGCCAGCGTCTTGGTGCCCAAGGCGGGGATGAGGTGCTTTCGGGTCATCGCGGCGTACAGGTCCTTCGTGGACCGCTGGCGGTCGCTCGCCTCGAGGGCGCCGGCCATCCAGTCCGTCAACCACGTCGCCACCGACATGGTGCTGTCCCGCACGGGCTGGCCGGCCTCCGCGCGGGCCCGGGCCTCACGCAGCTTGCTGCGCGCCGCGGCCTGCGTCTTGCCGTAGACCGTCTTGCGCACGGTCTTGCCCTCGTCGTCCACGTACGTCAGTGCCCCGGCCCACCGGCCGTCGGCCCTCCTGTACAGCGACCCCTCACCGTTGGCGCGCCTGCCCATCAGTTGTACTCCTTCGTCATCATCACCACGACGAACAGCAAGTTCTTCGTGTACTTCGTCCCCTCACCGGTCCCGAACGGACGGGGGAGGGGTGTGGGCTTCCGGGCCCGGCGCGCGGGGCGAAACGCCTGCCGCTCGTCTAACGGGTGTTACTGCGGCACGCCATTGACCGGCGCCAGTAGACCGTTCCGACCAGTAGTAGCCGACCTTGGGGGACCGAGGGAAGTAGCTGGTGCAAACCGTTGCAGGACAACGAGAACAAATGATGTCGGAAGTGCTGCCCGATCTCACGCGACATCGCTGACGCCCTCTGGTTTCCTTCAAACACGGCGACGCACGGGTTCGTGCGGACGTCCACATCTGGAGGAGGTTTCGATGGAAGAAGCGCTGTTGCTGTCGATCGAGCAGTCCGCGCGTCAGCTCGGACTGGGACGGACCCAGCTGTACGAGCTGGTCGCCGCTGGCGACATCGAGGTGGTGAAGGTCGGACGGCGGACGCTCGTGCCGCAGGCCAGCCTGCGCTCGTTCGTCGAGATGCTGCGGCAGCAGGGAGTGTCGGCCCCCACGGGCGGATGAGGACGAAGAACAAGCAGTTGAGGACATGGGACTCGGAAGGAGATCGGACGTCGAGCGTTGAGGTCCAGACCCGTTCGATGACCCAGTCATCCAGACGATCAAGAGACGAGGAGTGCACGTGAACGAGAAGGTGACGGTGGCCCCGGACCAGGGGGCCACCGCCGGTATCAGCACGCTGGTGGCCACTGATGAGAACAGTCTGCTCCTCCGGAGCCGGGAGGTGCCAGCCTGATGGCCACGTTGTCGGAGATCCGCGACCTGCTGGACGCGTGCGGCTGCGCGCCGCGAGAGCAGGGTGGGAACGCCCTGAGGGCCCGGTGCCCCGCGCACGACGACCGCACCCCGAGCCTGAGCGTCAAGTCCGACGGCAGGCGCATCCTGCGGACCTGTCACGCTGGTTGCGACTTCCGGGACGTCGTCGCCCAGCTGGGTCTGTCGGTCAGCGACCTGTTCGTGGACGAGGCGACGCGGAGCTACAGCTGCGGGCCGGCGACCCCGGTCGCCACGTACCCGTACCACGACGCGCAGGGGAAGGTGGTGGTGACGAAGACGCGCTTCGCGCCCAAGTCCTTCTCCATCGAGCCGGCGGGCGTCCTGGGCGCGATGGGGGAGAAGTACTTGTACCGCCTGCCCGAAGTCCTGGCGGCGGCCGCGCGCGGAGAAGTCGTGCTGGTCACCGAGGGGGAGAAGGACGCCGACGCCGCCCGCGCGCTGGGGTACACCGCGACCTGCAACATCGAGGGTGCTTCCAAGGCGGGAGCGAGCAGCAAGTGGCGTCCGGAGTACACGGCGCAGCTGAAGGGGGCTCGCGTGCGGGTCGTCCAGGACCGAGACGCGGCGGGGCAGGGCCACGCCGCCAGCATCGTCCAGCGCTTGGTGAAGGCGAACATCCCCTGCGAGATCCTGGAAAGCAGGAGCGGAAAGGACCTCAGCGACCACCTCGACGCCGGGTACGCCATCGAGGAGCTCGCACCCGTCGCCCTGACGGACGACTGTGCTGACGTGGGCCCCCTGACGGCCGAGGACTCGAACCCGGTCGGGATCCTCAGCCTCGCGGACGTCGAGGTCGAACCGGTCCACTGGCTGTGGCCCGGCTACCTGCCGGCCGGCAAGCTCGTCGTCGTCGAAGGCGACCCTTCTGCCAGCAAGTCGAGCGGATTCATCGACCTCATGGCTCGGGTGACGGTGGGAGCCCCCTGGCCCGACGGACAGGTGGGAACTGCGCCTGGCGTCGTGATGCTCTTGTCCGCCGAGGACGGGCTGGGGGACACCATCAAACCGCGGTTCGTCGTCGCGGGGGCTGACGAGGCGAACGTCAAGATCCTGACGTCGGTCGACATCGCGTCCGCGGGGGAGGTAGCCAGCGGGAGGTCATCCTGCCGCGCGACGTCGGGAACATCGAGCGACGCATCCGAGAGTTCAACGTCGAGATGATGGTGGTGGACGTCCTGGCGGCGTACCTGGACCCGACCGTGAACGGGAACAGCGACCAGGGCGTGCGGAGCGTGCTCACGCCCCTCGCGGGCGTCGCAGATCGGACCGGGTGCCTCATCGTGCTCATCCGGCACCTGAACAAGCGGACCGGCGACAACGCCTTGTACCGGGGCGGTGGCAGCATCGGCATCATCGGAGCCGCTCGGGCTACCTTCCTGATCGGACCGGACCCCCGAGACTAGGAGCGCCGCGTGATGGTCTGCCAGAAGATGAACATCGCCCCCAAACCCCGCGCGATGGCGTACCGCATCGTGACCTCCGAGACCCACGACGTGGCGCGCATCCAGTGGGAGTCCGAACCCACCGACATGACGGCAGACGAGCTCCTCGAGGGGACGGCGTTCTCGGAAGGGCGCACCGCCCGCGTCGACAGGGTCGTGAAGTGGTTGCGCCACTACCTGACGGAGAACGGGGGGCGGGCAGGAGCGAAGGACGTCCTGCGTGCTGGTGAGGCGCTGGGCTTCTCGAAGGACACGGTCAAGCGGGCCAGGGCCCGAGCGGGAGTGGACACCGCGAAGATGGGTCTCGGCGGTTGGGAATGGACGCTCGGGGAGGAAGAGGGCGAGTAGGTTCGCAAGGGGGCGGTGTGTGACACCGCCCCCTTCAACCCCTTCATCGACGCCGTGGTGCGGCGGAGGGGGCTGCCGCCGCCCGCCGGTCGCAAGAACCGTGAAGGCCACTCTCGTCATGATCATCGTGAACTTCGTCAGCAGTCGTGATCGCAAGTGCACCTCCATCGGCTTGGCCTGGCAGGGAGAGAGCTGTCCTGACCCCCTCTGAACTGGGAGGGAAACGGAGGGCGGGGCAGATGCTGGTGTTGTTGCTCCACGTCATCAAACAGATCCTGGGGTAGAAGGAGTGGAAGAGGGCGCTTCCCGCACACTCCCCCTTCCTGTCGGTGAGGAGGCTCAAGACGGATGAGTACCGCCCGGGGTGCCACGCGGAGATTCCTGAGACATGCGGAGACGAAACCTGGCCAGGACGCGCCGGCCCGGAGCAGGCCCACGCTGTCCTTCCTGCGGCGGTTGGCGACGACGACGCTACGGCTGTGGAGCTCGACGTGGACCTCGAACAGCATGTCCAGGATGATGTCGAGGACGGTGATGAGCAGACGAAGTTCGAGGCGCCCTGCAACTCGGCCAAGGTGATCGTCGTGGGCTGCTCGGGGACGCCCGCGCCGGTCACCATGGCCTTGAAGTTGTCGAACTCGGCGATGTAGGTGACGGTCTCGCGGATCAGGAAGCGGTCCCAGACGGGCGCGAGGTGTTCGGGGAGCACCTCGTTGGCCGACGCCACCATCGTGATGAGCGGCAGCGCCAGTTCGACGTCGCCGTTGCGCCAGCGCCGCTCGTTCGCCACCCGCAGCAGGGAGCGGAGCATGTGCTCGCCCTTGTCGATCTCCTGGACCATCGCCAGGTGCGCGTCGGGCAGGTAGCCGGTGGTGTTGCGCACCCACCGGCCCTCCTTGTCGTAGTCGGGCATGTCGATCTGGCCGAAGAGTTCGTCCGTCTTCATCGCGTCGTGCATCTGGGTGGCGACGAGGCTCGCGCCGGTGATGCGGGCGACGATGGCCTCGTGCGCCGCGGACTTCGCCGCACCGATGGGCACGATGACGCCAGATCGTGTGTACGAATGCTTGATCACCTGCAAGCGCGTGGCTGGTATGCAGTTCTTCGTTTCACGCCGGGAGCCGTCGATCTGCGAGGTATGACGAACTGCAGCTCCTGTGGCGCCGAGATCGTGTACAGCGGTCGAGGACGGCATCGTCGCTTCTGCTCATCGCTGTGCAAATCCCGGTTCCAGTCGCAGAAGGTTCCACGTCGTACCGACCGTCGGGTCGGCAGATCGGACGAGGAAGCGTTCTTCCGGCGCGTCGAGGTGGTGGTCGGCGGTCCGAACGACGGTTGCTGGCACTGGACGGGGGCCGTCAGCAGGGGGTACGGACACTTCTACGTCCCCTCCGCCAAGAAGGTGGTGCTCGCGCACCGGTGGATCTATGAGTTCATGGTTAGAGACATCCCGGAGGGTCTCGACCTCGACCACACGTGCCACAACACTGCGTTGTGGTGTCGGAGACACTACGGCGCGACGTGTCTTCACCGGCGATGCGTCATGTGGCTGCACGCTGAGCCGGTGACCCGTGCGGTGAATTCGTTCCGAGGTGAGCGCTGGAATCGCTTTGTCACGCACTGAGCCTTTGTCAGTAGCGGTTCTCCATCTGGCTGAGGACGAGGGCCGTGGCGATGATCGCGGTGATGCGCCACGGGCAGAGGCTGACGTGGCGT